>DAOVGR010000046.1 GCA_030672305.1 Thermoplasmatales archaeon | reverse complement strand
TTTGACGATTTTTCTCTTGAAGAAGTTGGAGGCGGAGTTATTTGGTCCGAAGACTTCGACTCATATGAAGATGGTAGCTCTTTGCATGGACAAGGTGGTTGGAAGGGTTGGGACAACGATTCTGATTTTACAGCATATGTTAGTTCTATTAAAAATCGAAGTTATCCGCACTCGATAGATATTAAGGCCGGTTCAGATCTTATACATGAATATTTTGGCAATTATTCTGGTGAGTTTGTTTATATCGCGTGGATTTATTTCCCTGAAAATGTTGCACCATATGCACCGAACATCACAGGTCCTGAGAGTGGAGCGGTGGGAGAATATTATGAATATAATTTTGTCTCAACCGATCTTAATGAAGATGATGTTTGGTATTATATAGAATGGGGGGATGGTGAATTTGAGAATTGGATTGGACCATTTGCATCTGGTGAAGAGGTGACAGTAGGTCACTCATGGTTTGAAAAGGGTGAATATAAAATAAGAGCAAAGGCAATAGATGTTTATGATGCTGAAAGTGAGTGGTCAGAGCCTTTAAATGTGATAATTAGCAATCCGCCGGATGCACCAACTATAGATGGCCCTGCAAGTGTGAAGGTGGATGTAGAGTATGAATTTACCTTTAATACAATAGATCCTGATGGAGACGATGTCAAATATTATATTGACTGGGGCGACAACACTAATGAATCAACTGACTTCTATTCTTCCGGCTCAGACGTCAAGATAAATCATTCTTGGGGAGTAAAAGATGACTATACAATCAAAGCAAAGGCAATAGATGTTTATGATGCTGAAAGTGAGTGGTCAACATTTGAAATAATCGTTCCTAAAAACAAAGCATTTGATTTCAACTTTAACCTGCTAAGCTGGCTTGTCGAATGCTTTCCAAATGGATTTAAACTGATTAAATACCTTTTTGGGCTGTAGGATTTTAAATTCTAAAAAATTATTTTCTTTGGATTTTATCCAATTTATTGCATCAGATATTCTTTTATGCTTGTATCTTATTATAGCCATTGAAAATAATTAGTTTGGGTTAAGGGAATAATATGATATGTAATATCTGTGGGGTAAAACAAACTTATAATTTTGATGGAATCTGTGATGACTGTAAGTTTTCAATTATTAGTAATGATGAAATCCCGCCTAATTTTGAGAATAATTAAAAAAAATATTTATAACAAAACTTTATTTATTTTAAATTGATTCATAACTTGAGGATATGGAGGATGAAGGATAAACTTCAAAAGTTTGATAATATTTTTAATTGCCCCAAGTGCAATAAGACCCTTTGGCAATATTCAATACTTAAGGATGGAACAAAGTTATGCCCAAATTGTTATAAAGAATATACGAAAGTGGAAAATGAAAAAGCATCAAAAAACCAAGCGTATATTGAATCAAAATCTAAAGAATTAATCAATAAAGGTTTATCTGATTTAATATTCAATTTTTTTGAAAAAAAATATAGCGACAATCAAGCTGAGGAGGAACTAAAAAAACTATGGAAACTTTTTAAACTAAAATATAACTTAGAAATTGAATATGATTCATTTTTTAAGATTATTAGCAGTATTTATGAATCTAGTAGAGAAGAAAAAGAGTTGGAAACTTTTGAGCAAGATTTAATGCAAGAAATGCCACATGAAAGTCCACCTGAAAGCCCACATGTCGATATAAGCAACTATCAATGCGATATCTGTAAATCACAAATAGATAAAGAGACATATGAATTTTCAAATAAAATTTTTAACAAAGGATTATGTTTGAATCATCAAGGAGCTAAACACCCTAGAAATCTTTTTATTGCATTGAAAAAACGAGGCGTCCCATGTGAATTCGAAGTCTATGATGGATATAAATATGTAGATATTGCAATCCATGATATTAAACTTTATATTGAAGTTGGTGAAACACTAAATTCTACTGATCCTAAACAGTTTTTAGATGATCTGAAAAAAGATAGGTTCTCAAATCTAGGTGGTTATCAAACTAGAAGAATTAATTTTGAATCTATTGATAAATATCTTGATGAGATTGCTGATACCTTAAAAGATATATATAATAAAGTAAAAAATAGTTAGAGGCGTAAAAAAGATTTATTTTAGTTTGATAAAAATTTAACTATAAATACTTGATTTTTGGTATAAATATAACAAAATCTTAATATTGTATTAATTAACTCTATATTTTACTCTTAATTTAGATCAATTTGACAGAAGAAATGATTCAAAAGGAAATTACAAATTCTAGATATGACTTTGATCGTAGCAAGGACAGTATAAAAAATAAGGATTTCAAGAAAATTTTAAATATAATGTAAGACATATCTTACATTGTTGATATTATGACTGAAGTTGCAATAACGAAACTAAGTTCAAAAGGACAAATTGTAATCCCTAGTCATTTAAGAAAGGATTTGGTAATTGGTGAAGAACTATTGATATTGAAAAAAAATAATCAAGTGATTCTTCAAAGAATGAAGAATATAGATAAAAAATTCAAAGAAGAATTGAAATTTGCATTGAGAACAGAAAAGGCTCTTAGAAAGTATGAACGCGGGGAGTTTAAGCAAAAAAGTGCAAAGAAGTTTTTAGAAGATCTTGAAAAATGGTAAGAGAAGTTGCCTATAGTGATGAGTTCAAAAGTAAAGTTAAGAAAGTAGATACTTCTTTTATAGTAAAAGTAAAAAAACAGATTGAGAAGATTATTAATTTTTAAGAAAAAATAAAATATGGGTTTTTTGAAACATGTTTATTAACTTTATTGAATTAGAATTGATATCCATCGATTACTAAGAATTTACTTATATATTATTCATTTCAAATTATCCAATTTTTTGGATTTTTCAAAACAAAATATTTAAATACTTTATTGCCTTAATTATGTTTATGAATAAGGATGAAAAGATATTAAAAAATATCTTAGAATCTTTCAAAGACAAACTTGTATCTAAAAGGCAGTTAGAAAAGTCATTTAGAGATGTATTGCAAGACAAATATTCAGAAAGTATCATAGTTAATCTAAGAAAAAACAAGGATATTCTCTATATTTTTAAGAGTTATTATTATCTATTAGATTCAAAAGAGAAAGAGGGATTCTATACTGATTATTCTACAAATGAGATGGTTTATGCAATTCTTAATAAATTAAATATAAAATGGTATTTTGGACTCTATAGTGCTCTTGAAAGAAATAATATAATATGGCAGGGGGTAGTAAATCCAATTATTCTTAACTCCAGTATTTCTGGTGAAAAGAAGATTCTTGAAATAAAATATCAATTCCATAAAATTAAAAGAGAGCTACTTGGTTTTGGAAGTATTAAAAAAACAACCAAAAATAGAATTACTTTTTATTATTCAGACCCTGAAAAAACATATATCGATTTCGTTTACTTTAATAAAAATCCTCCTTTAGAGCTATCTGATTTCAAGAAAAACGAAAAGATAAGGGGTTATCTTAAAAATTATTCTAAGAATTTTAAAAAGAAGGTATTGTACTTATGAATAGTACCAATTTTAAAAAATATATATCCTATGTAAAAAAAATTAAGAAATCAAATATCGAAGATCAATATATTGAAAAGGATTATTTTATCTCAGTTTTCCTTTCAACTTGGCAAAGATTAAAGGATGCTGGAAAAGTACTTTATCTTGATAATCTAATCTTTAAGGGTGGTACATTACTTGCTCGAAATTATTTGGATTATCCACGAATTAGCGAGGATATTGATTTTACTTATGAACGGTCTAATTATCTGAGGAAATTGGGAAGTAAAAATAAAAGGGAAAAGGCAATTTTAGGTCTTATCGCACCAATTATCGATGATATTAAGTTAATTTGTGATAATGGAAATTTTTTATTTGAAACCTCAAGGACCAATCGTAAATATATAATTGTTAGAAATTCTAGGGCAGTATATATTTTAAATATTTATTATAATTCATTTATAACCCGGGAAGAAATTCCAATTAAAATCGAATTAAACTTTCTTGAAAATATTTTTCATGGTTATGTTAAATTAAAAATTAATAATATTATAAATCAAGATTTATTCTTGAAGTCTATTGGATATAACCTGTTAGATATTGAAATTAAAACCTATCCACTTGATGAAATAATTCTTGAGAAATATCGTGCAATTCTCACAAGACCTGTATTGAAAGAAAGGGATATTTTTGATTTATATCTTATAAACAAGAGCTGTAAAAACATAATTAAATTTGAAAGCAAATTAATTTTTAAAAAAATTGAGAGTGGGAATATGATTTCTCCAGATCTTTTTGATAACTTAGAGAGGAATTGCAAATTATTACGTGATGGTAAATTTGGGGGTTCTGATGATGACATCAACCGTCTTTCTCTAGTTGAAATAAATGAAAAGGATTATGCTGAATTTAAAGATAGGCTTTATGATAATTTAAAAGATATTTGTAAATTAAGAGTGTAATACATGATCTGTAAAATATGTGGAGTAAATGAAACAGATAATCCTGACGGAATCTGTGATGATTGTAAGTTTTCTATAGTTTCAAATGATGATATTCCACCTAATTTTTAATTTCAATACAATTAAAATAAACTAGTTTATTCTTTTTTTAAATGACAGTTTATTCTCACTCCCGGCTTAGTTGCTTTGAGCAGTGTCCTTACAAGTATAAACTCCAATATATCGATAAGGTTGAACCTGAAGTTGCGCAAAGTATTGAGGCATTTCTTGGTAGTTGTGTTCATGAGGTTTTGGAAAAACTCTATAAGGATCTTCAGTTTGAAAAAAAAAATTCCCTTGAGGACCTAATAAAATATTTACATGAGGTGTGGGAGAAGAACTGGGACAATTCAATTGTAATTGTTAAAAAAGAGTACAAAAAAGATAATTACCTTAAGATGGCTGAGAAGTTTATTACTAAATATTATGATCGTTATCATCCTTTTACTGAGGGCAAAACCATTGCTCTTGAGGACCGAATACTTATTAATCTTGATAGTAAAGGTTGTTATCAACTTCAAGGTTATATTGATAGACTTGTTGAAGCAGGTGCTGGTTTTTATGAAATCCATGATTATAAGACAAATTCTCGTCTGCCACTGCCTAAGTATATAAAGTCTGATCGTCAGCTTGCTTTGTATATGATCGGTGTAAAGAATAATTATCCTGATGTTAAAGATGTTAAGCTTATTTGGCATTTTCTTGCATTTGACAAAGAGGTTGACTCGACAAGGTCTGATGAGGAGCTTGATAAATTAAAAAAAGAGACAATCAAATTAATTGATAAGATTGAAAGTGAGGGGAGATTTGTTGCTAATACTTCTTTTCTTTGTGATTGGTGTGAATATAGGCCAGTTTGTAAGCAGTGGGTGCATCTTTATAAAATTAAAGAAAAGTCTGGGAGCAAGTATTTGAGTGATTCTGGAGTGAAGCTTGTAAATCTTTATGCTGAACTAAAAGAAAAGAAGAAGAAGTTTGTTGACGCACTTGATGCAGAGCTTGAAGAAGTCGAGGAAGCTCTTTTTTCATTTGCTGAAAAGGAAGGACTTGATGTTGTTTTTGGTAGTAAAAATAAAATAAGAATAAAGGAAACTGAAACTGTTAGGTTTCCCTCTAAAAATTCTAAAGAAAGAATCAAACTTGAAAAAATATTAAAGGAAAACGGCATTTGGGAAGAGGTCGATCAGCTTGATACTGCTGCTTTGAATAAGATTTTATCAGAAAAAAAGATTGATGAAAGGTTGGTTGAGGAGATTAACAAATTTATCAAGATGGAGAAGTCTAAGAGGGTTTATATGAGTAAGTTATGATTATATTGCATTGTAGGTTTTAATCGAGGTATAGTGATAGATAATAAGATTTATTCTATTTTAGAAAGAAGTAACTTTATTTTGTTTGGTATTTTCCTTGAGATAGTGATATTTGGTAATTTTCTATTAAATCTTTAAGAATTGGTACAATTTCTTCTTTATCACATTTTAAAATTGATATGAGATCATTCAAGGATCGGGGTTTTCTCCTAATAAATTCAAGAATTAATTTTTCAAGCATCTCCTCCTCTGCTAATTTTAAAAATTCATCGTAATCTGGAAATATTATATTATATTCTCTTATTAATTCATCAAGTCCAACAAAAAAATATGATAACCATGCTTTATCTTCATCAAGTTGTGCCTGTTTTTGGATTTCATCTTTAATAATATTTACATCTAAACCATAGGAGAACAAAGAAAACATATCTTCTCTATCTCTCGGTCTTGATGTAACTGCTTTGAAAATAAAAATATCTTCGGGTGATATTAGATAAGTTTTGATATTACTAAAATTTTTAAATGGTTTTGCGCGTTTTTGCATATCCTTTGAAAATGAGAGCCCTTTACATACCTTATTTACAAAAATATCCCATCTGAAGCCTTCCTGATTTTCTATTATTTCTCTGGTTTTCATTTTAATATAAATCTCATCATTGGTTTCAATTTTTTTATATCCAGTTTTGTATAATGTTTTAATCAATGCTTTTGCTTCTGATTCTGAAGATAGGATGACATCGATGTCTTTTGTAGCTGTTTTAAGATCAAAAAAGCTCATTGCTCCCCCACCAAATATGTAGATGCTTATTTTTTTCAATAGATTTTTGTTGATTTCCTTTAGTTCTTTTTCTATGTATTTACTATCAAACATCTTCATATTATCTTATTCCATATTGTTTTGCTATTTTTTCATATTCATCCCAAGTTGGTAAAAATTTTTTATCGGATTTTTGTTTTTCTAAGAATATGATCATATCTTTGGTATGCTCCGTAAGATTGTATATTCTTGAGCATTTTATTATATTTTTAGGCTTTGTTTTTTCATATAAAAGACATGCATATGCATTGTATGTTTTACTTTGAGGATTTATTAAGATTGAATGCATTATAATATCACTTGTTTGTTGTTTTCTTTTCGCATTATAATAATATTTTATGTCACCTAGTAATGGTAATTTATATTTTGAAAAAGCAGTTACTGCTGTTGCTGGATATTTGGTTAGGTCTTTTTTTGTTTTAAATAAAATTTCGGTTCCATGTTGCCATATTATTTGCGCATCTTCTGAGATTGTTTTTATTTTTTGATAGTTTATGTAATTGTAGTAGTGTTTGGCAAATCTATGGATTTTATTATGGATGGGATTTATTTTGTACCCTTGTTTTTCTTTGAGGATTATGCCATATCTACTTATTTGTCTGATTTTTTTATAGATCCATTGTCTTGTTACATCTATAGTCTGTCTGAGTTCGTCTGTAGTTAATGGGTAATCTATTAAGGCGATCAATGTGAGACTTGAATATGTGAGTAAATCTTCAAGGGGGAGTCTTGGAAAGGTTTGTATTATTTCATTCAGTTCGATTGCGTGCGTTGTTTGTTCTTTGTTAATAATTACATTTTTTCCTTGACGATTTTTGTTTGCTAGGCCGTCTTCAATAAGTTTTTCTGTGATTTTAAATGAGGCGGCTTTTGAGATGTTTAGTTCTTCTGCTAATTGTGTTATTGTCGTTGGCAGTAGTTTAAATGCTTTTATTTCATTTTTTGAGACCATATGTAAACTATTAGTTAAAACTTATTTATATGTTTTTCCTTTTAGTTTACATTATTGTAATTTTTATAATTAAGGTTTTGATAGCTGAATTGTTATTTTCCTTAACGATATGTTGTATTGTTGCTGAAAGAAAATGGTATTTGGGATGAGGTTGATCAGCTTGATACTGGTGCGCTTAACAAATTATTAACAGAAAAAAAGATTGATGAGAAGTTGGTTGGGGAGATTAATAAATTCATTAAACTTGAAAATTCAAAAAGAGTATACATAAGTAAATTATAACAATTAGACCTAATATGTTTTTTTTTAAAATATTTGAGGAATTTAAATATTAGATAAATGATGATGGTATAAGATGTTTCAAATACCAGCTTTCGAACTTGGAATTCTAAATGCTTGGATATTTATGATATGGCTTATATTAATGCCAATATTTACAAGTTTATTTATTAAAGATAAAAATACTTCAAAAAAATTACAAACTTCAGCTCCTGTAAAATATGAAAAGCCTTTAAACTTTATGTCCATGGCTGTTGTAATATTTGGATTTACATATTCAATATTTCTTCCAATTGAGTTTGATACCATTTGGTTTTATCCTGGACTTATAGTATTTCTTCTTGGTTTTATACTATACATTTCAACAATGGTTTCATTACGAAATGTTTCTGTAGATAAACCATTTGATAAAGGTTCTTATAAAATTTCAAGACATCCTGTCTATGTATCTATGATATTTATTTTCATTAGTGTCATAATCATTTGTTTATCATGGATTTTCATAGTTCTTTTATGTCTTTTATTATTTCATCTTGTAATAGCAGTACCCGCTGAAGAAAGATACTGTCTGGAAAAATATGGTGAGAAATATCAGAGATATTTAGAAAAAACACCTAGATGGATTGGTCTACCTAAAAAGTAAAATATAGTAGCCATACCTAGCAGGTTTTTTTTAATCAATAAAATCTTTTTGTTGTTTGCTCCATTTTTTATTTGGATTTTTTTTAAGCCATTCAGTATATTTATCAATAAAATCTAGACGTTCCTGGAAATTTTTCTTTTTAAATTTCTCTAATTCTTTAATATTTACATTTGGTGTTTTCATTTTATATACCTATTAAATAGCTCTTTTGTTTTAAACTTAATGTTAAATTCATTGAATATTCCAATATCCATATTATCCTTAAATAAATTATAAAGAAATTTCGCATCTTCAATATCCTTCTCACTTCCGAGGAACAATTTATATGGTATTTGAATTTCTAATGGAGAAATATATATCTCATGTTTATTTATTAAGACTGTTTTCCGCTCTTTTAAAGTCCATTTGTCGATATCAAATTTTGGAAATTTAAACTCCATATTAGGTATGAAAGTCTCCTTTTTAGCAAATCTGATTGATGTATCTTTTAAAAGGTAATTTTCATAAGCATTATTTAAGTCTGAAGTAATCACGCAATCATAATTTTTAACAATTTTATACCATAATTTTTCAAAACTCTTATCATCAATTTTACTAACAATTATATCAACATCTTCAGAAGTCCTATTCCTACCAAATAGGATAGAAAGATAACCTGAAACAATAACATATTCAATTTTTTCTTTTTTTAAAATCGATGTGAAGTCTATCACAAATTTATCAAGGTTTGTAAATATTTTATTATTAATTTCGATTTTATCATCTAGAAATTCAATTTTCATCTTTTCCAGTATTGATAACATAAAAAAGCATTTAACTTATTTGTATAATTTTCAAACCTAGCAGGTTTTATAAATATTTGACAGATTCAAAAAATGCTATGTCGTTTGAAGAATGGTTAGATTTATTTGTCGAATCAATCCCAAATAGATATGCTATAAAAAATGGGATAACAGAAATGGAAACAAATGAAAAATGGATAAATTTTATACTAAATCATGATGATAAAGAATGGTCTTCAATACAAAATAAAATAATTAATGATGGACTAAAAGCTGCTCAATCAATTGATATAACTGTTGAAGAATATTTAAAATTAAGAGATGATTTCTAACAGTATTTTCTTTACTATTATTAAAGTAGAGTTTAATTTTAGCTATACTATTATTAAACTATAGTTAAATTTTAGTAAATTATTTATATTACCAACAACTAACAATATATTATGTATGTTAAAAGGGATATTGGATCAAAATTTGATAAAATATCTGATAATTATAATATGGTTGCAGTAGTTGGTGCTCGACAGGCTGGTAAAACTACCTTTTTAAAAAAACAAATACAAAACAAAAACTCATCCTATATATTATTTGATGATCCCGACGCCAGATCCCTATTTGAAGATGATATTAAAAAATTTGAAAAACAGTATATCTCTAGTTTCGATGTTTCAGTTCTGGATGAGGTTCAATACTGTAAGGATGCTGGCAGAAAATTAAAATATCTTGTTGACTCAGACCACAAACTTTGGATTACATCATCTTCAGAAATCATCCTTTCTAAGGACATACTTTCCTTTCTTGTTGGAAGGGTGTCAATAATTAAATTGTTCCCATTTTCTTTAAATGAGTTTCTTATAGCAAACTCTCAAAAGGAACTAAATGAGAATATCTTAGAACGCACTATATGGGAACATGCTACCTATGGTGGTTATCCAAAAGTCGTTTTAACTGAAGATGTTGATATCAAAAAAACGATTCTTAGTGATCTTTATGATACAATGCTACTTAAGGATGTTGCACGTACGTTTTCAATTGATGATATAAGGTCCTTGGAAGAGTTTTCAAAATATCTTGCATTGTCAGTAGGAGATATCCTTTCATATGATAAAATTAGTAGTAATTTGAATATGTCGTTTCAAACTGTTAAAAAATATCTTGATGCAATGGAAAAGAGCTATTTGATTTACAGAGTCCTACCATTTTTTTCAAATAAGAAAAAGGAAATTGTAAAACAGCCTAAGCTTTATTTTGTAGATACTGGTCTCAGAAATATTATTAGCAAGGATTTTGATGTAAAGATAAATGGAAAGCTTTTTGAAAATTATGTTTTAACTGAGCTGCTCAAGCTTGGTTATACTCCAAAATATTGGAGGACAAAGACAAAGACTGAAGTTGATTTTATCATTGAAAAGGATAATATAATAATTCCTTTAGAAGTAAAAACCCAGACAGAAATAGGAAAGATAGAAAGAAGCCTGCGTTCATTTATTGACACGTATCATCCTGAGAAGGCAATAATTGTCTACCTTAAAGGTAATAAGGGAAAGGTAAATATTAATGGTTGCGACATAATTTATACAGATATAATTGGTATTGAAAAGCAATTAGAAATTTCTAATCCTGAAAGGTTAAGAGATCACACCTAGCGGGTTTTAAAATAATCAACTTTAATTTAAAAAGTTATTTTTTTAATAATCTTTTCAAATATTTCGTCTAAAATAACTATTTCTTTTAGTTTATATTGGATAAGTATTCTTTTAATTGTATTAACATCCTTTAACAATTCAAATCCATTATCACAAGTTATAAATGTATTCGAATTAAAATAAAGAGCATAAGATAGGTGTAGAAGATCTTTTGAATTAATTTTCTTATCATTCTTTTTAGTAGATAAAATATTATTTTCTCTTGACGACAGAATCAAACTTAAAAATATCTCATTTATTTCTCGTGTTTTAATTTCTTCTTGTGAAAAGAAATAAACAAATGTTTTAATTTTTGATAGAACTTCGGTTCTTTTTTTAATTTCTTTTTCAAAAAATTTTGCAGGATGCCTTAATTCTTTAGGGAGTTTTATTTTTTTTCTTTGTTCAGTTATGTAAGCATGAAAAAACTCCTCTATGGTCCAAGGAGATATCATTCTTGTAATTTTTACATCTGGATTTAGAGGAGATAATTTTTTAATTTCTTCCGATAGTTCTTTTTTTTCAACATATTCTATTATAAAATATCTCCAAAAAGAACCTGTATCATAATAATGTATTTTTTTATTTTTACTCATGCTAATTCTAGCTGTAAAAAACGTATTTTTAAATTTGGATTATCGCTAAATAATTTCTCTGCTGTCTCAGACACTACACTCTCGTATTTAATTATATACTCATAATCATTTTGAGTGGCAGCGTATATGGCACCATACGCAAGTATTGGCTGAAGTGTAACAACAATTATTGCTTTAATGTATTCAGGATGTCTTATCATATCTTTTATAACTTGCTCGACTTTGGAATTATCAATATCACAATGAAGTGACTCTTCTGCCTTTGATAAAAAAATTTCATTTAATTTTTCATGGAATCTTATAGTTGATAAAAGATTGGAATCTTTAAACCAAGAGAATTTATTATAATGTATTATTAATTCATGAATTTTCTCTCTATTTTTCTTTGTAGTTTTTATTGTCTCTCTTATACCATTTTTTGTTTTTTTCTCTTTTAAATAATTTATTATCTTATCATTTGATTTTTTTATAGATCTAGTAAATTCTTCTTCAATTTCATCTAATCTAAGAAGAATATCATTTTTTATTATTTTAAAAAGTTTAGATGCTCCCTTTGGTTTATCTCTAATTCTTGTTTTAATTTCATAAACATCTTTTCTATATTCTATCTTTTTTGGGATTTTTTTCAATATCTCTGATTGTTGTTCCTGGTAAATTTGAGACATTGCCATGTTAGTTGCATCGAAATCAAAAGAGGAATGTGAAGAAGGTTGCATATTAATCACCATATATATTAACTACAATTTTGAAATTATTATGATTATTTAAACCTAATGGATTATAATACTACAAATCAAAATAATTTTATTGAATATAATTTAATGTGTGATAATTATCAGATTGTATCCAATTTATAGCATCAAAAATACTTTTATGATTATATCTCATCGTTGTCATCGGACTTGTATGTCTTGCTCTTATCTGTGGTATTCTTATGTTTAATCCTCTATCACAATCTCTTGTGATTTCTGTTCTTTTTAAAAGATAAGGAGTTGTTTTTATATCTTTGATGCCTGCTAATCTTCCAACTTTTTTACATACTCTCCATACTTTCCAATAATGAATCCTTGTACCTGTATTGTTTCCAGCAGGATAGATAAACAAGTATTTTTCATTTTCAGGCTCTTTTGCACTAACTTTCTTTCTAATCTCCAACCATTCTCTTAGTGCTGCTTCTACTTCTTTTGTCATTAGAAGTGCATCTTCCATTCCTGATCTTATTATGATTTCATGTGTTTTTGAATCTCTTAGTGTTATTTTATGTCGTAGGAAATCTACATCTCTTGTTTCTATGATGCATATCTCTGTAGGTCTGCAGCATAGCATAGTCTGCATTAGAACAATACATCGATCCATTAATCGTTTTAGTTGCATCGGTAACATTTCATCTATTATTCTATCGCCAAGTGGTGGGTAATATTTGTCCAAGGTTTGTAAATAAAGTATTCTTTCTTCTTCAGTGAGCGTTGGATAAACTCTGATTTCTCCTGGAGGACAAGGTAGTTTCCAGTCTTCTTTATCAATGAATTTTAAGAATTTGTTTATTGCTATGAAACGAGTTGAGTTACCATTGTTGCAATAAGTCTCATAACAATAGTCTTCCCAAGATTTAATATCATTATAAGATATTTCTTCTGGGGAGATGTTCATATCACGTTGAATTGCTGTTTTTACTTTCTTGACAATTTGTTTTTGATTAGAAGGTTTTAGAGGAGTTCTCATTCTAAAGCGTTTGTATAGAGTTTTGTTATTCTGTTTTCGTAACCATTTTTCAAAATCATCAATAAGATCATTGTGATCATTATTTTGGATAAAATCTTGGCCTAAGGTGGTTTGCACAAAAACATTTTTACCATTATTTCCATTATTGTCTGGGATCATAATATCAACCTATTATGGTCCTAGATTGCTAGGTGTTCATGCACCTGGCAATCAATTCCATTTTACTTCGAGAAATGTATGGTTTTTCTCCTAATAAAGGTGATGTATTAATGATAATATTTTATCATTTTTTTGGTGTAAATATAAACATTTTATATTATTTTTAAATAAACAATTGTTAAGATGAACTTTATAAACTAATAGATAATTCATAGGGAGTATAAGGGGAGGAAAAAACGATGAAAAAATTCAGAAATAAAGTTAAAATTATCAAGTTACTACTTATTTTTGTTCTAGTAATATTACTAATTTCAAGTAATTTTATTTTTAATATTACAGCAGAAGAAAATCATCAAATTATATCTAAAATAGAAATACCATTTCCAACTTTATCTAAAAGTAAGGAAAATATTAAACTTGAAACAGGGATCATCAATTTATTAGATAATAATCATGATATTCTTGGTCTCAACAAATATGAGTTAAATAAATTTGATTTTGTAAATGATAAAGTAAGACTGGAAGTTATATTGACTGATGAAAAGTTTTTAAATCAATTAAGTAGTTATAATGAGAATATTGTTATTGAATGCCATTATGATAATTTAGCTCAGATTTTAGTTCCTACTGAATTAATACGTGATTTATCAGAAGAATCATATATTCAGTTTATCAGAGATCCTATTGAAATATATCCTCTCGATGTAACTAGTGAAGGTGTTGGTGTTATTGAAGCTGATTTAGTACATGCTGATGGATATTATGGTGAGGGAATTAAAATTGCAATTATTGATATTGGTTTTACAGATTACGATATTAATCCTGAACTGCCTTCATCAAGAATTAAAGAGGTAAAATCATTTCGTTCTGATGGACAAGTTGAGGTGGATGAGCATGGATCTGCATGTGCTGAGATAGCTTTGGATGTTTCCCCTGGTGCAGATCTTTATTTATATGTGGTTAGTACAATTACAGAATTTTGTAGTGCAATCAATTATTCAGTTTCAAAAGGTATAGATATTATAAGTATCTCTTTAGGAATATATAACCAGAATGATATAGATGGAACAGGGCTTCTGTGTTCTGTGGTAAATAATGCTCGTTCTTCTGGAGTTTTGTTAACAATAGCTGCTGGTAACTCTGCTGATCGTCATTATTGTGGATGGTATATAGATGATGATGATAATTTTATACATGATTTTGATACCGACAATAATTTTCTTATCTTAGATTATTATCCTGCAGGATATATTATTGATTTATCTCTAAGTTGGAATGATTGGCCTTATTCAGATCAGGATTATGATTTATATTTATTAGATAGCTATGGAACCACGATAGGATATTCAGAAAATGTACAATCAGGTTCTCAACCACCTACAGAAGAAATATATGTTACTGCTCCCTATGATGATTTTTATTATGTTTATATAGTTGAATATGATGTTACAGAATCTGTCCGTTTCCAATTATTTAGTGATAATTGTATTTTTTATGATAATGTCCATCCTGAAACAAGTCTCTCTTGCCCTGCTGATGCATCAGGTTCAATGACAATTGGTGCAACACATTGGTTTGATGATAGTTTAGAAGATTTTAGTTCTAGAGGACCAACTAATGATGGAAGAAAAAAACCAGATGTAACTGCTCCAGATAATGTATCAACTTGGATATATTCCCCATATTATTATCCAGGGACTTCAGCAGCCACTCCTCATGTAGCAGGAGCAGCAGCACTTCTTAAAAGTGTGGATACATCCTTAACAGCAAATAATCTACAAAATATATTAGAATCAACTGCTTTAGACCTTGGAGCTGGTGGAAAAGATAATTTATATGGTTCAGGTAGGATCAATGTATGGGATGCTTATAATACTATTAACAAACCTCCTATAGCATAATAATGATAGTTATAATACTGGTGAAGATACTACACTTAATATAGCATCTCCAGGTATTCTTAGTAATGATACAGATCCTGATAATGATCCGCTTACTTCTATTTTAGAAGATGATGTTTCTCATGGAACATTGACTCTTTCTTCAGATGGATCTTTTAGTTATATTCCTGATTTGAATTATTTCGGATCTGACGATTTTACTTACAAAGCCTATGATGGGGATTTATATTCAAATGTTGCTTCTGTAACAATTACTATAAATCCTGATAATGATGCTCCAATAGCAAATGATGATTATTACATTACTGATGAGGATACAGTTCTCTCTGTTCCAGTACCAGGTTTACTCCTAAATGATAGTGATACTGAAAATGATTCGCTTACTCCATTATTGATAAATAATCCTTCAAATGGGCAATTAACTGCTTTTTATGGAGATGGTTCATTTAATTATGACCCAAATGAGAATTTCTCAGGCAGTGATAGTTTTACATATAAAGTAAATGATGGTTATCAAAATTCAAGCGAGGCGACAGTATTTATAACTGTTAATCCCATAAATGATCTTCCAGTTGCGAGTTATACTTATTCTCCAATAAATCCAAACACTCTTGACAATATTCAATTTACTGATATATCAACTGATATAGATGGTGCCATAATATCCTGGTTCTGGGATTTTGGAGATGGGAATACATCTAGTTTACAAAATCCAACTCATAAATATGGAGATGATGGGACTTATACAGTGAAATTAAATGTTACAGATGATGGTGGTGGAACAGATGAATCCTCTTTAGATATCTATGTTAGTATTGTTATGCCAACTGCTGATTTTACATATAATCCTTCTGTACCAACTCCTTTAGAACTTATTCAATTTACGGATACATCATATGATTTGGATGGGACGATAGTATCATGGTATTGGGATTTTGGAGATGGGAATACTTCAAGTTTACAAAATCCAATAAAATTCTATGATCAAGGGGGTAGCTATTCAGTAACTCTTAATATTACAGATGATGATGGTTTAACAAATGAAACATCTCAAATTATCTTGATAAATACTTATCCTAATGCAATATTCTCATATATTCCTATAAATCCAGACACAAATGATAACATATGGTTCCTTGATCAATCTATAGACCCTTATGGCCCTATTGTATCATGGTATTGGGATTTTGGTGATGGAGAAAACTCAATAGAACAAGATCCAACTCATAAATATGGAGATGATGGGATGTATACAGTTATTTTGAATGTAACTGATGAATATGGTCTTACAAATGAAACTTATCAAAATATTTATATTAATAATGTTAAACCTAACGTTGATTTCACATATCTACCTTTAAATCCATCAGATATAGATAATATTTCATTTTTTGATAAATCAGTGGATACAGATGGGGGTATAATTTCATGGTATTGGGACTTTGGGGATGGAATTAATTCAACAGAGCAAAATCCTACTCACAAATATACTGATGATGGAACATATAATGTTAAACTCAATGTAACAGATGATGATGGAGATAAAAACGAAACAAATAAAAATATTATTGTAGGAAATGTTCCCCCTATACCAGATTTTAACTTTATACCAACTAATCCAGAGATCAATGAAATAGTTCAATTTTCAGATACATCTTATGATTTGGATGGAATAATAACATCATGGTATTGGGACTTTGGAGATGGAAATACTTCAATATTACAGAATCCGCAGAAAAAATATTCTTCTTTTGAAACCTATAATGTTAAACTCAATGTAACAGATGATGATGGAGATAAAAACGAAACAATAATGCAAATTATCACAAAAATTACATATAAA
This sequence comes from Thermoplasmatales archaeon, assembly GCA_030672305.1. GTDB lineage: Archaea > Thermoplasmatota > E2 > DHVEG-1 > DHVEG-1 > SG8-52-3. The sequence continues at coordinate 7,628 of DAOVGR010000046.1, read as the reverse complement.
GATGAAGTTGAATCTGGTGATCAAAACATAGATTTTATCTTTGAGGGCGATACAAATATAAGTATTAATGTTAGTGAATCTACAAACATAACATTTGAAGTTTTTTCTGGAAATCCATCAAATGAAAATATTCCAAATAATATCAGTTCTATTGATAAATTTGTGAATATTTCAATTGAAAATGAAAGTGTTGTTATATGGCCAATTCAGATTAAGATATTTTATACTCAAAATGATTTGATCGATTCTAGCATTGAAGAAGATCAACTTTTAGGTATATATCATTGGAATAACTTAGCCAATGAATGGCAATTGTATAATAATACAGGTGTAAATACAAGCTATAATCAAAGTGGATATAAGGGTTATTGTTGGGCAAATGTATGGCATCTAACACAATTAACGCTTGGAGGTGACAATAAACCTCCATCTAAAGTAACAGGACTTACTGTATCTGATGCTAAAGATGGAAAACTAGATCTTAAATGGAATGCTGCAATTGATAATTTTAAAGTTGATTATTACAAGATATATCGAGAGGGTATTTTTCTTATAAATAAAACAACAAACTCTTATCGAGATACAGGACTGACAAATGGAGAATCATATTCATATCAAGTATCAGCTGTTGATTCATCTGGAAATGAGGGTGAAAAATCAGACACTAATAGTGGAACACCATCTGTGAGTGTTAGTGATGGAGGTAGAGCTCCTGGTGGAGGTGAAATTCCATTCATTCCTCCACTTTCACAGAATATTTTTCCGATAGCTGATGCAGGTGGACCATACTATGGTTTTGTAGATGAAGAAATCGAGTTTGATGGATCCAAGAGTACTGATGATGGAACTATAGCAAATTATACCTGGGATTTTGGAGATAAAATAAATGGATATGGAGAAAAAACCACTCATACATATTCAAACCCTGGAAGATATAATGTTATTCTAACAGTTAAAGATAACTTTGGAGCTGAAACTCAAGATAAAACAATAGCTGAAATAACTATTCCAAATAAGATTCCAACTGCTCCTTATGTTGATGGACCTACTGAGGGGACTAAAAATATAGAATATAACTATTCAGCTGTATCAACAGATGTTGATAATGATACAATTCAATATATTTTTGATTGGGGAGATGGTATATCAGAATCAACGGAATTCTTACCAAATGGCACACCAACAATGCAAATGCATAAATGGACAATAGCAGGTAAATATACAATAATAGTTCAAGCTAATGATAATAAGACACTTTCTGAAATTACACGTCTTACAGTTTTGATAGATACTCATATTGTTGAAGATATTGGATATATTACTGATGATGATGCTGATGGTATTTATGATACATTCCATAGTGGTAGTCTGAATACAGATCTTGGATTTAAAAGTGGTAATTATTTAATTGATACTAATGGAGATGGAAATTGGAATTATAATTATAATATTGCTGAAGGTCTTTCAACTTATAAAGTAATAACAGAAACTGAGATTCCTTGGATGATTATTATTGGAATAATTATTGTATTAGTTTTATTGGTAATAATTGTGGCAATATTTAGGATACGTAAATAATTTGGATATTTGAGGGAAGAAAAATGAGATATTATTGTAACGTTTGCAAAAAAACAATTACGAAAGGAGAACTTATATATTCTATTGATAAATTTGACAAACCATTATGTAGAGAACATCAAGAAATTGAAAAAAATAATTTGGGATATCAAAATCCACCTCCTAACGAACAACTTATTGAAAAAATAGAAGAAATTCCTCATGATGGAGTGCAAGAAATATCTCAACCTATCTGGAAAAAAACACTTTCGAAAATAGGAAAAGGTATTGTTAAAGGTGCAAAAACCATTGCTGATTCAACTAGAAAATCGATGCAAATCAGACGATGGAAAGAAGATATTTTAAGAAGAATGTCAATGAATCAATTAAAAAGAATCTGTTTTGAAAAAAGATTAAGTGTAAAAAAAACAATTTTAAAACAAGATGGAAGATCAGGTAAATTTTATACAAAAACTATAAATTGTACAGAATTAGATCTTGTTCATAAAATTAAAAGTAAAACTGATTTGGATTTTATAATCTCATTTGCTAAAAGAAATCATGTAAATATAAGAGATATTCTAAGAGATATTGATCAGAAAAAAGCTGAATGGAAAGTTAAAGAAATTACTGAAATAATGAAGGAGGGAGGAGTAAGTCTTATATTAGAAATTGAAAAGGCTATTAGAGAATTTAGACCACTAAGAAAATATGATAAAGAAATATTTTACCAAGATAGTCTTGCAAGTTGGTTAAAATCTAAGTTTCCAAACACAGCTATTGAAGTTTCAAAAGGATCAACAAGACCAGATATTGTTGTTGAAGGTATTGCTATTGAAGTAAAGGGCCCAACTTTTGATAAAGATTTACAAACTATTTCAGATAAATGTATGAGATATTGTCAATATTTTCCACAAGGATTAATTTGCGTTCTGTTTAGTGTTTATGTAAATCCACAAAGATATAGCGATTGGCAAAAAGGAATGGAGGAAACATTTCCAGATGTAAAGATTATAAGAATTTGATTTTATTTTGTTATTCAAATTGATTTTGTTTTAGGTGATTTTATCATATTATTAAATAAATTTTTTTATTATAGCTATGATAAAATCTTTTAGTTCTTGTTCTTCAAAACCATTTTTACCAGGTGTTAATGGAAATGCACCAACAGATGGAATTTCTTGATCATCTTTTACTCTAAATAAAACTTGTTTATCACCAGGATAAAATATATACGCTCCTTCAGATCTTAATATAGCATCCTTGTAAGTATGCATCTTGTAAATATCTCCATCTTTATATTTTCTGTAGATTTCTTCATTTATATCCCGTTCTTCAATTTGTTCTTCTTCTTTTTTATTAGAAGTTTCATCAACTTCTTCTAAAACCATTCCCTTAACTATTGGTTCCTTTCCTATTTTTTCATAGAATTCAAGTACATTACCTTCTGATCGATACTTTGCATCAAAATGAAGAAAAAATGAATATTTTTCAGATTTAACTAACATTGTATAATCTGGCTTAAAAGGAAGAGAATAAGATTGAAATCGAGTTTTCCTGGAAAACTTTTTATTATACCATAAAAACAAATCAATATTTTTACCATTTAATTCAATTTCAAAATGTTGTTTTGAAGAGTTTCCACGTTTTATTTGAAGTGACCAATGACGCCCTCCTCTTTTTTCAAATATCTGATCATAACTAAGTTTTTTATTTGCTAAATTACTCATTGCATTAATTAATTTAAAAAAGCACCAATACTCATAAATTTCGCTAAGACGGCGGTTATATCCTTCTAATAAATCTCCAATTTCCTTCCATTCAAATCTGAAAGCAAACTCAAAGTTAAGATAAAACTGAAAAATTGATCGGTATCCTTCTCTTTTTTGAAGAACCTGTGAGTTTGATGGAACAAATTTTAATGGACCTACATCCTGTAACCAATCATCAGATAGGTAATCTTTTAAGATTTCATTATATGTATCAACTCGCTCTTTAATATATCCTTCAGGAACTCGTTTTTTAATATCAACTATTAGACTTTCGATAGCCACAAGAAAATGTTTTAATAAACGATTCTCAGGTGTATCAATTGTTTCATCACAAATATCTTGATTAATCCTAATTGGAAAATAATTCTTCATATTTTCAGGCCAATTATCAGGAGGTTTTCCAATTTTTTGAAGATTCTCAGAACATGAAACCATACGAATTAAATCATTAGGATTTACTGTTCTTGCCAAACATGAAGGAATATCCTCTATTTTGTGTTCTAGTCGATTGTATATATTACGCCGAATATATTCATATGCTTCAGGAAGATTCTCGGGTTTAAACAAATATTCGACAAACATAAAATCTTCATAGTAACTTCGTCGTATTTTATCTGAGAAATCAAACCATTGATAAAGTGGAGCTTTAGATTCAAGAATAATACCAGAAGCAGCTTGTGATAAATCACCTATCATTGCTGGATATTGATCTTGGTATCCTATTTTTTTAGATCGTACTTCAAAGGGATGACTATTAGATTCAATATTACCAATTTTTACATTAAAAAATGATTTACCAACATAACTATGAAAATTCAATGTTCCTTCCAACTTATTATTATTTTTCCCGATTCTCCATTCATCAAATATTAAACTTTTATTTTTTTGCTCATTCATAATAGATGGAAATTTAGGTTCCTGTTTACATGCAATAGCGCTTTCAAAACGAATTTGATATTGTGTTTCCTCTAAAAGCATTATTCTGGCACCAGATTCTAAGGGCGATCTTGTATTATATTGTATCGGAGTTTTATCATCAGGATCATCTACCTTTGGAACATTTTCAAACTCCATTCTAGGTGTTTTAAAATAATTAATTATTTGATTTTTTGAGTCATCTGCACTAATAATTAATTTACCTATTTTATCATTATTATCTTTGTTAAATAATCTTATTATTACCTTTTGCTCAACCATTTCATTACCTAACGAGTAAAGGAAACATATCTTTGCTCATAGAGGATTTTATCCATTTCTTGAATCTTTAAAGCAGATGTTTTATACTTAGCTATTGTAATAATATTTTCAATATTTCTTGGTTCTTTCTCATTTTTTTCATTTATACATAAATTAATCATTTCTTTGAATAATTCTCCAATACTTCGCTGAGATCCATGGATTTTAGGTAGCATCTTCTGTTTAATTTGCGAATCAAAATAACGTTCCCAATTGTTCCATGGATTTTTTTTGTTCTCATATTTCCATGAAACATACATAAATCTTAAAACTTCATTAACAATTCTAAATCCAAAATCAAACCCAGCTTTTCTTAGACATTCTTGAAATTTATTTATTTCATCAGAAAGAACGTCCCATAATAAAGTATTTTTAGATACTTTAATAGTATTTAATTCATTTTTTAATTGGTTAATATCCCAATTACGTACATTAAGATCCGAAAGAATATTTTCAAGATAAAGAATATCGCCATTTGGATTCCAATTTGATGTCTCTCCAGACATATACTCTTTCGCAGGATGTGTATTAAATTCAATGGTGTTTGCTCTGTCTAATACCTTTGGACTAAACATATAAGTTGTTTCATCAACATTAACTGTTCCAATCACTGAAAGATTTTGAGGAATAGGAATTTGATTTGGGATTCCATCAATTTCATCACAATCGTGTAAAGGAATCTTTTCATTACTTTCCATCGCTGAAAGAAAATCAGCAAAATATCGCTCTACATGAGATAGATTCATTTCATCAAGAATAAGAAAATGAGGCTGATTAGAAACTTCATTAGCCAATATTATAACTTCTAAAGCAGCAGTCTTTTGATATTTGTTTGTTATTACATTATGAAAACCTACAATATGCCTATTTTCAGTCCAATTTGCACCTACTGGTATTAAACTATAATATTTACTGATCGTTGATGAGCTCTTAGGAATCTCAATTTTTAGAGGTATTCTCTTGGTAGATTCCTTTTGTGCTAAAGAGTTTAACATATTTTTTATATCTGTATCTTTACTATCGAAAAAAAGTCGAGGAGTTAATACTAACCGACCTTTGCTCTTTTGATTGTTTACTTCTATAGGAAAAGAACCTTCATATTTTTTAACTTGTGGAAAGATTTCAAAAAAGTCATCTCGTTTAAATGCCCATCCACCAGACTCAGCAGATTTTCCTACAGTAACTTCCGAATCAATATATCTTTTAATATCTTTTTCATTAATTTGCTCAAGATATTGTGCAAATAATTGCGCAATTTTTGTTTTACCTGTTCCTGAATTACCTGTTAGTATTACAAAAGGTTTAACTTTCAAAGATAAAAGGAAATTCTCAACAATATCTGTATTAAAAAAATAGCCTTTTTTTGTTAAATAATTCATAAATCCTTTTATTTCAGTAATATCATCATCTCCTTCAAAACTTGACTTTATAGATTTCTTTAACTCTAAAAAATTCTCAAAATTACCATAATCCTCAATTATTCTTTGAAGAGCTGATTCTTTTAATCTGGTAAATCCTTGTAAGATCCAATTTTTGCTATAATCTGAATATTTACGTATTGGATCCAGTTGGATATTAATATCAAATAGTTTTTCAAAGAAAAACATTAATTCCCATGGATTTCCCTGTTCAGTTGTTCCCCAAATACGTCGACTTAATTCATTATTTCGTTCTTTATATAACACTTTACCTGCGTATATAAAGACTCCTCTAACGTCAGTACTTCGGAATGTACACATCAATAGCATTTTTAATCTTCAGTCCCATTAGTTATTTGGGATGTTAGATGGGAAGTACTCTTGAGGATAGATTAAAAGAGGATATTGTAAAAACGTTGGATAAACATATCACTCTTGTTAAGGGAGATAATTGTACGTATTCTGATAGTAAAGAATTCTTAGCGTGGGCTTGGGCGGGTGTTAATCAGATTTCTCTACGGGAAGCATCTGAGGAGCTTAATGATTGTGGATATGATGTTCCATCAGGTGATGCCTTATTAGACCGGTTGTCAAATCAACCATACAAGGTTCTTGAACATGGTTTTGATCGAATGTTCCAAGATCATATCAGTCAAGCACGGAAACAACGATTATTTACCCATTCTGTCATTGTTGCTATTGATTTCAATGATATAGAGTGGTATGGAGAAGAATTACCATTTATTGTGAAAAGTAAAGCAAAAAATGGGACAAAATGTTTCATTCGATTTGCAACAATTGCTGTTGTTGAAAATGGGAAACGATTTACCTTAAAGGTATTACCGGTAACCCCCTTATCTGCTGCGGAGAATATTGTAAGAGACTTAATCGAATATGTTCAAAATTTTGTTTCAATTCGTGTCGTACTTCTCGATCGTGAGTTCTATTCCAATGAGGTTGTAGAAGAAATTAAGAAAGCAGATGTAAAATTTGTTATGCCTGCAAAGAAAACCTCTAAGGTTAAGGAGAATATGCAAAAGGTATCTGAGAGCGGTTCAATGGTGTATACGATGTCAAAGGGTGCAACCTATACATTGATAGTGGTAAAAGATGAAGATAATGACAAGTTATTACCTTATGCGACCAACATGGACAATGTTGAATCATCTGTGGTTCATGAGTTATATGAAAGTCGTTTTGGAATTGAAACACAATATCGGGTAAAGAACAAGTTCTTTGGGAAGACTTGTTCTAAAAAGTACTCAGTTAGATATGCATTTTTCATCCTTGCCGTAGCATTGTATAACCTTTGGGTTCTTCTCAATATTATAGAACGAGGAAGAAAAGGTTTAGAACCTGGAAAGATTCCAATAAAAGTAGATAGGTTGAAACATATTTTCCGTAAAATCATCTACAGAAATGCACCCATATAACACAAATATTTCCATGAATGAAAAAGGGTCAACAGAAAACACTTATTCTTCCTAGTGTTAACTAGTCATACCTCCAATTTTTAAAGGAATAATTACGGTTAAAATTAGTTCCTCCATCCATTCAAAGTGATAAATTATTGATTGTTTTTCATACATTTATTGGATTTAGTGTAATAAATTTGGAAAAAAATTATCTACATTCCGAACTACTG
>DAOVGR010000048.1 GCA_030672305.1 Thermoplasmatales archaeon | reverse complement strand
CAGTAGTTCGGCAAGCCGATAATGTTATTTGACAACTGGATAACTTTTCAATTCACCTATTTTAATTTCAGATTGAAACCTACACAAAACTATTGAAATTCTACTGTTTCTAGGAGGAAAGCCTGTTTTTTTATCTGGCTTACGCTAACCAATCTACCTGTTATCGTCCAAGAATTGAATCAGATATAATGTCTTTAAATTCCTCAAGGATAATTACATATCCTTCTTTACACCAACACATTGCCATGCTGAATGTGACATTGCAGAGTTGCCATAGGTTATAAAGAAGAATGGAAAGCAATTGCAAAAACAACCGTATTGCATAATTCCGTGAACATGTTTTACCACGGACTTCTTCTTTTACTCGATATCCTGTTTCTATGCCCCATCTACTCCTATAACTATCTGCAAGTTCTAATGCATTATCCTTCGTTACAAGGATATTTGTTGCATAAGCAAACACGTTCCATTCATCATCAAATCTCTCAGGTGATTCAACAATAATAACTAGGGTGAAGGTTGCAGAATCCCTGCCTTTTTTCAGCGTATACTCTGTGATCGATGAATAATGTTCTTCATATGGAGTGCTTTTCTGGCATTTCCGTTTGAATTCTTGAATCATTTTACCTATCTTTTTGTTTCTTTTCGCAGGGATAACAAACAGAGCTGAGAGTTCTTTTAACACATTTATTGACTCAATGTTGAAGAACTCCCTATCTAGAAATAATCTGTTGATATCTGCATTCTTTCTTGCTTCATTCACAAGGTGTCCGATAATCCTTTTCTTTGCTGTAAACTGGTTTAAAGGTAATGCAGACAAAGTAAATCGTCTACCAGGTTCTACACATTCCAGGCTTGCATATCCATGACCATAATTTGTGCCTCTTACTCGTTCCAGCCCAAGAACGTGACCGTCTTTCTTTTTACCAAACCATGCTATTTTATGAATATCCAATCCACACCACACAGGTTTATTAAAAACACCTTGATGTTTTGCTTGGTTCAACAACGTTTGATTTGTCTGTTGATATGCTGAGAACACTGTTTTTCCATTTAGTTTGTTAAGATGATAAAATACGGCATCGCTAGAGGGGCAAAAACCTCTTTTATCACGTAATCTTTTGGAGCCATATTCTATGAAATTATTGTTTGAAATAGAGAAGATAACAGTGTTGATGATATTCTTTTTTGTGTAGATGCAGTTTCCTGCCATTGGTATTGGCAGGTTACAGACAATTTCGTTTTTGATAGATTTTTTAATATGTTTGCGGATATCAAGTTGTGTATGAGGTGAGTGCATCTATATCCCAAATTGTACTCATATCATACACATTCAAATAATTGTTATCTAAAAAATAAATTTGAGTTAATCAAATTCTAGCTTGCCGAACTACTGCATTTGTTAAAATATAAAAAAAGGTTTTTAGTTAGTAATGTTGAGAAACCAATAATCCATAATTTCTGTGTTTTTTGTCGAATATTTTTACAGGAGAAAACGGTTAATAGTCACGATTAGAATATATATTATTACGAGAAACAATTAAATTTTAAGATCTTATTATTTTTAGTAAATCAAAATAGGTAAAAAAATATGGAAATTAAGGAATTATCTAAAGCAAAGCTCTTTAAAAATAGAGACGAATGGCGTTTATGGCTTGAAAATAACCATTCAAAAAAAGACGGGTTATGGTTTATTCATTATAAGAAAAAATCAAATAAAAAAAGCGTCAGTCATTTTGACGCGGTCGAAGATGCATTGTGTTTTGGTTGGATAGATAGTAAACTTAAAAGAATTGATGAAGAACGATACATTTTAAGATATACTCCCAGAAAAGGAAAAAGTGTATGGTCAAAAATAAATAAGGATGCTGCCGAGAAAATGATACTGCTTGGAAAGATGACTGAAGCAGGGCTGGAAAAAATAAATGTTGCAAAAAAACAAGGTCTATGGGATGTAGCTTATACTAATTTAAAGAAAGATAGATTGCCATCTGATTTAAAAAAAGCCCTTTTGTCAAATAAAGATGCTTGGAATAATTTTAAAAATTTTGCAAATAGCTATAGAAATATGTATATTGGTTGGATTAAAAATGCAAAGACAGAATTAACAAGGAAAAAAAGAATAGGTGAAGTTGTAAAACGATCAAAAGATAATAAAAAACCAGGAATTGAATAAGGTTAGTAAAAAGAAAAAAGGAAAGATTTGTTTATTGATACAATCCTAATATATAACGCAGTATTGGGAATGCATTTGAAAATCGTTCCATAATTTTCTCAAAGAATTCTATAAAGGGTGAGTTGGTTGCTCTATTTCTAGGAATTTCAACAGCAAACTCTGTCCAACCGCTTTCATCATCATATGTATCTTTTGCTTTGACTTTGATATTGTACGCTCCTTCCTCTTCCCATGTATGATCAGCTGTAATCTCCAATCCTGAGGCATAAGGACCAATCCATTCCTCAACATTTCCATCATCCCAGTCAATATAATAATAGACTTCATCTCCTTCGAAATCTTCTGTAACAATTGTATATGTATATTCTGTTCCAGGATTTCCTCTACTTGGTCCATCAATATCGGGAGTTTCAGGAGGAGTATTTTCAACCACCATTTCATAAGGATTTGACCAATCACTTTCAGCACCATGTATATCCTTTGCTTTTGCTCTGATATAATATACTCCAGGCTCGGCCCATTCATGATGAATTTCAACTGCTTGACCTGACGGATATGGTCCAAACCAATCAGTTGTTTCTCCATCTCCCCAGTCTATCATATAAAAAATATCATCGCCGTCAGGATCAGTTGTATAAACATATAAAGTTCCATCTTCTTCATAAATTATTGGTTTATTAGGTGGATGATTAGGCTCTGACATTGTAGTAAATTCCCAAATTGGTCCATCAGTAGATGCTCCATAATTGTCCCAGGCTACAATCTGCCAATAATATGTTGTATCATATTCCATTGTTCCAGGATCATAAGAGGTTCCTGTCTGATTTTCAGATACCAACACGTCAGGTGTTGCATCATCTGCCTCAAAATACACATTGTATGTAAGATTGTCACCATCAGGATCACTGCAGCTCCAGCTAAGAACTGAGTTTATATCAATATCGGTTGCTCCATCAGCAGGATCTGGGTCACTTGGAGTATTTGGTGCATTATTGTCTCTAGTTGTAAAACTCCAAAGCTCACCTGTAGCAAAAGCATCATGGTTATCCCAAGCAATTATTTTCCAATAATATGTTATATCAAAGTCCATTGTTCCAGGATCATACGTGGTATCAGATTGATTACTGGATACTTGAGGAGGATTGCTACTTGTACCAAAGTAAACATCATATGTAACTGTATCACCAGGGTCAGGATCTCCTCCGGTCCATGATAGATCAGAATCGATATCTACATTTGTTTCATCATCTTCTGGATTAGGATCACTTGGTTCATTTGGTGAATTGTTAGGTCCTTCTATTGTGAAATTCCATATCGAACTTTCTGAAGAAGCATTGTTGTTGTCCCATGCAACAATCTTCCAATAATATTTTGTATTAAAATTCATAGTTCCAGAATCATAAGATGTATCAGACTGATTGGTTACAATCTTTGGTGGGGTACTAGTTGTCCCTAAGTATACATCATATGTTACTGTATCTTGAGGATTAGGATCTCCCCCGGTCCATGAAAGATCATCGTCAGGATCAACATACATTTCACCATCATAAGGTGAGGGATCGCTAGGTGTATATGGTGGAAGATTTTGAGCAGGAGAAAACGATGAGAAAGCGTATACTATTCCATCCGAATCAAATGTTACACAAGCAATATTTTGCATTCCATCTCCATTGATGTCACCAAATTTAATATGCATAACATCACCAGCAGTGCTATAACTCCAAAAGGAACTACCGTTGTTTCCATAGATCACATAGACATATTGATCATCTGATCCGGCTATTACATCAAGCTGATTATCGAAATCAATGTCAACTACTGCAACAGAATTTACATCTCCACCAGTTTCATAATTCCATAATTCATATCCATTAGTACCATTGAAAGCATGAACTTTTTTATCATCCGAGTTACCAGCAGCTATAAGATCAGGTACACCATCGTTATTGACATCTCCATGAGCAAGACAATAGTCTGTGCAAGGTAAGAAGGGAGTAACTGTCCATATTTCGTCATGGGAATCACCATCTACCATAATCAGCCTTCCTGGTGTGGCACCCATCTTTGGAACGCCTATTGCAACATCTAATACATTATCATCGTTAACATCAAAAACCTCTACATGCCGTGCATAATCTGTGTTCTCAGAATACTCCCAGAGGGTATCACCATTTGAACCATTAATAACAACCATCTTATTTCCTGACCAACCAATTGAGGCTACTACATCAATAGGACCTGTTCCATCCATCTGTGCAAGTTCAACTTCCTCAACTTCACCACCAAAACTACTGGACCAAATCTCTGAGCCATCTGAGCCATCTATAGCATAAACATAATTATCATCACTTCCTGCAATAACATCGCAATGTCCATCAGAATTCAAATCAGCTGCTTTTATACACTTTCTATAAATCTGATCACTAGGTGTTGTAAACTGCCACATAACACTACCATTTTCTCCATATAATGCAGTGACTGTGTCATCAGCTCCAGCAACTGCTACATCAATCTGCCCGTCATTATCAAAATCACCAGTTGTTACTGTATACAAGTTTTCTGTACCAGTCCAATTCCATAATTCTGAACCATCCTCACCATTGACAGCCCATGCCTTGTCATCTAGTGAACAAACAGCGACAACGTCCATATATTGATCACCATTCAGATCATCAATTGCTAGTGCATTTCCATACTCGCCAAAATCAAACTCCCATAGAAGAGGAGATTCAACAGTTTTTAATGCCCAAATAGATTTTGAAGGGTCTTCTCCACTAAACTCAGCTCCGCCTCCTGCTAAGGTATCTATTATGCTATCGCCATCAAAATCTGCACTACCAACCGTAGCTATAGTTCCTGCAACAGAATAGTACCATGATTTAGTTCCATCACTTGCTTCAAGAATCTGTACTCTATCATATGTGGCAGCAATAATATTCAAGTCTCCATCACCAGTCACGTCTCCAAAAGAGATATCTCTAGGATAACCATTTAATTTTTCAGATACCCACATAGTGGTATTAGTATCACCATCAAATGCATAGATGTAATTGTTACCATAATTATTTCCAACAATCAAATCAAGATCATCATCCTCATCTATATCATATGTAAAAAGGTACATATCATAATTTGTTGGACTTCCCACAGGTCCAATATTATATTCCCATTCTAGATTTCCATTGCTTGCATTACGAACAAAAATTTGACCAGTACGATTACCAAATATTGCTTCCAGATCGCCATCATTATCAATATCTTCAATCAACACACCACCCTCAACTATTGGATAATCAACTGTCTTACTCCATATCACGCTACCATCAGTTCCATCAAGAACACCAAAATAGTTATCCCATCCAGCAAGGTATGAATGACCATATGCAACATCATCTATGTTATCGCCATTTACATCCCCTGTATCAACAGCATGCAAGAATATGCTTCCAATTTCAGTACTCCACAACTCATCACCATTTGAACCATTTATTGCATAAACATAATCATCCCAACATGCAACTGCAACATCTGGATATTCATCTCCATCAAAATCTCCAATAGCAACATCTCCATTTGTATCTCCAGATGATCCTGGAGTAAATGTCCAAATCGAACTTCCATCACTACCATCAATAGCATGGACTTTACCATCAGGTGTTGCCGACCCTTTACTTGCTCCTGCAACAGCATCCATGACACCATCATTGTTGATATCACCAATTGTCATAGATCTTACGCCATCATTGAGAGAATAGCTCCAGAGTAAATCACCGTCTGAACCATCTATTCCATATACTTTAGATGGATCATCGTAATTGTCCATGTCGTACTCTGCAGCAATTACATCAAGTACTCCCCCTCCATTAAGTTGAGTGGTTTCAACATGTTTTATATATAAATACGAGTCATATATCCAAATAGGTTCACCACCCAAACCACCAAGAGGTTCATAAAGAGGTAATTTTTCTTCATTTTTAATTGAAGAAACAATGCTTACAGCTAAAATTAGTAAAAATACTATAAAAATACTATTCCATTTCATTCTTAATTTCATAATTTTTGCCCCCAATAATTAGTATATCTATCCATATTACAGTATATAAATCTTTATTTTAAAGTGTTAAATTATAAAATATTATATGAATCTTATTTTCAAATTTTTGTACATATATCATGATACTCCTTTTTTAATTTTAAATTGAATCAATTTTTTTAAATTATAATTCTAATTTGTTCAATAATTAAATGTTTGAACGAAATCTTTAAGAATACTTTTTTTCTAAAGTAAGTTAATGAATAATTCTGAGATAACAAAGAAAAATTCCAAAATAGTATCAAGTAATATTTCTGAATATGATAAACTTAAACAGAGCTTACCCATCAGTAATTTATTAAAGAAGGCAATAAAACGCTTCCAAATTGATATTGTTGGGTGGACTGAATATTGTACTGATAATAAAACCTTAAAACAAAAGGCACTTCCAATATATCGTCAAAAACCATTTGAAGATTTACGTATTAGAGATAGATTTCTTTCATCCATAAGTACTCCACCAATAAAAAAGGTTTATGAATCTCCAAGCCACTACATAAGGTATCTAGATGAAGAGTATGTTAGAGATCAAGCATTTTATGAAGCAATTTTAAAAAATCCTGGTAAATACAGAACAGATTTTGAAGACAGTTTGTTAAATAAAGAAATAGATAAATCTGCAAAAAAATACCTTCAAACAATAAAAAAAAGAAAGATTGGGGAAGAATTGTTAATTCGGGATATCAAGGGTAAGGACTGGAGTGAAATAAATAAGTCAAAGTATCCAAAAGTAATGTTAGGTCTAATTTTAGGTGCCTCAAAAAAAGCAATTATCAACAATTTTGGTCTGTATTTTATTAACCAGCTTAAAGCTCAATTTGCAGGTAGTAGAACTGCGTTTTTATCATCATCTGGACCTGCGTCCTGGCATGAAATAGAGCGATGTAAAGCTGAGTTAACATATTTTAAAAAAGAAGTTGTTAATCCTATTGTAAAGAAATTAAAATAAAAAAGAAATTTTGAAAAGAATGTTTTTTTTATTTTCTTCTTCTCAAAATAATGATTGCTATTGCTAGTGCTGTAATTACTGCTATTGCTTCAAATCCAGGTGTGCCATCGCCATCTGTACCACTGCCGCTTCCATCTCCATTAACATCACCGCCTCCATTGGTATCACCATCGCCATCTCCGTCACCATCTTGACCCCAGAATGGTGCATAAGTTCCAGGAGTAAAATCTCCCCACCACTCTGAATTTTTAATGCCTATTTCTGTATATTCCATCGCAGATCCCCAGAACTCTAAACTTGTATCATCAGTTCCAACTAATTCAATTGAACAAGTTATAGTATCACCTGATATTGTAATATCTGAATTCATAACAGGCATACTTCCATTTTCTGTGTTCATTCCCATAACAAGCTTCTGGTCATTAATCAGATACATCTGGTAAGTAGCATCTGAAGTATTAAACCAGGCCATATATGCAATATTTTCTGAAGATTGTATATTTCCAGAAACTTTCATTGATAAAGTTAATTGACCTCCACTTATTGTATAAGTTAATTCTGTAATATCGATATATGGTTTTGAATCAACACTTAGTTGATAAGACCACACTGAGTCAATCATTTTCGCGTGATACACATCGCCTGTTGGATCAGTTTCTGTTTCTGCTGATACAGTTATACTTGATAGAAGCAGCACAAGTACACCTATCATTAGCATACTAATTTTACATAATTTCATATTTATTCTCCTCCAGACGGTTAAAAAATAATATCCTTATTAAACATATCGAAAAAAATCAATTATAAGTATTTTCTATTCGATTTTTATATCAGTATTAAAAATTCTATCTATAGAAAATTTTATTATTTTTAAAATTTCATTATACTTGATTTCACCTGTAACAAAAGAATTTATAATTTCGTTTCCAATGAAACATTCTGAACCAAACCAGAAAGATAGATTTGTTAAATGTTGAAATAAAAATTCATAGAACTTACCCCATTTCTGTATTTCATTAAAACTAAGATTAATATTTTTATTATATTCATAGGATAGATCATACTCTTTATTTTTCAAATATTTTTGAATTTCATTTGAAGCAATAATGCTACTTTTCAGAGCATAATAAATTCCTTCTCCTGTAAAAGGATCTGCAAGTCCTGCAGCATCACCAACAAGTAGAATGTTATTTCTAGCAATTGGTTTTTTAAAATCTCTAATTGGAATTAGAGCATATCTTGGCTTTATATTTTTATCAAGTTTCCAGAAATCCATAAGCTCCTTCCACATTTTTTTTAAATTAGTAGTAGAGTTTAATGATGTGAAAAGACCAGCTGTAATCATCTCTGATTTTGGAAAAATATAACCAGCAATACCTCGATAACCTTTAATTATCTGACAAACAGCATACTCATTTGAATATTTACTATATTTAGGTCCAGCAGGTCCTTCCCAAGTAGATGACACTGCATAACTTTCGAAAGGAATTAAATCAACAAATCTATTTAATTTTTTGTTACTTCCCCAAGCACCTACTAAAATATCATAATTAACTTTATGCTCTGTATTTTTATCTGTATAAATGATTTTGTTATCATTTCTATTGATATTTTTAATTGTTATATTATCCTTGAAATGAACTGATTTGTCAACTGCCATTTTTACAAGAAAATTATCAAGCTCAGATCGATAGATCATATAGATTAGATCCTTTTTTGCATCTGTAAATGTTAACTTTTTATTTCTTACATATAGTCCTTTTCTTACCTTTTTTTCAACTATCTTTTTAATATCTTTATTTTCTGAAAATACTATATCATAAGATTTTTTAGCAAGCCCTCCGGCACAGATTTTATATCTTGGAAAATTTTCTTTTTCCAAAAGTAGTACAGAAATTCCTTGACAACCTAACTTATAAGCTAGAAAGCTACCAGCCGGTCCTGCTCCAATTATTACAATATTATACTCATTCATATGATATAATTATTTTTTAAATATGTCAAATTTTTCAAGTGCCTTTGCAGCGCTTTTTCTAACAAAATTATTATCATCTTTTAGGATTTCCATTAGAGGAACGATAGCATCAGTGTTACCAATTTTTCCAAGTGCGATTGCAGCATCACTTCTTACTTCCCAATAAGGGTCTCTTAATGCCTTTATTAATGGTTTAACAGCTTGCTCATCACCGATTTTATCAAGTGCATAAACAGCAGAGACTCTAACGATACTTTCAATATCATTGAGAGAATCTATCAAATTATCAAATGCTTCAATAGTATGTGTTTTACCTAAAACAATTGCTGCAAGAGATCTAACACCCTTATCTTGATCATTTAAGGAATTGATTAATCCTTTAACAGATTCAGATGGGGCAAGAAGATTTAGTGAGGATATTGCTTCCTTGCGAACAATAGGATTTTGATCATCCAATGCTTTTATTAAAGCACCAATTGCTGTTATGTCTCCAATTTTACCAAGAGCCTTAGCCGCATTAATACGGACATCTAAACTTTTGTCATTTAATTTTTTAATTATTGGATCTACTGCTTTATTATCCCCAATTTCACCTAAAAAATAAACAGAATGCCATCGAATTTCATCACGCCTATCTTTAAGCGTTTTTATAAACGAATCAATGATTCTAGGATCCTTTCTATTCTTTAAAACATTAGCAACTGAAATCCATACATTTACATTTTTATCTTCAAGCTTATCAATTAAGGCATCTAAAACCTTTGAATTTTTATACTTCTTTAAATTATAAACAGCTTTTGCTCTAATGCTCCAATCAGAATTATTAAGATCTTTTAGTAAAATATTCATATTTTTATATCTAGAACCGCTGTATTTAACCATAAAAACTCACCATCTACATTTGATTCTAAATGAAATGTAGCATTAATAAAGTTTTGATAAAAATGTAAAATCTTATGGAGATAGATGAATATTTATACTATTAATATCTGTTTAGAGTTAAAATAATAAGTTTTATATAGACATAACACATTAGATATGATAATGATGGTGGAAATATGGAAACAAATAAAGAAATTTTAGAGAAATATAAGGAGTATAGACAGGCAAATAGTATCAGTAAAAAGACTATCTATCAAGATATAAACACTATTGATAATCTAATAAGATACACCAAGAATAAGAATTTAAAGGATATAACTGGAACTGATACACAAGGATATATAGGTACAATCAAAACAGTAGGAACAAGAACCGTTTACTCTGCAAGACTAATAAAGTTTTACAGATGGCTTTTTAATTTAAAGAAAAGGGAACGACCAGAAAACATGGAATGGTTTGAATACCCAACAGCAAAAATGATACGAAAACAACAAGACCCTGATGTAAAAAAATACTTAATCACAGATGAAGAATATAATAAAATGATACAATTCCTGAAATCTGATTTTAAGTGGTCTGCACTTTTTGAAACCCTATATCTATCTGGAGCAAGACCTAATGAAATAATGCAGATGAATATTAAAGATGTAGATATAGATGATGAAGGCACAGTAACAATAACACTAACAGATAGTAAGACACAACCCCGTAGAGTACCACTACCAGAAACCCCTAAACTGCTTAATAGATGGCTTGAAAACCATCCATATAAAAATAAACCAGATACACCCCTTTGGATTAGCCATGACCCTAAAAACTATCATAACAGGATGAATACTACAAGTATCAATAACAAAATGGTAATCGTAAAGAAATATACCAGTATCAAAGGTACTCTTTCCCCTCATTGTTTCCGTAAAACAAGAGCAACAATATATTTCTCAAGTCGTAACCCTACTTATGATGATAGCGAGATAAGTAAAATATTCGGATGGGAACCTTGGACAGTATCTGAAAGACGAAAGCAATATGACCTTCGTAATTTTGATGACCTTAAAAATAAGATACAAGGTAAGGTTGAATCAGTTGAAACATTTGATATTGTGAAATCAGAAAGGGATTCACTCGTTAAGAAACAGGAAGCAAAGATAAGTAAAATGGAGAAGACCATTAAAGGAATGGAATGGGTAATCAATCGGTTTACAGAGGAACTTAAAATGACAGACCCAGAATATAAAGATGCATATGAAGAAGCAGAAAGACGAGGGCTAATATAATCCTTATCCCTTTTTTCCCCAGTAGACTTTCGTTCACATGGTGAACAAAAGTAAAGTGTTCACTAAGTGAACAGTTTTGTAGATGTTTTTGTACCGCCAAAATATTATCTGTTTCTTGTTTGAATTCATTGTCCCTTTGTGTGAGGTTGTTCACTAAGTGAACAACTTCTTAAATGTTTTTATAGATACTAATGTTAATATATTAAATTAACATTAACTACAAGTATGATAGATGAAAGATTAAGTAAACTACAAGGTAAGATACTCGTAATAATGTTTAAGGAACTGATAGATTCTTCTTGGGCTACATTTAGAAACGACAAAGGAGAATCTACAAACTATCTGTATAAATCAATAATCTATACAATACTTAGAAAGGAACTAAAAATCCATAAGTTAACAACGAAAGAAAGACTTGAGAAAGAACCATATCTACAATTAAAAATGATGAGTGCAAGTATGATGGATAGGGATAGACTTCTTAATCAATGGGATGACAGTTGTTTAAAGGTATCCTTTTCAAGAGCTATTAAGAACATGAGAGAGAAAGAATTGATTAAACAAGTCAGAGTAAAAAGAACACCAAGTGATAAACTTATATGTTTTACAAAGAAGGGTATAGATAAGTTACCAGTTTATTATAAAAAGAAGTATAAAATCTGATTCCTACTCACCTTTTTTCCCTTATAAAAACGGAACCCGTTTTTTATTTTTTGGTCTGTTTTAATTGCTTTTTTAATTCAATTTCCCTTTTTTCCTCTGTTGAGTATTATTTTGTATTACAAATATTACAAAATGTTCCCCTTAGCACGGGGTAATGGTTAACACGGCTGTATTACGAGTTGCTTAATTAAGTATTAAACAGTAGAACACAATTTTACAGAAACGATAAAAATGTACAAAAAACGGAAAAATAGTAGAAAAACTGAATATATGAAGCAGACAAGCGTAAATCTGACGGGTAAAATATTGAAAGACCTGAGCAGGTTAAGCCACGAACTCGGATGTCATCGCTCAGAACTAATGAGGATGGCGATAGCAAGATACATCCAAACTTGGGATGGAAATCAAACAATTGAAGAATTGGTCAGGAGAGGGCAGGAATGTCAACTGAAGCACTAATCGGGAAACAGGTAAGCATCTATTTTGATGATGGCGACAGAGTAACACGAAAAGATGGTCAATGCACAGAGATACTGACCAATGCGATAATAATCCAAGACGTCAAAGGATGGTATCAGTTGATACCTTTTAACAGGGTTATACGAGTGATTGAACAGGGTGGAGTATAATGACGGATGATGCTCTACCTTTAATCCGAACAAGTAAAATCCTGTACCATGACGTACTCTATGAACAGGTTTACAATCCAACAACCAAAAAGACAAATTATCTTGGATGGGACACAAAAAAACAAGACACAATACCCATAGATTACATAGAAGACGGGGTTTATAGATATATCCCGAGCAATGATGAACTTTTGCAGAAAGGAACGATATTGCTACCAAGTGCTGCAATTCCATATGGAACAGAAGATGACCTTGAATTGGAAATAAAAAGTTTCATAAAAACATGGCTTGATGTAAGCGAAGAACACTTGCAGAAAGCAACATGGTATGTACTACTTTCCCGACTTATGGATAAAATCAACACATTACCATATCTTAGGTGTCTTGGAGATTATGGAACTGGAAAAACACGATACCTTGATGTAATTGGAGGGATTTGTTACAAACCATTATTTGTAGGTGGTGCAGTAAGCGTTGCACCGATTTATAGAGTTATTGACAAATGGCGAGGTACTGCAATATTTGACGAGTTCAACCTTAAAAGTAGTGATGACAGCGAAGCAATAATCCAAATCTTGAACAATGGATACCAGCGAGGGAAAAGTGTACTACGCTGTCAAGATGGAAATTATGAAAATGTTAGGGCATTTGACCCATTTTGCCCTAAAATACTTGCAACAAGAGATAGATTTAAAGATAAAGCACTTGAATCCCGTTGTGTAACTGAAATCTTGAAAACAACAGGTAGAACTGATATACCAATAGACCTTACAAAAAGTTTTTTTGAGAAAAGACAAGAACTGCAAAATAAGTTGCTAATGTATCGTTTCAAGAACTGGGAAAATATTAACACTGATGAAATGATAAATGTTGATTTTGGGCAAGTATTACCACGAATTAAACAAGTTCATGCACCCTTTACAGTATTATTCCTGAATGATAAGGATAGATTAACTAAATTCATTGGATATGTGCAAGATACCAATAGGAAGATTATTGAAGAAAATAGTATGAGTTTTGATGGTCAGATTATCAATACTTATGTTAACTTACTGGATGCACACGAGAAACAAGTTTCACTTGATTCTGATTATACACCACCAGTAATTACTTCTGGAAATATTAAAGACCATATGGTTGAATTTGAGGGATGGAACGCTGAAAAATTAAATACAAGGACTATTGGAAGGCATATCAGAACTTTAGGTTTTGAGGTAACACCTAAGTTCATTGCAGGTAAAACACAAAAAATAATTACAATTGATGATGATGCTATAAATAATTTAAAACTAAAATATGTAATTACGTCAATTACGTCAATTACGTCACATTACGATGAAGCCCATAATAATAATATAGGTGATGAATGTGACTAGCACCTTCATTCGTAATGCACGTAATAAACGTAATGCACGTAATAAAAAGCCCAAATTCAAGCCAAAAGGATGCTATGTAATCTGCGAAGAAAAAGAAGACGATGGAACTATCAATCTTTATTCGACTAATAGTCTGTTTTGGTATAATTTTTTTAGGAGGTGAAAAAACATGATTTGTTCTAAATGTAAGAAAACTATAAAATATGGTAAGTATCAATGGGAGGGTAATGAACCTGTTTGTAATATCTGTAAGTTTGGGCGGGAGGTAGAAATATGAATGAATTAATGAAAGGTGTGATTTGGAACAGATATGACTATGATGATGGGCATTGTTTAAATCCAGAACATAAAAACTATGGAGTCCATATCGGGGTTTCAAGTTGGATATGCTGTCCGACCTGTAAAATTATGTGGTCCACAGGGGTAGGTAATTTTGGGGAAGCTGATGAATGCATAGACGAAAAGGAAACACGAGACTATCAAGATTTTACAGGCAAAGAAATTGAGTATACAACATTAAGTTTTGCGGAGGAATAATATGAGAATTCGGTCTTTGATAAAACTTGTTCTTATCGCTGTTGCCTGTGTGATTACTGTCTTCAGTTTCTTTGTTATGCCTTTCTTCCAGAGACTTTTTGAACTTATAGGATGGTGAAAAAAGATTTGATACATTGGTATTACTGCAAGAAGTGTCATTTGCGTTTCACTAAGGTTTTAACCACTGCTAATGATAGCTCAGAGGCTACAAGGTGTATATCTTGTCATAGTTCGGATATTCTCAGGTTTCGCAAAAGAAAGGTGAACCAAGATTATATCGACATAATTAAAGATTCTAACACTCGAAAATAGGAGGAATTGATATAAAAATGAAAATCAGGAAATGTCAAAGATGCGACAGGAACTTAATATGCATTCCATTTAAGACGGATGATGAACCTGATGGTAGTAAAAGGTATCGTTGTATCTGGAAATGTTGGAATTGTGGGCATTCAGAGTATAATGGTTTTATCAGTGCATCTGGACTTAAAATGGCTGATGATTTATTTGAAGCAGCTAAGGAGAAAACGGAGGATTTAGAATAATTTGAATAAACAAGATATGATTACGAAGGAAACCCCTAATATAACTGCTAAGTTTTCACGTCTTAAGG
Organism: Thermoplasmatales archaeon; assembly: GCA_030672305.1. Lineage (GTDB taxonomy): Archaea > Thermoplasmatota > E2 > DHVEG-1 > DHVEG-1 > SG8-52-3. The sequence goes on along the minus strand of DAOVGR010000048.1, from coordinate 25,822 downwards.
ATAGCACTGGTTTTTCTTATGAGGAAATATCTGAAAATTTTTCTTTCTTTGGATTGCATCGTAAGGTTTTAAATCAGTTGATAGCAAAGGAAAAGGAAGGTGAGCAAAAGGATTGATTTCTAACCGAGAGCTTAAAAGGCTGCTTACACCCAGTTGGAATTATTGTCCTTTTTGCGGTCTGTATTATGGTAATGTTCATAAATGTAAAAAGAGGAAGTCATTATGGGAAAAGAAGTAGTAAATGAAGATAACAATATACATGATATAAGGCAGATTAATCTAACCCTTTCTAATGGGTCATCTGTTACTTTAATATCTTCTAACAAACAAGAGGATATGGAATATCTTGTAATTACTGCTCTAAAGATGTTAAAGGATATTAAACCTGTTAATAATGGGCAATTACAACCAGAGGTGGAGTAATACCTATGGCAATAAAAGAAATCCGTGTCAGATGTTATAGATGTAAGCGTACGTTTCTTATTCAAGTTCCTACATGGTTAACGGAGATGGATACTATCACCTGTGGGCATTGTGGCGAAGAAATAAGGATTTATCCATTAAACCCCCATGTTGAGAAATATGGCTTCAAAAAAAGTCTATAGGGGTATACCGTAACTATAGGATATATAATATATCTAATGGAATTTCAACTTTCAAAACGGGTTTTTGATATGTTTAATTGAAATTGTAACATTTAAATATCCAATAGAAGATGATAATATTGAGGGAGGTTACCTTCTGAATAAGAATATCATAGCACTGGGAATAATACTACTGCTCTTAGTTACACCTATGACTGTTGCAATAGAATATGTAAAGAATCAATCTATACCAATTAGTACTGGTAATACTCTTTATGTAGGTGGTACAGGACCCGGGAATTATACAACTATTCAGGATGCTATAGATGATGCAAATCCTGGTGATACAGTATTTGTGTATGCCTTTTCTTCGCCGTATTATGAGAATTTAATTGTGGATAAATCGATAAATATGATAGGTGAGGATAAGGATTCAACGGTTATTGAAGGTGACTGGGTATCAGAATATGTTGTCGAAATTTCTGCTGATTGGGTAAATATTAGTGGTTTTACAATAAGATACAGTGGAGATGAATGGGAAGCTACTGGAATTTTATCAATTTCAAACTTCAACACCATCAGTGGCAACAACATCTCGAACAATGATTATTATGGCATACGCCTCTATTATTCCAGTGGCAACACCATCACAGACAACACCATCTCAAACAACAAATATGGCATATACCTTGATGAATCCAGCAGCAACACCATCACAGACAACACCATCTCGAACAAACGTGAAGGCATATTACTCTATTCTTCCAACAACAACAATATCTTAGGTAACTCTTTTTTCAACGATGGTCTTTTTGTTTTTGATTCTTATGATAACAATGTGGAAAATAATATGGTAAACGGTAAACCTTTGGTTTATCTTGAAGATGAATCAGATAAAGTCATAGATTATGAGGTTGGACAGGTTATACTTGTAAACTGCGATAATATCATAGCTGAGAATCTAAATTTATCCAATACAGATTGTGGTATAGAACTCTGGAAAACCGATAACAGCATGATAAGAAATAATGACTTCTCAAACAACGAAAGGGGCATCTATATTAGGTTGTCCAACAGCAACAACATCACCGGCAACAACATCTCGAACAACAAACGTGGCATATCCTTCGGTTGGTATTCCAATAGCAACAACATCACCGGCAACAACATCTCGAGCAACGGGCATGGCATAATATTCAGTTATCGCAACAGCAACAACACCATCAGTGGCAACAACATCTCGAACAATGATTATTATGGCATACACCTCTATTGTTCCAGTGGCAACACCATCACTGGCAACAACATCTCAAACAACGGATGGAGTATATACCTTGATGAATCCAGCAACAACAACACCATCACAGGCAACAACATCTCGAGCAACGGGCATGGCATAAGACTCAGTTATTCCAACTGCAACAACACCATCACTGGCAACAACATCTCGAACAATGGTGAAGGCATATTCCTCTATTATTCCAGCGATAATAACATCATTTATCATAACAACTTCATTAACAACACAGATAACTCCTATGATGGATGTGATAATATCTGGGATGATGGAAAATATGGTAACTACTGGTCAGATTATGAAGAAAGATACCCAGATGCTAAGCCAAAAACATTAAAACCTTGGATGTGGGACATACCCTATGAGATAGATGGTGGAAATAACAAAGACAATTGTCCTTTGGTAAATCAATGGCCTAAATCAGACGTATCAACAAATACTCCAAGAACCAGAGCATCATCTTATCTATGGTATCAATGGGTGATGGATAAATATCCATTGTTGGAGGTGATAATATCAAAGATACTAAGTCTCTGAGGACATATCTGGCAATAGGGATAACTATTCTATTCATCATATCTACATTGACTCCGATGAGTCTTGGATTAAATGTTAACTCTAATGGACTAGAAGTTACAGAATCACAATCATCTGCTGGTAATGGTGGTCCTATGGATTCTGCTTGGCCTATGTTTCAGCATGATACAAAGCATACTGGCCGCAGTCCTTTCGGTGCCACTGGTAATCTTGGTATTTTGAAATGGAAGTTCAGGATGGATGGCGCTGTAGATTCTTCTCCAGTAATTGATAAGAATGAAACAATTTATTTGGGAGGATGGTATGATTTTTACGCTATAAATCCAGATGGAAGTCTAAAATGGAAATATGGAAAGATAGGCGGATGGGTTGAGTCTGCTGCAGTGATTGATGAAAATGGTACAATTTATTTCGGGACATCTATTGGTGAGCAAAATTTTCTGTATGCTTTAAATTCAAATGGGACTTTTAAGTGGAAATATCGCTCTGGACAAATTTGGTCTTCACCTACGATTGGATATGATGGTATTATTTATTTTGGAAGCTATAATAAGAATATATACGCGCTTTATCCAAATGGAACACTTAAATGGAAATTTAAAACAGGGAGTTATGTAGATACGTCACCTGCTATTGATGATGATGGTATTATTTACTGTGGCTCCAGTGACCACAATTTATATGCTCTTTATCCAAATGGAACTGTTAAATGGAAATATAATGCTGGCTGTCGGATCGGTGGGGATCCTACGATTGGTGATGATGGTACTATTTATTTCGGTGGTGTAGAGGAGGCTGCTCTTTATGCACTTTATCATAATGGAAGTAGGAAATGGAAACTTACACTTGGCAGTAATGTTGTTTCTTCACCTGCACTTGCTGAGAATGGTACTATCTATATTGCTGCTTACAAACCTGGTCCAACAGGTGCATACATCTTCAGTATCAACCCTAATGGAACTATTAACTGGAGATATGAGGTTGAAGATGAAGCAATGAGCGCTTCTCCTGCTATTGACAAGTACGGTATAATATATGTTGGTGGTTGGCTTGGTAATAACGATGTTGGTGGTAATCTTTATGCGTTGAATCCTGATGGTACGTTAAGATGGTTTTATCACACAGGGGATTCTATCTATTCTTCTGTTGCTATTGGTGAAGATGGTACTATTTATTTTGGTTCATGGGACAGATACCTTTATGCTATTAAAATTATAGATAATGTTCCACCTGACATGCCTGATATAGATGGTCCACATAGTGGAAATCCTCGGACTGAGTATACGTATACAGCGGTTGCTAGTGATCCTGATGGTGATAATGTTAGTTATTTTTTTGACTGGGGTGATGGAAGTAATAGTGGTTGGACTGAGTTTGTACCATCTGGTGTTTCTGTTAATAGTTCACATAGCTGGCTTTTTAGGGGTTCTTATGTTGTTAGTGTGAGGGCAAAGGATGATTATGGTTTTATTGGCGATTGGTCTGAGTTTGAGGTAGTTATACCAAGAGATAGAGTAACAACAAATTCCTGGTATCTATGGTTTTTGGAACGTTTCCCATTGCTGGAAAGACTACTGAATATAGGTTATTTTTATTCACGGCTTATTTAAAAAACCTCTAAACAAAAATGTTACAGATTATACCATTTCCCTTAGTCTTTTAGTATAATATCTTACACCTTGTGCAAATATAGATTAAAACCCTAATTAAAATGCTTCATAACATAACAATACTACCTAATTTATAACAAAAACTATTAACAAATAGAATATTTTGAAACAGAGATTTGAGGGAGGAAAAAATGATAGATTGGATTGTAGCAAATTGGTTTTCGTTAATTACAATTGGTATTGCATTGTTTTCAATAGCATTATCGATTTTTACTTTTTCAATTTCACAGAGTAATATCAAACGTCAGATAAATTTGAATTTATTAGAAAAATATGCTGATAAGGATATGGAGAAGTATGTATCTAATATTTGGACTTTCGCAAGACGTATATTAGAAGTAAGTGAAACCAAAGAAATTGAAAAAAAACTTAAAGAAGAAGATAACAAGATATTAATAAAAGAAGCATATGAAGATGAAAGAGAAGAACTCAAACCTAGTAGAAGATATGTAAGTAAGTATTATAGATATTTAACATCATCATATTTTAAAACAAGTCGGTTATTTAGAAAAGGTTATTTTGGTGCATTATCCCCCGATGATTTAATAATTTTTGATATTTTATACTTATTAGAGGAAAAGGAAGCAAAATTATGTGGTAGTAGTGATAGTGAAATTGAAAATCAAATAAAGGTTATGTGGATGTCTTTCCATAAATTTAGATACTATTTAAAGAAAGAAAATAAGAAAAATTTAAAGGAATCTAAAAGATTTTATAGAAAGTTAAAAAAGGAAAATCTGAAAAAATAGAATAAAGTATAAAACCTAAATAAATTGTTACATTGTAGCTGATTTTAAACGTTTCTGACAACGAAACAACATAGGGGGATACATAGATGTATACCCCTCTGCGTAATTATTACGACAATAGACGAAAAATGGGATAATTGATTTTCCCAACTAAATCGTACATAGCATAATGCAAATTGGCGCAACGTATTGATGTTGTTGAAAAACTCTTTGGATTAAAAGAAAGAAAATATGCTGAAGAAAGACAAAAAGAATCAGGAGAAAAGTTTGGAAAGGGTATGGTAAATTTACCACAACCTATTAGTGATAAGGGTAAATCAAGTGATAAACTTTGTAAAAAGGCAAAGGTATCAAGTATGTCCCATGTTGACACATTTCGGGAATTCCCGAGATTTAAGGAATTCCTTAAACCAAGTGAGTTGTTAACACGTTTGCGGAGTTCCGCAAACATGGATTTTATAACATTTGTAACAAAATAGGTGTTTTTCGTGTTATAGACTAAAAAAGTGTCTTATCTGGAAGCACTATACAAGATATTAACTAATTTAATACTCAAAATTTATTAATACTATTATTTACATACTAATTTTCTGAAAGATGGGATGAGATGTCAATAGGGAAAGCAGGTATTTTACTATATGTTAATTCAACAATATTTGATAGAATATTTTTGAAAAAATTTGTATATTAATTTTGTGAGGTGAAAGGAAATGCCAGGTAATTGTCTGCTGGTTATCTCAAAAAATGAGGGTACCAATCCGATTTCCATAGCAGAACAGGCATTAGACTCTGGAATAATTAAAAAGGTAATTATATCTGATGGTTCAAACGAGGAAACCTTTAAGCGCCTCAAAAAAAATGAAACAAAAAAAATAGAAGTAATTAGTGAAAGAAAATATACAAAAACAAATCAAACTGGCAAGGGTGTTGGAATGATAAATGGCGGCCTTGCCGCAATAAAACAAGATTTCAATAAAATTGGATTTATAGATGGGGATATTTACAATCCAAATATAAATAAATGGTGTGAATTCTTGTTCGAGCCTCTTGGAAGAAATATTGATGTTGTAAAAACTGCTTTCTCAAGAAATCCAGCCGATGGGCAAATAACAAGACATATAACAAAACCTTTGATTGCTATGTTTTTACCTAATGCCTGGGAAATTGATCAACCTCTAGGTGGAGAACTTGCATTGAAAAAACAGGTTCTAATAGAGCTTTTTAAGAAGGGAATAGCGCCTCCTTCTGGATGGGGAATTGACACATTTATTACTATTAAGTCATTGATGTATGGTTACTCAGTTGGTGAGATTTATTTAGGTCAAAAAATGCATTGTAAAAAAACTTTGACTAATTTACAGAAAATGTTTATTGAGTGTTTTCAAGAAGCTGTACGTTTGATACATTATTTTTATAGTTTACCCGTAAGAAAGAAGATTAAACCAATTATTATGATTTCTTCCCCATTTAATAAGAAATATTATTTTGAAGAAACATACATGGATATCAAAAAAGAAGTTGAGAGAAGTCTTGAGTCATTTAAACTACTAAAACAGCTTTTCATTCCTCATGATGATATGTTCTATGAAATTAGGGAAGTAAATGATTTTTGTAGTTTTTTTGAAAAGACAAAGTGGATTAATAGCAATGTTTGGGTAGAACTATTATACTGGTTTTTAAAAAAATATTCACCATTAGATATCGATCAATATTATTACAGATGGAAAATCAGGGCTTTGGCCTTTTGTTTGCATGAGATAAATACATTTGAGCAAGCAGAAATTTGTACTAAATTTCAGGCAAAAACAGCTTCTAATTTCATGTATAGAACTGGGGAACGAACTTCTATTGATGATAGTTCTAAAAAAATGTACTTTTATAAAACTGTTTAATTATTGTGTAAGCTTCATTATTGCTTCAGCAATATCTCCCTTTGTTTCTTTAAGTGCCTTTTTTGCTTCTTCAATGCTTTTACCAGTTTGTTCAACAACCAAATCAATATCATCCTTTGGGATTTCTTCTTCTTTTGAAACAATACGAGGTGAACCAGTTATCTGATAAGTTTTTTGTCCTTGGGCATCCATCATTGTTACATCTGCTTCATCAAAAATATATTCCTTTGTATCAGTTTGAATAATTACTTTTTTCACATTTTCAATTTCTTTAACTTGGATGCCAAGTCTTTTCATCATTTGATTCATTTGCCTAGGATTCATCCGGCCAGGCAGCATACCTATTTCCTCCAAATAGTTCTCTATTTCGAAGTGTATATAAGTTTACTTATTGTTTAACGTTTTGGTATGCTATCTGGTAAAGAAATTAAAGTTCTTGATAAAAATGCTGAGTTTTATAATGTTCCAACGATTGAATTGATGGAAAATGCGGGCAAAGGAATTGCAAACTTTATAATTAAAGAGCTGAGACCAAAAAGTAAAGAAATTATAATTTTTTGTGGAATAGGAAATAATGGTGGAGATGGTTTTGTTGCAGCAAGATATCTTGCTGATATAGTTAATGTAACAATCTTTTTAATAGGGAAAGAAAATGAAATTAGAACACCGATTTCAAAAGAAAATTTTCAAAAATTGAAAAAAACTAACGTAGAAATATTTGATTTAGAATCAATACAAAATTTAGATAAATTACTTCTTAAAAAAGAAATTATCATTGATTCCATGCTAGGAATAGGTTTGTCTGGAACATTAAGAGAACCCTACTTTTCAATTGTAAAGAAAATAGGCTCTTTAAAGGGTAAAATCATAATTTCAGTTGACGTTCCAACAGGCCTTGGTACAAATACCACAATAAAACCTGATTATACAATAACATTTCACGATATTAAAACGGGGATGAACAAACAAAATAGTGGCAATATGAAAATAGTTGACATAGGTATACCAAAAAAGGCAATGGAGTATATTGGCCTAGGAGAACTAATCACATATTATCCAAAACCTAAAAAAGAGTCTCATAAAGGAGAAAATGGAGTAGTACTAATAATTGGGGGCGGTCCATATATTGGTGCTCCTGCAATGTCAGGTCTTGCAGCTCTTCGAACAGGTTCAGATTTAGCAATTATTACTACACCTAAAAAGGTAGCAAAAGCAATAACATCATTTTCACCACAATTAATAAAACCATTAAGACTAGCAAATGAAACCTCAAAACTTTCACCAAATCTGATTGTTAAAGAACTAAATAAAGATGACATTCTTGTACCTGAAGATATCAAGATTATTGGCAAGTTTATACAGAAGGCAGACTCTGTTATTATTGGCCCAGGTTTAGGATCAGAAATAGAAACAAAAAATGCAATTAAAAAAGTTATTGAAAATTGTGTAAGATTAAAGAAAGCAATGGTAATAGATGCAGATGCTATTCAAGTCGTTGGTAATAATCCTGAAATAATTAAAAATTCTCAGACTGTTATAACACCTCATGCTGGGGAATTCAAAGAACTAACAAAAGAAAAATTAAATAATAATCTTGAAGAAAGAAAACAAATTGTTAGAAAATGGGCAAAAAAATTACAAGTGACTATACTGTTGAAGGGCTCAACTGATATCATTTGCGATGGTACAGAGCTAAAACTAAATGACATTCACAATCAAGCAATGACTGTTGGGGGAACAGGAGACGTATTAGCTGGAATTATTGGATCTTTATTATCAAAAAACATGGAACCATACAATGCAGCAAGAGTTGGAGTTTTTATTAATGGAACAGCGGGAAATAATGCATTTAAAAAACATTCATATGGATTAATTGCTACAGATATCATCCAAGAAATCCCAAAGGTTTTAAAGAAAAATTTGTAAGAGACTCATGGTACAATAAATGGATTTATCTGATTTACATCCAATATCAAACGAACCTGCTCTTTTTATAAAAAACAAGAAAATCCTAATTGTTGCAGACCTGCACATAGGAATAGAAAGTCAACTAAGAGAGCAAGGGTTAAGCACTTCTTCTAAAACACAAAATATGATTGATAAACTCTTAAAAATTTGTAAAAAATACAAACCTCTTGAGATTATTTTACTTGGAGATATAAAACATAATATTCCTTCTTCAACATTTCAAGAAAGAAGAGATGTAAAAAATTTTCTTACAACAATAAGCGAATATGGAGCTGTCCATATCCTGCCAGGAAATCATGATGGTAACATTAGTAAAGTCTCACCAGAGGAAATAATATTACATCCATCCGATGGATTTTCAATAGAAAATATCGGTTTTGTTCATGGCCATAGATGGCCCAACAAGGAAATCATGAAATGTGACCAGCTAATATTTTCCCATACACATCCCACAATAATGTTTACTGATAGATTAGGGTATAGGACATTTGAGCCTTGCTGGATTAAAAGTATGTTTATTAGAGAAAAACTTTTGGAGAAATATCCAGATGGAACTTGTTCATCGGTATTAGTGATTCCAGCATTTAACCCACTTTGTGGAGGTATTGCAGTAAATCAGGAAGGTGTAACAGGGCCACTTGGTAAAATAATGGACATAAAAAATGCACAAATCTATTTAATTGATGGAGCATCGTTAGGAAAGGTTAAATTAATCAAATAGTCAAGTTAAGCTTATATAAGACATTCCTAATATCGGCATTAAATTACCTATTGCAATGTGATTTGATATGGAGATAAACCTTTCATCTACAATTAAACAATTGATTGCAGCTTTTTTACTATTCATATTGCCATTAATTGCAATTTTACTTGGTGTCATATTTGGAATATTTAGCGCATGGTATTATATTCTTATAATATGCTGGTTTGGAATAGGACTAATATTTTTTACTGCGATTCAATAAATTAAACTTTTTTTTAAAAAGAGAAATAAAGGATGCTGATACAGATAAATATTCAAGCCCAATTACATCCTTAAATGTTCTATAAATTTTTATTGAAAAAGGGGTAAAAAATATAAATTAGGCTTTATTGCATCAAATATAATGGATTCAGTTTTTTCGATGTTAAATCCAAATATACAGACTTTGCTTAGTAAAACCAATATTAAGGAACCCACTGAACCTCAAATCCAAGCTATTCCCCCAATATTAAAAGGAAAAAATATCCTTTTGATAGCCCCAACAGGTCTTGGTAAAACAGAATCAGCTTTATTGCCAATTTTTCATAATTTTTTAAAATTAAAAGATAATATTAAACCAACTGATAATAAAGGAATCTCGATTCTTTATATTACTCCACTTCGAGCCTTAAACAGAGATATGCTACAGAGAACTTTTGAATGGGGAAAAGAACTTGGTATTGAGATAGCTGTTAGACATGGAGATACACCTCAAAGCGAACGTACCCGTCAATCAAGAAAACCTCCTGATATGCTTATTACAACTCCAGAGACTTTTCAAATATTATTTATCGGTAAAAGATTGAAAAAACATATTGGAAGTGTTAGATGGGTAATAGTTGATGAGATTCATGAAATGGCAGATGAAGAAAGAGGTACACAACTTTCAGTTGCTCTCGAAAGATTACATGAATTAACTATTGAAAAAGATGTTATTTTCCAAAGAATTGGATTATCTGCGACGGTAGGATCTCCTGAAGAAGTTGCACGTTATCTTGGAGGATTTGAGAACAAAAAATTTCGTGATGTTAAGATATTAAATGTTGATGTCACAAAACATATTGATATAAAAGTTGAACTTCCTCATATCATAAAGAAAGATTATGATTTTGCAAACCGTCTATCAATTGAGCCAATTTCTTTTGCTTCTTTAAGAAGGTGTAAAGAACTTATCGATGATCATGTTTCTTCATTACTTTTTATAAATACAAGAGATGGTGCTGAGATTCTTGCCTCAAGATTTCATCTCTGGGTTGATGATTTTCCGATTGATGTTCATCATGGTTCACTCTCAAAAATTGCTAGAATAGAATCAGAGGATAATTTTAAAAGTGGTAAACTAAAATCTTTGATTTGTACATCATCACTTGAACTTGGAATTGATGTTGGAAATACTGATTTTGTTATTCAATATAACTCTCCAAGGGAGGTAAAGAGAATAGTACAAAGGGTAGGTCGATCAGGGCATAGAATAGGTAAAACTTCAAAGGGAATGATTGTTGCAACAACACCTGAAGATTTAGCTGAAAGCCTTGTTATTGCTAGACGTGCATTAAACGGAGAAATTGAATCATTAAAAGTAAGACAAAATCCGTTATCTGTTCTTACAAATCAAATAATCTCAATTGCTCTTGAATATGGAAAAGTGGAATCTGAAAAAATCTACAAAATAATCTGTAGATCTTATCCTTTTTATAAACTTAAAAAAGAGAGATTTTTAAAAATCCTTGAGCAGCTAAAAAGTCAACGAAGTATATGGATTGATGATAGCTATATAATAAAACGAACTAGTTCCAGAAATTATTTTCTTGATAATATCTCGATGATTCCAGATGAAAAAACATTCAATGTTGTTGATATTACTTCAAGAAGAAGAATTGGAAAACTTGATGAGAGTTTTGTTTTAAGTTATGGTTATGAAGAGTCTAAATTCATCTTGAGAGGAAGACCTTGGACGATTGTAAAAACTGAGGAAGATAAGATACTAGTATCTCAATCAAAGGAGTTAGGGTCTGCTCCTTCTTGGGTTGGGGAAGATATACCTATTCCTTTTCAAGTAGCAAAGGAAGTAGGTAGATTAAGAACTATAGGGTCAAAAAAAGATGTGGTAAAGCAATACCCATGTAATAGTCGCACATTTGAAAAATTCTCACTATCTATAAAAAACCAAAAGAAACTTGGTTTTGTTGTTCCAGATGATAAAACAATTACAATAGATGTCGAAGATAAAACTGTTGTAATAAATGTATGCTTTGGAACAAAGGTAAATGAAACTCTTGGTCGCTTAATTTCTGCAATACTTGCTCAATCAATAGGTGAGAGTGTAGGAATAAATAGTGATGCATATAGAATAAATCTTGAATTGCCTGGTAGAATTCCTGTGGATAAAATAAAAGATATTCTTTTAAAGACAAAACCTGAATCTCTTCCATATGCATTAAATATTATACTAAAAAATTCTAATTATATAAGATGGCAGTTAATACACGTGGCAAGAAAGTTTGGTGCAATTAAAAAAGATTTCGATTCAAGAAATATTGGGGCAAAAAAATTGTTTACTCTTTTTGATAATTCTATGATACAGGATGAGGCAATAGATAAAATAATTTGGGAGAGAATGGATGTTGAAAATACGCAACAAATTCTAGGTGAAATACAAAAGGGATTGATACAAATTTGCATTCAGAGACTTTCGCCAATCTCTTTAGCTGGCCTTGAAACAATTAGAGGACTAATGGTTCCTAAAAGAGCAGATAGATCTATTCTTATGGCCTTAAAAAAACGCTTGGAAGATGCTGATATAACATTTGTTTGTACAAATTGTCAAAAAACATGGAACACATCTGTAAGACGAGCAGATGATAAACCAAAATGCTCTAATTGTGGAGCTATAAAAATTTCAGTTTTACGTAGACACAATAGAAATCAAGCAAAAATTTTAACTAAAAAAGAAAAATCAAGAGAGGAAATCAAAGAAGTTAAAAGATTGCATAAAAATGCAAGTCTTATTCTAAGTTATGGAAAACCAGCTATTATGGCGTTAGTAGGGCGAGGTATAGGTCCTGATACTGCTGCTAGAATTCTAAGAAAATATAGCATATCACCGCTTAAGAAATCAGAAGAATTACAAATCAAATTTTTTAGAGATATCCTAAAAGCTGAATTAAATTATGCAAGAACAAGAGGATTTTGGGATAACAATTGATATATAATAAATATTAAAAACATAAACATGCATTGGTTTATGGAAAAATTACTAATTCAAGAATGGAATCGGGATGCCTCAATTAGAAAATAAAGATATTCTTGGCCGTATATTAAGATCTACTATCAATGTAATTGGTAGAAGAACCTCCGAATCTTATGCAAATTTATTTATAACTAAAGCATTAAAGGAGCTTTCAGAAAAATACGGATTTTTCAAATTTATTGAAATCAAAGGAATACAATATAGTGAAACAATTGAGATTGTTAATATTGATTCTGATGTAAACAACGTTGAAACAAAAGAAATTGGAAAAGCCACAAATGATTTAATGGTAATAATAACAAAGAATATGGGGAAAAGTGCAGGATATTATTTTATCCGTGAAATTAAGGAAACACTTCCTTTTGATTATGAATTAGCAATAAAACAAATAGGTGTAGATTTAGACCTAATACAGCTCCAGTTTGTTACAGAGATCAAAGAAAAATTTAAGTTTCAAATTGAAAATTATGATATTCTATCTTATTCGTTTAAAGCATTATTTCATATTTTGGATAGGGAATTTGATAAAGATATTGCAATATTAACTCTAACTGATCTTGTTAGGAGGCTTAAAACTCAATACCAGGTTCTTAATAAAGTTGAGATATATGATATTCGATCTGTTCAAGGCGTTGATCCTGTAACCGTAAAAAAAGAAGTAAATTCAGAAGATGCTCATAAGGTTGGTGAAGCAATTCAAAAGTGTTTTCAAGAATTAAATAAATATTTTAATGAAAAAAGTGATATTTCACTTATAAATGAATTAAAAGAATATCTAAATGCTGATTATTTATTTAAATTAGAAGAGATGGGCATTAGTTTAGATATTTTACAATTATCACAAGTACTAGTTTTTAAAAATATATTGAAGGCTTTAGTCGATATTATTAATGAAACAACCTCCCAGAACTATGCTATTTTACTTGTGAACAATGTTCTTAGAAAGTTTGAGGATAGATATGAATATTTGGAACATATCAAAATTGATGGATCTCGTTATTCTGATAGCGTCGATGCAATTATTATACCAGAGGAGCTTAATTCAATAAGACCATCTGAGCTAGGTAGAGGTATTCGAAGAATTATGGAAGATATTATTAACTCTTTAGGTGAAGATGCAGGTTCACAATTTGTTAAAAAATTTAAAAAACGTGTTGGAAAAGCCCATTTATTAAGGATAGAAGAAATAGGTGTTAATCTACATTTAATAGAATTAAAACAGAATTTAAGATGGTAAACATTTTTTATTATTATTTGAAAACATCGTTAATAAACGAGAAATAAATCGTCAATTTTAAATATTGATTTTTACTACACCTAATTAGGTGTTTTTTATGAAAGATGTCGGTATAGTAAGTTATGGGGCTCATATTCCAAGGCTTAGAATTAAGTCTTCAGATATAGCAAATGCATGGGGGAAGAATCCTGAAACAATCACTAGTAGTCTTGGGGTAATTGAAAAATCGGTCCCTTCACCGGATCAAGATGTTGCTACAATTAGTGTCGAAGCTGCAAGAGCTGCTCTTGCAAGATGCAACATAGATCCTCAGGATATAGGTGCTGTTTATGTAGGTAGTGAATCTCACCCTTATGCTGTTAAACCAACTGGTACAATTGTAGGAGAAGCAATTTCTGCTACACCTATATTAAAGGTTGCAGACTATGAATTTGCTTGTAAAGCGGGAACTGCTGCTATTCAAACCTGTATGGCTCTTGTTAAATCAGAAATGGTAGATTATGGTATAGCAATTGGTGCTGATACATCACAAGCAGCTCCTGGGGATGCTCTAGAATATGCTGCAAGTGCTGGAGGAGCAGCATTCATTATTGGACGGGAGAAGATTATAGCAAATATTAACGAAACTTGCTCATTTACTACTGATACTCCAGATTTCTGGAGAAGAGAGGGGCGTAAATATCCTGCTCATGGTGGTCGGTTTACTGGAGCACCTGCTTATTTTAGACATGTCATTAGCAATGCTCAGAATCTAATGGGGTCAGCAAATTCAAAACCTGAGGATTATAATTATGCTGTTTTCCATCAACCTAATGGAAAATTTCCATTAAGGGTTGCAAAGATGCTTGGTTTTACACCCGATCAGGTCAAACAAGGACTTTTATGTCCAATAATAGGAAATACGTATTCTGGCTCTACAATGCTTGGCCTTGCATCAGTACTTGACATCGCAGAACCGGGTAACAGAATATTTGTGGCAAGTTACGGTTCAGGTGCAGGAAGTGATGCTTTTGATATAACCGTTACAGAATTTATAAAAGAATTTCCACATGAAAAAGCACCTTTGGTTTCTGAGTTGATAGAAAAGAAACAATATGTTGATTATTCAACTTATGCTAAATATAGGGATCTTTTATATGAGGACTGATAAAATGATGAGAGATGTAGCTATAATTGGTATTGGTGTAACAAAATTTGGTGAACTTTGGGATAAATCATTCCGTAATCTAATGGCAGAGGCAGGTTCAAAGGCATTATTTGATTCAGGTATCAGCGGTAGTGAACTTGATGCTTTGTATGTAGGTTCAATGAGTACTGGTAGGTTTATTGGTCAAGAACATATTGGTGCACTTGTTGCTGATTGGTCTGGTTTTGCACATATGCATATTCCTGCAATAAGAGTTGAAAGCGCATGTGCATCAGGAGGTCTTGCAGTAAGACAGGGATATTTTTCTGTTGCTTCAGGTATGAATGATGTTGTTGTAGTTGGTGGTGTTGAAAAAATGACCGATGTTGTTGGTGATGAAGCAACTGATACTTTAGCAACAGGACTTGATCAGGAATGGGAAGCTTTTTTTGGAGCAACATTTCCTGGAATTTATGCAATGATTGCCACAAGGCATATGTATGATTATGGAACAACACGCGAACAGCTCGCAAAAGTGGCTGTTAAAAATCATGCAAATGGAGCACTTAATCCCTATGCTCAATTTAAAAGAGCTATTCCTTTAGAAAAAGTATTAAACTCTCCAATGACCGCATATCCTCTTACTATGCTTGATTGTTCACCTGTAAGTGATGGTGCTGCTGCTGTCGTTTTATGTGCTGCTGATAAAGCGAAGAATTATACAGATAAACCAGTTAAGATTATTGGCACCGGTCAAGCATCAGACACCCTTGCACTTCATGGACGAAGAGAAATTTGTACTTTTGATTCCACTGTTTATGCTGGTAAAAAAGCTTATGAACAAGCAAAATTACAACCTAAAGATATTGATGTTGCTGAAGTGCATGATTGTTTTACTATTGCTGAAATTTTAGCAATAGAGGACCTTGGATTTGTTAAGAAGGGTGAGGGCGGCAAAGCAATTGATGAAAAAATAACTACTCTTGATGGTAAAACCCCTGTTAATACAAGTGGAGGATTAAAAGCAAAAGGTCATCCTGTTGGAGCAACAGGAGTAGCTCAAATAGCTGAAATTGTTATGCAGCTTAGAGGGGACGCTGGTGAAAGACAGGTAAAAGATGCAAAAATTGGTCTTACTCATAATGTTGGAGCTGTTGGTGCATCTTGTGTTGTACATATCTTGGAGGCGATATAAAATGGCAGATGGAGCTGTACCTCGTTTTTGGAGAGAGATTCCACAAAGGTACAATCTTATTGGTAATCAATGTGGATCATGTTCTAAAATATACTTTCCTCCTCGTGAATCTTGCCCGTATTGTAGAAGAAAAAGTATGGGGAAAATGAAGGTATTAAAATTAAAAGGTCAAGGAGAGGTATTGACTTATTCCATTATATATAATGCTCCTGAGCATTTTGAACGTCAAACACCTTATCCAATAGCAATAATAAAGCTTGATGAAGGGCCAAAAGTCACAGCTCAGATAGTGGATTGCAAATTAGACGATGTTAAGATTGGAATGCGAGTACAATCAACTTTTAGAAAAATACATGAGGATGGTTACATAGGAGCAATCTATTATGGGTATAAGTTTAAACCTATTGAGGTGAAGTAGTGAAAATAAAAAATGCCCTATCTGAAAAGATTGCAGGTGAAATTACTTTAAGTCCTAAACCTGGTCAAACTATTCGGAAGTGGCGAGGTGTTTTTGCTATAAGTCAGACTGATCTAGCAAGTTGTTTGAATTTATCACCTAGTGTTATTAGTGATTATGAATCAGGGCGAAGAAAATCCCCGGGTATACAAACTATAAAGAAAATAATTGAAGCTTTTATAAAAATAGATGAAAATCGCGGGGGAAAAATTATTCATCAATATGATTCCATGATTGAAACTCAGGAAGGGATACTTGAAATTATGGAATATCCATATACGATTGTTGCAGAGTCATTCATAAGAGAGATAGATGGAAATATTTTGACGTCAAGTAATATTGGTCTAAAAAAAAGTGTGAAGGGATTTACACTTGTTGATAGTGTTAAAACAATTGAAACAATAAACTCTGGTGACTATAATCGTTTATATGGCTGGAGCTCTGAGAGAGCTATTATTTTCACAGGTATCAGATATGGTCGTAGTCCTATGATAGCAATAAGAGTTCACCCTGTTAAACCAACTGTTGTTGTTTATCATAGGCCTGGGTCTGTTGATTCTCTTGCAATAAAACTTGCAGACCGTGAAAATATTCCTCTTGTTGTTTCTAGTTTAAAACTTGAGGATCTTAAAAAGAAATTGGTAAAGATTGGAGGGATGTAAGAATGGATATTGTTGGATTGTGCAGTATATGTGGCAAACCTGGTGCAATGTATACATGTAGTTTGTGTGGTAGAATTGTTTGTAGTAGTTGCTTTGATAATGCTCATGGAATCTGCAATAGTTGTAATGTTGGAAAACGTATATAAAAAATAAATAGAAATCCTTTTTTTATCAATCTTCTGATAAACAAAAAAGAAAGCGATAAATAGAAGGTTTAAGATTTAGGTAAAAGGTGGTGTGGAATTATGGCAGAAATTAAATGTGCTAAATGTGGTGCTAATATTCCAGAGAAGGCAGCATTTTGTCCTGCTTGTGGAGCACCAAAAGTAGAAGAACAACCTCAACCAAAAGCATCAGCTCCGACACCCAAATCTGAGCCGCAACCGTCAAAGTCTATTCCAGAATTAATCAATTCAATCTTTACAGAGCCAAATATGTTTATTATGATTCCTCTAGGAATTTTGATAGCTTGTATTGGTGGACTTATTTACCTTTTCAGTGGAAGTGTAACTGGACTTAGAGCAGGTATGATTGTTAATGTATTTGGATGTTTATTAATAGGTATGTTTCTACTTATGGGTGGAATTACAATAAAGAATTACGATAAATTTGTAAGACTTGGTATGATTGTCGGCGGAGTAATAATGGTTACATGGACTCTATCGATTCCTGCATGAAGTAAAATTAAATTATAAAATTAATAAAACATTTTTCTTTTTTTTTTAAATTGATTAAATATAAAGAAAAAAATTGAGGGTTAACCTCAATAAATAACTATGGATATCCACCAATTAGTAGACTTGGATCACCTAACAGTTGCCATTGCTCTACAGTTTTTTGATCAATTCCGTCCCATCCATAATCGTGGCGCCAGTAAACAAGTTCAAATGTCTTGTGATGGGTTATATAACTGGTTATTGCTTGGGTATATGCCATACCTAAAATATGCTGATCTTCTTCTCCATATTGTCTGAAGAACTCCGTATTTATCCATCCATCACCAGTACCAATAGTACATATATCTCCTTCTGATCCCCATCCATATCCAGTATTGCCCATTGTTGCAATAGCACCAGTTTCTGGTAGTTTTACCATATACCACCCCCAGCATTCAGGAACAGGAGTGCCATATGTAAACATCCAGTTGTTAACAAAAAGATTTAGAAATGAAGGGATTAATGATATACTGAACATGCTGTTATGACAACCACCAACACTTACAACTGGAAGTTTATTTGTATTTGATAGTTTATTCATTGGGAAAAGTGGAAAATGAATATATGGAAAATATGGTGAAATTTGAGTAACAACAAGACCTGCGACTTGACCATGTCGTCTGTTACCAGGTATCCCTGGATAATGATCTCCCCACCATCCAGGACTTCCATGGCCTGAGAAAAACGCAAGGCCATATCCTTCACTAAATTCATCGATTACATCTGATTGCGCAACCCATTTTCCATTTGAAGTGAAAACACTATTAGTATCAAAATCATCAGGAATGTATACAAGAGCTCCCCCTCTTCCACGTAACATTTCATCACCGACTATCCATTCTCCTTCATAGTATGTTTCTGTATCTTCGAGCTTTATTCTGAAAACTTCTGTGCCAACATCGTTTTCTATCCATACATCTATGTCAGTTAGATTACCATAAGGTTTTGGATCATAGGACTTCCCACGTATTGTAAGAACTTCATCTATATAGGAGATGTTTGCATACCAGTATAGATCGTTACAGTATGCTTCTCCACCATGTGGAGTATATGTATAGTCCGTGTTACCAAGGGTGTTACCATTTGATATAGTCATAATTTCTGCAATGGGTGGTGCTGGATAACCATTTTGAAGTTCTTCTTTTAGATGATCATCATGATTAAAGGTAATGTTTGATTCAATTGTTTTATCAAGTGTTATATATATTTCATCAATTGGACCTTTTTCTTCATCAGGATTTGTACTTTGTGCATATATTACATATTCTCCATCTGATAGCTCACTTGTATCCCATTGAATATCCCAATCCTCTTGATCTAGAAATCCATCTCCTGAAATCGAAATCATTCTTTTAAACCAACTTGGATCTGCTGGTTGTTCTTCATATTTGATGATTTTATCAATTACATTTTTTGCTTCCTTATTATTTCTACAGGCAAGTCTTCCAAATGTAACATCAGGGTATAGATCAATTTCATCTCTTATATCGCCACTCCATTCAGCAAATATACCATTTCCATTAGAATCCCAATCTTCGAATTCTCCTCCTTCTTTGTAAATATCTGCATAATATAAATCAGATATATAGCCAGGCTCTCCACTAGTAAAGTTGTAACCAGGACCTCCATCCCATTGGAAATTTGAGTATCTTATTGGAACATGCCACCATTTTGCACCATGGTTAATATCATCTTTTGGTTTTGCATATATAATTGATTTCAAACCACCAAAAAGAAGTACGTGGCTAATTCCCCAGGTTTCTATTGCATCCTTTATGAAAAATTTAATTTGCTCTGGTTTATCCCTACCCGAATAGTCATCATAAATCTCCTCTGTTGTTTTGATAATCGTTTCCATTTCAAATGAGTTTTTATGGTCAACTAATCTTTCAAGTTCCGTTGAAAATTTAGATGGGCTAATAATAACTAAATCATAAGTACTTTCATCTGGGAAAAAATCGATATTTGGATCTTCATAAGATATTTTAATATCAAATTTTTCAGCAATAATTATTTTTCCAGAAGCAGGTCTATATCTAAGTGGGAAAATATTTACTGTAAGATGTGTAACATGTTCAGCATTACTGTTCAAACCACAACCAATATGATAGCTATGCCAAGAGTGTGGGTACAACTCATTGCTATCATACACCGTTTTATCCTTCTTTGCTTGAATTACAAAATCCTCTCTTGGCGTCAAAGGTAATGGTGCAGGTGAAGGTTTTATTTCTTTTGAAATTTCACGTTCTTGAATATTGTAAGCTTTAGTTTCAACCTTTATATTGATTGCACCAAATGGAAGCTCGTATTTTTGAAGGATTCTTGGAATCATTGGTTGACCTGGATTCATTAAATACAATTCTTTGGCTCCAAGACTTACCTCGATATAATTATTTTTAATTTCAATAAACTTTAGCTCTGAGATATCTGTTTCTAAAAAATTAGTAATATTTTCTGTTTCATTTTTTGTGTTTTCAACATTAGTTGCTATTGCTCCTATTCCACTTATAATCAAAATTACCACAACAAATATTGGTAACAATTTCCTCATAATTTTTAACCTCCCTGTTATTATCTATTATATTATGTATAGTATATAAATTCTAACATTTCAATGAAATGTTTCTAATTTAATTATTAAAATTAAAAAAAGAAAAAAGTTGAATGTGTTTTTTATTTGTCTAATGTTGATAGGTGTAATTTTTTTTACAGATATGTATATTTCTAGAAATCACCTGATAACATGACTAAAATAATTGCAAACAGTAGCCATATTAATGGATATCTAACTCCAAACATATACGCTCTTATTGAATCATCATCAGTATTTCCTGCGTTATCATATCCAATTACATCAATTGTATGGAATCTTTTAAGATGATTGGTTAGTTCGAATGTATATGGTGCTTCTTCATCAGTTTCCCTTAATTCTCCATCAATGTAAAATTCGACTTTCTCTATTCCTGAATCTTTATCTGAAGCATCGACTTCAACTGTAATATCATTGAAAATGATTGGGAATATAAAGCCACCTAATCTTTGATTAAAGATGTATACACCATAATCTGGTTTTGTAATTTTTATTTCTGGAGCTACGTCATCTTCCTTGAAATAGGCATTTATTACCTTATCACCATCAATTACAATCTCATCAGGATTTTCACTGCCAGTTAGATCACCATCCCAATAATCAAATATCCAACCAGTTTCTGGAACTGCTGTTAATTCAACTGTAGTACCATATGGATAAGTTGCTTGATTAGGATCTTTTATAACTGTTCCTTCTCCTATTACATTTACTGTTAGAGTGAACTCATTTTGTGAGAAATGTGCTGTAACTGATTTATTTCTATCAATTGTAATATATTCAGGATTATTACTGCTATTAAGGTCTCCACTCCAATGAGAAAATTCCCATGCTCCATCTGGAACTGCGGTTAATTCAACTATTGTTCCATATGGATAAGATGATAAATCTGGATCTTTGTTAACCTCTCCTTGTCCGTCTATATCAATTGTAAGTGTGTAGTGATTAATTGAAAAATTCGCTGTAACCTCTTTATCCTCATTTATTGTGATATATTCAGGATTTTCACTACCAGTAAGGTCTCCACTCCAATGAGAAAAGGACCATCCTGTATCTGGAACTGCGGTAAGTTCTACAACCGTTCCGTACTCATAGGATTCTTGGTCAGGATTTTTGATGACCTCTCCATTTCCTTCAATGTTTATTGTAAGGCTATACTCATTTATATTAAAATGAGCATTAACAATCTTATCACTATTCATTGTAATTTCTTCAGGATTTTCACTACCTGTAAGATCTCCTGTCCAGTGTGAAAATGACCATCCTGTATCTGGAACTGCGGTTAGCTCTACAACCGTTCCATATTCATATACTTCTTGATCAGAATCCTTTGATACTGATCCATTTCCATCGATGTTTATTGTAAGAGTATATTCACATATATCTTGCTCCGATACAGTAATAAATGATTCTGGATTATTCTGATTTTTATAAGATAAGTTTATCCAATCCTCACTTCTAGCAATATTAGAAATTTGAACTTCATCGATAACACCATCAAAAACTCTATAGTCATTTGGTGGATTTGATCCAATCCATACAGATACATTACTATCGGTAGATACTGCACCAGTTTGTGTTTTATTTCCTAGTTCAATACCATCGTTATAAACTCTCATATGACTTCCATCATAGGTTGCAACAACATTATACCATGTTTCAGTGGAAAGACCCCCTGTAGCAACAATTAGATTGGAAACTCCAGTATTTTCGGTTTTTAATCTATACCTAAACATATCACCATAATCTGCAGGGGCTATCATCCAAAAGTGATTGGATGATTCTGGCCCAGTTGCTTTAGATATTAATCTCAAACCGCTAGTACAAATAGTATTTTCTGAAAAACTTTCTGCATTAAACCATATTGATATTGTCAGACCACTTCCAACAACATCAAAAGTACCTACATCAATATTATTTTCAATTCCATCAAAATCATATGCACCATCTATCTTTGCAGAAGAATTGAAAGTTGCATTATCATTTATTCCATCGTTATTATTTGAAGTTGAATCAAGTAATGTCCCAGTTTGCTCATTTAAATGTTGCACCATTACATAATTTGAATCCCATGTATCTTCTATATTTTCTTGATTTCCACTATCAGAATTTCCATAATACATCCAAAGATTTGTATCTTCTGAGGAACTGAGACTTAGAATATTAATCCATGCAAAAAGTTCACCACTATCTCCATTGAAATATTCAATTTCATGTTTGAGTTGTGTTGAATTATCTGAATAGAGAATAAAAGCGATATCATCTCCATCACCCTGAGTATAATCTCCTAGATCTGCATCAGAACTAATATGAACTAAAAACGGGAAATTGGTTTGATCAACATCTATTTGATTATGGTCAATTGTAATTAATTTTCTATATGGCCAGGTATCATCCCACCAATTATCACTGGCCTTTATCAATATTTTTTTTATATTTGATTCTGTTGAAGATTTATCAATACTTACTATATTTACAGAATAAACTGCTGGGATTAAAATTGAAATAATTAAGATGTTTATTATAAAAAAAACCCCTATCTTTTTTATAAATTTTTTATTTTTTATGCTTCCCACTTTAAACATGTGCCATTCTCCATTATAATATTTATAACATATTATATAACTATAATCAAACTAATATAAAAGATTTATGATAATTATTGAAATTCATATATAAAAATCTTGTAATAATAAATAATTTAAAATTAAAAATTATTAAACTTAAATATAACTAAAATATTTGTTTTGTAACTAAAGTAATAATTTATAAGAAATAATAATTTACTAAATAATTGTAATCATTTTTGATATAAATAATGTATTAATTATAAAATTTAAATTGGGTAAAGGAGAAAATAATTAGATGAGGATGGGGCTAAGAAAAGGTGTAAGGGTCCGTATAACCCCTCTTATTAGTTCCTTTACCCAATTTTATATTAATTCCTATATTATATTTAAACTTTCTTATTTTTTACTGGAGAAATAATTGAACATTTAAAATAATAGAAAATTCAACTAAAAATTTATATATAAATAAGCTATATATTATATTTTAATGTGGGATAATTCATCCAAAGAGGCAAATTACACTTTTACTGAAGAAAGAATTAACAAACGTAAAAAAAATTTTATAAAATTATTTGCTGTATCTGTAATTATAATTATATTTTTAGGAATATGTGGATCTGTTGCTTATAATTCAGGGTATATCCCAATTAAACGTTTTATGGCAGTAAAAAGACCTATCGGTGAAGCAGAAGAAATAAACATTGATGAACATATGAATAAACATCCAGAAATAAGAGAATTTCCATATATTGACAAAATTAAATATAAAGTGTTTGGAACAAATAGATCAATTAATGCTGTCGCAAATGACTATAAGAAAAAACTTGGAAATGAAGGATACAAGGTTCTATATGAAGGAGTAGCATACAAAGATGAAATACCTTTCCAATACTATGGTTTTATAAAAGGATTGACTGGAGTTGGAATAATAATTACATCTGATGAAAATGTTACATTAAATTATGAAACGATGGTTTTGTATACAACTGGAAGTGCTTTTGATTACAGAGAAATTTTAAGATGGTATAAAGATAATGATGATTTAATAGGCGATATTTATTTGTAAAGAATATTAGGATTTTTGTTTTTTTATTTTTCGTTATATCTTTATTATTCTTTTTCCATTTTCCCATCATATTTTGATAAAAATATAATTCTTCATCACTCATATTATCAATTAAAAAACAAATTAGTTATTTTACTATTTTTAGAAGTTTTAACTAATCTGAAACAAGTTTTTTTACATATCTTCTATTAATCCTGGTTTTCAGGTTGAAAAACACACTTTCGCGGTATTTTTACCTAAAAATTAGTAGATGAATGAGTGTTAATTTAAAAAGATTTGAAAATGCCTCAGAATAGCTTATTAAGTGTTTTAAACAAACAAAATAGAATATTTGCATAACAAGTCGTTATTTTTAAGGACAATCAGACCAAAGCCTAAACCAAATTCTCACCTTCTTCCTTCCTTTTTTTATTAAGGAAGTTATATAAAGATATAAATCGTTATCACACTAAGGAAAAGTTTGTGGAGAAACATTTTATCCTAATAAGCCTCAAGTTATCTTTTTCCACAAGCCAATCCTTTCCAATTCTCTCATTTTTTTTTATTTTTTCAATAAAACGAAAACAGCGATAAAATGACAAATAACACCTATGCCCCAACCTATTGTTGTTGTTATTGGCCAAGCAAAACCTTCTCCGCCTGTAATATACCACCACTGAATAAAAAGCAATACATTCACTATGATGTATATGATGAAATGTATGTAAAAACCTCTTTTTTCTTTTGCAATTACATTGTCATTTATTTCTTTGTCTTTTGTCATGATTTCATAGATTTTTTATGTCTATAAAAAGTTACTGAAAAATTGAGAGATTTGATAGAAAATACTAGCTTTGTGTGCAAATCCACTAGTTATTGTAACCTTTATATATCCTTTATCAGATTGTTTTTATTGAGGGAGGCAAGAAATAATGGATAAAAACCCTGTTGTGTTGTATAAATCTCTTGTTATTGGAGTTATAGTTTTATTTATTGGTGTTGGTATTCAATCAGCATTTGCAGATGTACCTTTTGAATCTTATAATTCTGAACTGGTAGAAATCACAATACAATTCTATGAGATTGATAGAACCATTAATCATACTGTTATGCTTACACAGGAGCAAGCTAATGAATTGGAGAATCTGATAAATGATTTTGGAATTAGATTAAATTCTACTGATAATCCTGTTGAAGTTGAGACAATTTATAAAGATGCTATTGTATCATTCAATGAGCTTGGATTACTACCTGATGATATAAGCATTGATTATGCCCAAAAACTAGTAACAGAGAGGGAACATAATATTAGGATTGTTAAAGTATATAACAAAATGTTCAATAAAAAAAAGGGGAATATAAACGATTATGAAAACCTTTTTTGTTTAATAGCAGGTGACACTACTAACACATTATTCGCTGGTCCTGTACCGATTTTAATTGCCTTACATTTTTTAATAATTCTCTATAGGATCAATACAATTTTGGATTGGTTGTCTTCAATCTCTAAGTTAGGAGATTGGTTGTCAAATATTTTT
>DAOVGR010000059.1 GCA_030672305.1 Thermoplasmatales archaeon | reverse complement strand
GTATCATTAATCATAGGATATATTGCACCGACCTCAACAATTTCCATCTCACAAGTTGTGGTACCAACATCTGCTTCTGTTGATGTGTAACTTAGTTCATATATAGCTTTTTGACCTTCTCGTTTAGATACTAACTTAGTTGCTTGCATATCATAATCAGAATCAAATGTAGTAGTCAAACTAGGAATTAATTCAAGTTCATATAAAATATAATCATAGTTTGCTACAGAATTTAAAGGATCAATAGTCATATCAAAAATAGTATAAAAATTTTCTCCATCAATAGTTACTTCAGTTTGTCTTGGAATATATGTTGAAGTAAATGATTGGAAAATATCTCTAGTAGGTACTATAACACCATCAAAAAACAATGTTGTGAATAAACTAATTTCATTTACCTTAAGATCTGATCGTTTTAATATTGGTAAAGAATTTGAACCAAGAGGTGAAGTTTGTACAATTGCGTCAATATTTGCAAAATCGCTTCCAGATACTATTCTATTAAGTGCTGTTAAATTAATTATTGAATTAGATCTTATAGATTCTAAAGATTCCTCATCTACTCCATTGACTGACGCCGATGTATTAACTACAGTATAACTAACCAACTGTGTTATTCCTGATAAAGTTGTATTGTAAATTCTATCTCCGCTGGTAATTGAGCCAGCAATTACATTTCCATCTACACCTTTTGTTAAATTAGTAGTTACTTTTATTCTTCCACCAGCAGGAGGCTGAATTCCATTTAACCCATTACCAAATGAAATTTTTATACCGGAATCAGTTCTTGAAGAAACATACCCCAAATCATTATCATCCATCAAGAATAAACTATTAAATGATGTATATGTAGTCCAAGATGTAGAACCTGCTTCCTGAACCTCAACTAGTAAACTAGATACTTGACCATCCAACTCAACTTCTTGATCGTAAAATTGATAAGTTTGTAGATCAGAATCAATTTGAAATTCTTGAATATCAGCTTTAACTTGTTTTACAGGCAGTACAAATGAGAATTCATCTTCAACATTATCGATATCAACAGGAAAATTATATGTTTTATTTCCTTCTTGTACACTAATAGAAACAGTTGAATTATCAGTTACTGTAATCGTTGTTATATAATATGTTTTAAATTCTATATCTGAACTCTTAAAAACACCCCCAATTGGAATTACAAATTCAGTAGCTGCATCTGTAAATGAAAATGGCATAGTAATTAAAACATTTGCTGATGCTGGTGTAGCTTCATTTGCAGTATAACCTAAAAATGATGATAAATTTAATATTGATTCAGGTAACTGCGCTTTAGTAAGAAAGAACTCTTTATATGTTGATATTTGATAAAACAGAGTATTACTCGTTAAAGTCGCTAAAACCTCAATAATAAAAGAAAGAAATGATGATTTGACTAAATCAACATTCTCTAATTCAAGGTAAGTTTGTAAATATTCTATAATTTGATTTTTAATTTCATTTCTTGAAAGAAAAATTTGATTTGATAAACTTGTATCAGTCATATGTTATATTTCCTTAGTTAAAATAAAGTCCACTATTGGTGTCATATAAATCTTTAAGATTTGCTCTAAGACTTTCGTTCTTAATAAGTAACCTAGTAAGATATGAACCATCATCTAATAAATGGATCTTTTTATCATAGTCTAAAAATGTTAAAATTCTATTTAATTGATATTGTTCAATATTTGCTGTAGTACGACTCTCATATTGATGTGCAATTAATTTCCAAAATGTAAAATCAGTATTAACTGATTTTTCAACTCCTTCTATTCTAAAAAGAGGATAAATATCATTTGTCTGTCTCAAAAATGTTTGATCAAATTTTATTATATCTCCTGGATAAGGAATAAAACCATAAGTGCTGGGGATAGTTAAAGATGTGGTTCCTTCTTTTACATATCCTATTTCTTGACCATCAAAAGCTGTTGTTACATCCTCCATAAAATACACTGGGAGCAGTAAAATTTTATCATACATCACACCTGTCAGTGAACCAAAATCTTCATATGCCCCGCCAAGTAATTTATTATCATCCCAGATAGTTTCATCAACATTAAGATGATAATATGTAACTAAAAATGAAACAGCATGCTTACTATAAAAATCGTATAGGAGTTTATGATAATCAGATATATATTCATATACTCGCTCATATTTTTGTATTGTATCTAAACTCAATAAACTATCCCTCCGTGTTTAAAAGGCTAGCAAATAATTGCTCATTTAATATAAGAGATAAAAGACCTTTCTCTCCTTTATAATCAACATAGATATCAAGGGAAACTCCTTTTTCAATTTTTAAATATTTTATATCTATATTTTCAATAAAAGCTCTATTGTCATACCTTTGAATAGAAAAATATACTTCATCCTCAATTTTTTGGATAGTTATCTCATCTAATGGATCAAAAACCATTTTGTATAAATCACTACCATATTCAGGATCATACGGATAATTTCTACGAGGAGTTAATAAAATATTTTTCCATGAATTGATTATAACATTAAGATTTTCAGTTGATTGAAAATCTCCTTTCGCTTCAATAGTTGGCAAATAATCTCGAATAGTATCATCAGATCCAATTACACTAACTTTAAATCTATCTAATAAATTTGCCATTTATTTTGCTCCCAAATTTAAATTTCCAGCATGCTCTTCTATAGTTTTTCTTCTATCCTCTTCAAGCTTCGATTTCCATTTAAGATAATTATAGAAGCGCTGAAGTGGCATAGAAACAACATCTATATATGATTGATTACTCATTTCCATACATGCAAAAATATTTTCTTCTAATTCATCTCGAAATTTATTCTGTAAATTAGACTGAGTACACCATACGAAAAAAGTTCTGGACCAAATCTAGGTCCACGTCCTCCTCTTGCCCACAATGGATGCATGTACTTTTCATCTTTAATGCAACCCCATATTTACCAAATGTTTTTCTATATATTGAATGTATTTCTCTTTTATCTCTAGAAGGAAGTGTTAGATAAGCATCAATAATTTCACCAGGTTCATTCCAAACAAGTACATCTCCATTTTCTGGAAGTTGCTTAAACTCATGTATGACAAGAGTCTCTGTTATAATGTCAACATTTGCATTTGGTTGAGATCCTAATGTTTTAAATGCTAATAACTCTTCAAACATTGTTGGTTGTTTAATTATTGCAGTAACTCCTTTTGAAACAGGTAACTTAACTTCAACTTTCTTTTTTAATACATCTTTATTAGGATAAGATAATGAATTAAATGTTTCAGATGCCTTAATCGTTATTTGATAATTCTTCCCACAATTACCACATTTAATTTCATAATTTCTAATGTCTTCATATGTAATATGATATAAACCATATAGAAGAGCATCCCGATCTTTTAAAGTAACATTTTTTAAAAAATCTTCATAAGTTTTAATCTTAGCAGGTTTTTTAACCAATGAATCATAAATACATTTATTTAAATGTTCTGTGATTTTTGATGGTGTTAAAAAACTAGCTTTTAATCGTTCTTCCTCTTGAACATTAAGTGTTTTGGTATGATATGAGTCATGTGTTTGAGGAGTGATGACTTCATATTCCGGATACTTTAAATCGACAAATGATGTAAACATAAAAAATCTCCTTTCTTTTCAAATCTATTTATTTACTTTGACTTCCCCATTTATATTTAAAATTTTCTTCTTTTTTATCAAGTCTTTCTTTTAATGACGCTAAAGCATTATTTACTCTATCTCTGCATAAACCAGGATCTTCTGTTTTCCTACATGTAGCAAGAGCTGAAGAAAGCATGCTAATCTTTTTCTTTAGTTCATCTATTGCAATCCTTTGAATACACATTGTTCTTTGGGTACTAATTCTAAGAATTCCACACTTTCGTCTTTTCTTACTTATTGTAGCTCCTATTGCTCTCCATAATACCCAAAAAGGACCACCTAATAAAGCTCCCAATGCCTGTGCCGTAACATCTTCCTTAACAATCTGCTCTATCATTTCTGGATTGAATAAAGATTCAATTTCACTATCAGGGGTTTCTTTTATATATTTCAAAATATTTATTTTTTGATTTTTTGAAATATTTTTATTTTCGTGCACAAGAACTGTACAAATTGTTTTTAATCCAATCACGGTATTATCCTCTAAACAGCTTTGCTTATTTTTTTATTAATTTTATCCATTTTATTTCTTATTATTTTTGCACATTTTTCAGGATTTTTAGTAAAACCACATTTAGTTGCTGCATTTTTTAAATCTGTAAGTTGAACTTTATATCCTGTAAGTTGAAATTTCTTCATACAAACTGTTTTTTTCTGGCCTTTATATGAAGAACAGCTCTTAGCAGCTTTACTATAAAACCTTTTATATAATTTAGAACTTACATAAATAGCTAATACAGCTAATAACACTCCAGCTATTACACCTGGATGTGCTTTAACAAAAGAAGTTGCTGCCTGAGAACCAGACTGAGCTTGTTGTTTAAGATCATTAAATGCCTTCTCTATATTAGCCCGTAGATTAACTGCTTTTTTAACATCAGGTTTAGAAACTGTTATTGATGGCTTATTAACTACATTTGATATTGCCTTTGTCGACACTGGTTTTGTTGGTATTGATTTTGTTATTGTTTTTGGTATTGACTTTACTTTGTCAATTACCTTTGGCGGACTAATATCATATTTAGGTTTTAATTTAGGTAAATCCTGTTTTGCATAATACCTATCTACTGCTTTTTGACCCCTATCTAAAAATTTTTGTATTTTAGGATCTATTGGATATTTACTTGGTTGAACCTTTCCACTTCCTTTTAAAGCTCTAGCAAAAAATTCATCATTACTTATTTCTAGTAATGATTTTCTTGTAGAAAATTTCGGACTAATGGAATCAATTTTTTTAGTAATATCATCAAAGACATCAACCCCAAACATTTCACAAATAAGATTTTTATTTTCTTTAACCTCTATTCTTATTCTTTCAAATAAAACCAATTCATCAAAATAACGGAATTCATTTAATGGAAGCTCACCATCTACAACCAAAGACGCTATTTGATAATCTGATGCTTCATTAATTATAAATGATTTTAGTTCTTTCTTGTGAGGAATCTTTGATTCGTTTACTAAAAGACAAAGAGTCTCTCTCATTGCTAATAAAAATAAAAGAGACTCTTTTAATTTAAAGTTCTCTGCTATTATCATATAATATCCTATGCTGCTATTTGAGCTTTCATTTTTTGCATTTTAACTTGCAGATTTGAAATCTTCTTCTGAATTGGAATTTTACACTTTTCTGGGCTCTTAGATTTAGCACAAGCATTCATAGCTGATCCTAAATCTTTAATTTGAGCAGCAATAGCACTATGTTGATGTTTTTTCATACACATAGTTTTAGCACTTCCTGATTGTCCAGCACATGATTTAGCTGCTTTACTCATAAATCTCTTATAAAGTTTAACTGAAGCATATAGAGCTAATGCTGCTAGAGCAGCTCCACCCACAGCCATTCCAGCTTGACTTGTTACTGCTTTTTGTAGTGTTGGAGCAGCCGCTATAGCTTTCTGTTTAAGAGTTGCTAGAAATCCAGCAGGATCAGCTGCTCGAGCAGCACCTGTGGCACCTTTCTTTAATAATGCATCCCCACCTTTAATATAACCAGCACTACCAACATTCTTTATATAAGGTATTTGGTGAGTGATCAGTTTTCGAGCTACATCAGGTTTAACTCCTTTACGAATCAAGTTATTAATAGCAACTTCTTTCTTTTGCATAGCAAGTGCTTTTCTACCTACAGATCCAATAGCAGTTGCAACACTCTTTTGGAGCTTGTCAAGATCAATTGGCTGGAATTCACGTTTTTTTGTGACCCAATCAATAGCTTTTTGAAGCCCAACACCTTCTTTATCAAAAACTTCATTTAAAGTATTTTCAGACGCACGTTGAAATTCATAAAGCGGAGCGGCTGAAGAATAACATGGGTGAATTAAATCAACTTCATTAATAAATGTTTGGATACTCTCTCCAATATATTTATTGAGAATATTATAATTAACTAAAACTTGTTCTTTTAAATTACTAAACAGTCTAATTTCATCAGTAAAATTATACTTATCATTTGGCATTTCTTCATACATTAACATATGTATAATTTCATAATCTGATGCTTCATTCATTAAAAAATTCTTCAGTTCGTCTTTATGATCAACTGAAGATCCTTCAACCATATAAGATAGTGACTCTCGTGCTGAAAGTAAAAATAAAATAGATTCAGCAATATTTTGATTTTCTGTAATAAACATAGTAACTCATCCTCCTAAATAATTATTTTATGATCCTGATGCTGATGAAATAGTATTACCATATTGTTCTATAACATTAGCTTTAATATTAAAAATATTATCTGCATAACCTTGACATTTTTCTTTGACCCAATCTTCGTGCCATATATAATCAACATTGAATTCAATCTCAATATCTAACCTTCCAACAGTTTCAACATCACTTGTAAATAAATCCTGAGGGTCTTTAGTTGGAAATAGACCATCATAACATGCAAAATATTCAACAGTTTTTGCGTCTGGAGCTGTTGTCCAATAATACATCAACCCTGCATAAGTTGATTTTGAATAACCCATTCCATCAGCTGTTTCTTCTAAATTAGAGGTACCTGTTCTATAATCTCTAATCATTTTAACCCATCCATGCATAACATTAAAAACCGGTAATTTGTTAAACTCTAAAAATTTAACTGAAACACTATTGCCATAATCTATGTTTCCAGGGACAGAAAACTTTACTCCACCCAAACCAGTATATTCGACCTTATTTAGAGTTCCACCGGGCGGCGTTACTGATAAACATGCACCAGCTAAAAGATTTTTAATTTCTCCATCCTCAAGTCCACCAGAATAAGTAGGTAATGATGCTGGAAGTTTTGCAAAATATATAAAGTGATAACCAGTTAAATATGGGTCGGCAACTCCAGCCACAGTTCCCCCAAAATTACGACTCAACCGATTAGTTGTTACATTAACAAAAGAATTCTTGATTGCCATTTTTATTTTCCTCCTGAAAATAACTTACTGATATATAAAAATAACTATATATTTAATTTATTTTTTGTTCTAAAAATTTTTGTGATTCTACACTATTCATATACAACCATCCTTTTTTGAATAGTCTGAACTACAAGATCCCAGTTTCCGTTTGGGATATGAATTGTTTTATCATCAATATAAAATTCAGCTGCTAACTTTTCAGCTGTAATTCCATCATATGGAACATTATATTCATCTAACCATTCTTTGATTTTCTTTATTTGATCTAAATGATTTCCACCAAATTCTTCACTATTAGCTTTAGATGCTCGAGTTGTAAATATCATAATTTCAAAACCTTGTTTCTTCAACCATTTAATAGCATCTACAGAACCTTCAAAAGGAGGATCGTATATATCTCCACCATTCCATCCTTTAGAATATTTATGAATAGTTCTATCTAAATCTATCATTATTCTTTTTTTAATAGAAACCTTTTTTTGTTCTGGAATAAGAGTTTTCTTTTCGTCATCTTCAGATTCGTCAGTTGCATAATTATCCATTGGAAATATTGATTCATCAGTGTGTAATTTTTCTAAAAAAGAGTTAATTATATTCATTTAATTTGTTCTCCAATTTATATTTTGTTCTATATTTTTAAGAAGGTTGGTTTCATTAAAAAAGTTATTTCTATATATATTAATAAATGAAAAGGAATTTTTAAACTATTATTTAAAGGAGGGAAGATGAAAGCTACACCGTCTTATATTATACAGAGGTTATGTGATTTTGGTTATGATACTTACGTAGTAGGTGGTGCTGTAAGAGATTTATTAGTTGGTAAAAATCCAGCTGATATAGATATCGCAACTTCAGCAAACTTCAGACAAATTGAACAATTATTTAAAGGACATAAAATAGCAACAGGAGGAACCTATTTTAAAGTCGCTTTCGTTGATGGTATTGAAGTAGGAACATTTAGAAAAGATGTCTATAACGGTCTTAGTGATAAAGATGTTAAAGTTATAGAAGCCAAAACAATACTCGAAGATCTTGCAAGACGGGATTTGACCATTAACTCAATGGCATTTTGTCAATTTACTGGAGACATTATTGATCCATATAAAGGACGAGATGATCTTAAGAAAAGAAAAATCAAATTCGTTGGAGATGCAGCACTTCGAATATACGAAGATCCAAATAGAATCGTAAGAGCATGTAGGTTCTTAGCAGTTATTGACGGAATATTTGATCCAGAAACAAAAAAGGCATTAAAAAAAATGGGGCATTTTGTTAGAGATCATGTTGCTCCGGAGAGGATTCGAGTTGAAATTTTAAAAGCAATGAAAGCTCATTATGCAAGTGTATTTTTTAATGCTCTTCATGAGATTGATGTTTTGCAGTATATCTTTCCATCATTAGATTGTTGTTATTATTTTGATATTCATGGGTTACATCACAGAGAATCAATTATTACACATTCTCTGTTATCCGGTGATAGTATTTCAACAAGATATCCATTAATAAAATTAGCAACCTATTTACATGATGTTGGTAAACCGCCAGCATGCAGATTTAATCCAAAGACTAAAAATGTAAAATTTACTGCTCACGATGTTGAGGGTAAGTATTTACTCTTAGATGAATTAAAGAATCTAACTTTTTCAAGCAAAGAGATTGAATATATTACAACTCTTGTCAGACTTCATATGAACACTTTTTCATCTGAGAAATCAATAAGAAAACTTGCCCATAAATTGAATGAGCATGATATTGATTTAATGGATCTGTATAGATTAAAACTTGCAGATACCAAAGCTAATATTATTAAAGGGCCATATCCATATCAAACTATTAGAGCAGATTTTGAGAGAATCAAGAAAGCTTTAGAACCTAGAAGTGAAAATAAATTTGATGAATTAGCTATTGATGGAAAAGATATTATGGAGATAACTGGTTTGGAGCCTGGTCCTAAAATTGGTAAAATTAAAGATCTTCTATTAGAAATGATATTGGATAATCCAGAATTAAATAGTGAATATCATTTGAAATTAACTCTATGGGAAAATATTAAAATACATGAAATAATCATATTGAAAGGAGAAAATTAATGTCAATACAACTGCCAAAAGGTAGTAAATTAATATCAGCATTTTTAACTGGCAGTCATCTTTACGGAACGAATACCCCTGATTCAGATGTAGATACAAGAGGGGTATTCGTTTTACCTAAAGATTACATGCTTGGTTTTTTTAAGTATTGTTTTAAAGTAGAAGATAAAGTAACTGATACAGTGTATCACGAAATGAAATCTTTTTTTAAATTTGCATTAAAGTGTAATCCAAATATTATCGAATTTTTATTTATCCCTTCTGAACAGATGATAAATTCATCACCCGAGTGGGAAATGATCGTTGAGAATAGAGATTTGTTTTTATCAAATAAAGTAAAGAATACTTTCTCAGGTTATGCATTTGCGCAAATGAAAAGGATTAAACATCATAGAGCATGGTTATTAAATCCACCAAAGAAAAAACCTGTAAGGGAAGATTTTGGATTACCCAGCAATGATAGATCTCTTTTATCCAAATCAAAGATTGGCGCATTTAATGAAATCATAGCAACATATTTACAACAAATAGGAAGTTATCATATTTTAAAAGATGAGCTTTTTGAACTGAATAAAACTCATAATTATAAAGCTATCATTAAAAATATAACCAATTTAAATTTTGATGCTGTAAAAGAGATTGCTCCATTTAATGATAATATAATGCAGGCACTTGAAAAAGAAAAAGCGTATGGTTCAGCTTTAGTACAATGGCAAAACTATCAAAACTGGTTGAAGAATAGAAATCCATATAGAGCTAAACTAGAAGCTAAGTTTGGTTATGATACAAAACATGGGCTACATTTATATCGTTTGGTTGATGAATGTCAAGAATTGATGACGACAGGAAAAATTACTTTTCCAAGACCAGATAGGGAACATTTATTAGCAATCAAAAATGGAATATATACATTTGAACAGTTACTGGAAAAATTCGAGAAAGTGAATGATGAATTAGAAGAAATACAGAAACAAAGTATCCTTCTAGATAATCCACAAACAATGAAAATTGATGAAATGTGTATTAAAATTAATGAAAAATATTTAGGAGTTAAGGTATTATGATAATTAAATACTTTATTATATTACTACTATTAATGGATTTTGTTATCCATATACCATCACTTGCTCCACTTTATTTTAAAACAGATTCAATAACAACAACGTACTCTGGTGGCACTTTATTTATATCAGATGGAGTTACTATCTTATGCTGCCCATAAAAACAAAAAAGGAGAAAACAAACAACATGAACAAAAAACCTTTATTAATAAAAATTATAGAATTTATTCACAAGGCAAATATCGTATATAAGAAATTAAACAATAGTGATATATGGTTATTAGTTCTAATTACTTTTATGTCTATGTTTGGTATGGTAACAACTATAATAACTATATTTATAATTCTGGGTTTAAGATCCATATATATATTTGACATTCTTAAAAGGTTAGGAGTTATTTATGAAAAAGAAAACAAAAAAGATGATGACTAAAGTTTTGAAAACATCAGCTAAAGATTTTATCATTGGACAATTTGATAAACGATTTGCCAATGATAAATATGAACTTTTGTTTAACACTCAAACCGGTTTTGAAGCATTAAGAGGTATAAATGGCCACCCCGATCCATTTCAGTTAGAGTTTCCATCTATGTTAGATGTGGGAATTATGGGACATTGTAAAAATAATTGTGAAATTTGTTATCAGGGTCGTGCTTATGAAGATAACATGACCCTTGACAATTTCAAAAAAATAATAGACGAAGCAAAATACCATACAAATCAAGTAGCTCTTGGTGGAAGGGGAGATCCAAATCTTCATGAAAATTTCAAAGAAATACTCGAATATTGTAGGGAAAATAATGTTGTTCCTAATTATACTACAAGTGGTAATAGTTTAACAGATGAACAAATAGAAATATCCAAAATATGTGGAGCTGTTGCTGTTTCAGATTATAGAAAAGATTATTCATATTCAGCACTGCAAAGATTAACTAATGCTAAAATTAAAACCAATCTTCATTTTGTATTAACCAAACATACATATGAAGATGCTTTAAAAATTATATACGGTCATAATCCATGGATGACTAACACTAACAAAGATTTAATATTTGATATAAATAAATTAAATGCAGTGATATTTCTATTATTTAAACCTCAAGGTCAGGCATTAGATCTTATTGATTTTACTCCAACACCTAATCAATTAAAAACTTTTTCAGAGTTAGTTATAAAATCCTCTTGTAAAATAAAAGTAGGTATGGATTCTTGTCTTGTAAATCATGTTCTACAATATGTGGAAATGAGCGATATACAAAAAATGTCTGTTGACTCATGTGAAAGTTCCAGGATGTCTGTATATATCTCTCCAGGTATGGAGCTCATTCCTTGTAGTTTTGCAGATCATAAAAAATGTGGTGTTTCTTTAAAGGACAAATCTATTTTTAAAGTTTGGAATACTGCATCTGAATTTAAAAGATTTAGGAAAATCTTAAAAAAAAATCCATACACATGTCCAGCTGGATTTTAATCAGTTACCATTGAGGAGAAACCTATGTTAACTTTAATGTTTGTTGCATTACCATCAACTTTTGAACTGGATAACGTTCTTTCATTAAGAGAAGCAGGTGGGATTTTTGATAATGAATTTGAACATTGTAATATTGAATACCTTAGAATGGTTATGGAATCAATCAAAACTACTCCGTTAACTGTTCTCCCAGATGCTCTAATTCATCATCATACATTTGACAAAATTAATCAGGTAATAACTGATCTGGGGTTATGTATCGAAACCCGTATTGATCATAACTTTAACAGAAACGTATTTAGGTACAATGATAAAGATGTATATATGACCACGTTCATATGTTTTAATTTATATCTAGTGAACCAATTGAAAAATTATGGAAAGGCATTAAAGAGAATGGTTGAGTTAGATGAATATGGAATGTCAAAAGAAGAATTAATACGTTTAGTAAAATGACGGAAAAATAACGGGGAAAATTTAGTTTATTTCCCCGTTATTTTTTTACTTTATTCAATGAAAAAGTTTAATTCTATCTTTTCCACTACCCTGGTAGGTTGTAAAGTAACATCAACATGAAATATTTTAGTTTTTCTTTCATAATCAGTTGCACCTACATCTACTGTATATGAATCTAATCCTCTATTTTGTTTAATCACTTCTAAGAAGTCAACAATACTTCCAGCAACTTGTCCCCATGTAATTTCATCATTTTGCTCATAAACAAAGAATCTACAATATTGTTGTAAAGCTCTCTTAGCATATAACACAAGTCTTACAATATTTAGATCTTGTAATGCACTTGCTTTCGCTTGTGATGTTAATTGACCCCACACCACATATCCCTGAGCAAATTTAACAATTGGGTTTAATTGTTTTAAGTACATTTGGTCTCGTTGACCCAATCTAGGATTATATCTTAACTCTTTAATTGAATCAATTGCAGCTCTGTTGAATCCTGCAGCAGCAAACCATAATTCAGCTACATTATCATTTCTTGGTAATAGATATGCCATATGGTATACTGGAGAAAACCACACATCTGCTCCAGTAAATGGATCTGATACTTTATTAAAAGATTCATAAAGAGAAACAAAATAATTATTAAATGTATTAATATTATTTCTAGAAGCTAGTGCAGCATTTACTGTTGCATTATCACCATTATCTAAAACACCAACACAGTCACGTCTTGTTTGACATAAAGTACTTATAGCTGTCTTCACATCTGCTGGGTATCCAGCATCATAAACAATTGTAAAGTAAATTGATTCAGGATCTAATATAGTATCATCAGTAATACCTGAATACCCTTGTTCTAATAATGTTTCAGATTCAGAAGTATCAAGGTCACCTTGAGCATCTATTAAAGAACCTTCAGTTCCTTTTCTAAGCGGTTGTGGTTCTGATGATACAAAAGCAGTAGCAACACTCACTAATGATTTTTTAATTCTATATGAAATTACTGAATTAACATCAAATGTAGTAATATCTCCATTCCATGATTGTGCAGCGGTATCTAAATCTCGCCCATCAAATATTTTAACAGTTTCATTATCTACACCAGACGAAGCTCCTAACCAACCATTAATTGTATTACCTTTTCCATCTTTAGCAACTACCATATAAGCTGCATTACCAGTTTCTGGAGTTGTTTGCCAATCAGAAAAATCTTGTTTATTATCTGTTAATGTAGCAAGTCCACCTGTAATAATGCTTGAAACTACACCTATATCTTTATCATAATCTTTAATAACAAGATTATAACCATCAGTATATGTATCATTTGCTTCACTTAAAACCATATCTGCTCTTAAAACAGATGAATAAGTTTCAAGAACTGACTGAATCCATAACGAATCTCCAGCATTATCTTTTGCATTAGGATCAAATGAAACATTAAACGATTCAATTATAATATCATCTCCATCTGATTGTTTCTCATATATATCTAACACATAAGTATCATATAACAATGGATTTGAATATTCAGTTATTCTTGCACCAAGACCATTATAATATTCTCCTCTACCTATTGGATAAAGAAAACATAATGGTTGTGTATCTCCATCTGTTGCTAAATTTGTTTTTAACTCTGTTTTTGTGTTAATGCTTTCAACATATGTAATACTAATACTAGCAGTTGTGTCTGCAGCTGCTAATTGTGCATCAATTCTTAAATTTGAATATGCTGCATCATCAGACATAAGTCTCATCCAATATAAAGAACCAGATTCTCCTAGAAAATTATATCCAATATATGGACCTTGTCCGAAATTCTTTCCATAATCTACAATATTTGGTTCACCCCATTCTGAAATATATTCAGATCTTGAACCAACAAAGATTACTTCATTATCTCTTCCTTTCTTTGAAAATCCACATAACAAACCAATGGTTGACGGGACATTCTGAACAAATGAAGAAAGATCGATTATTTTTGTATAAACACCAGGACTTATATTACTCATACTGTAACCTCCTAATAATATTAATTTTTTCTCTAATTTTTAAAGATTGTTCTTTATCAATCTTTAGCATGAGTCCCCTTGGTAATTTATCGAATTTAATAATTTGTCTATTAATTTTTCTTAAATATAATTTCCACTTATCTCTTATTGTATTAGTTCTAATATGACAGCTAACACATAGATAAATTAAATTTCTCCTTCTATTATAAATATAAATACCAAACAAATACTAATCGTCTGGCATCTGTTTTAACTATTGTTGGGAATGTAACTTTTGAAAACATACTGAATTGACCTGAATATCCTCCACCTGAACTTGCCGCAGTAAACAGACCAGCTTCTGATAATTGATTACCATTTGCATCATTGGCACCAACTGTAACAGACACTCTTATAACTAACCATCTATTATCATTTAATACATCGGGTTCAAATGTAACACTATCAAAAGGTTTTTTATAATAACCTGTTTCTGGATATCCTGCCCCTGTAACATGATAATCAGCACAAGATGAATCTGTAGCATTAATCATAATTCTTGATGATAAACTATTATCACTGATAACTGGGGCAATAGGCACAAATGGATCTGAAATATCCACTCCACCATCACCTAAACCAAACCATGTTAAAAATTCATCTTTTGTCGGAGTAGCATATGAATTCTCAGTATTCACTAATCTTTGTGCCAATAGTTCTCTACCAAGATAAACAACAAGGTTACTTTTATGTCTTAATTTTTTATTCCCATCATCAGAAAGTTCATAAATTTTAACAAGTCCTTTGGGCCTTTTATCAGTCATTTCTTTTTTATCAATAGAGTCTCTTAAACAATGATCCCCATAATAATCAAATGCATTAATTTCTAAGTCTTTTTTCCCCATATTATTTTATCCTTAATAACCTTTTATATTTTGTTCTAGAAAAATATTGAGTTAGAAATAAATCACGGGTGTATAGAGTGACATTTATCCATACAAAATATGTACCGTGATCTATAACATTTACTCTAAAAAAGTTCCACAATTAGGACAAAACTTATATGATGATTTGCTTTTTATTCCACATGAGGAACATGTTAATTTAACTTGAGCCATAATAGGTTTTTTAACAGAAGTTCCTTTGAGACTTGTACCACGTAATTGAATAATAATAACTTCTGCAGGGTCTGTTTCTCCAATACTAGCATAATTAAATTGTTGATTTATTTCAGAACCTTTGACAGTAATTCCTAGATCATCAATTGGAGTTTTTAATTCATTAATTTCGCTCATATTTGCAAGTTCAGATACATCTCTAACATTACAATTATATGCTTGTATATTTTCAGTATCTCCAACATTATTACTATTAATTTGATCACATGTTAGTGTACTATTTACTATATCTTTTACACCAGTAGTACCACAATAAACGTCATGATAATATGGTTCTGGGTAACGACAAAATCTCCATGGATAATCATGATGATAAGTATGATGTTCATTTATAATAGTTTTTATTACGGTGGCTTCTTTTTCATAAGCAAATTCAATTCTAATTAAACCATCATCAATTTTATCTCCACGATGATCTATAATTTCTTGAGTTTTCTTAATAAATTTAAATTTATTTTTTGCGATATTATTCTTTAAAAATCCTTCAAGTTCTGTTGATGTATTAGATTCAATAATTAACGAATTACCATCAAGTATATCCTCTCCATCAATTTGAACAGTTACAGAAGCCTTTCTGGAATTTAAATTTTTAAGATAAAGTGAATACTCACTTCCAAATGGTAGGGTGACAAATCCATCTCTTATTCTTAAGATTTGTCCATTAGATTTTAGTTCAGCGATAAAATGATTTTTGTAAGTCATAATAAATCCTCCTTTTTACAGGCGACCGACTAACACCTCAAATTTTTTAAAGTCGATTGGTGATTTTTATTTTGTTCTAATATTATTATCAAGTTAGAACATTTATACTATATATATTAATAAATGAAAACAATTATTAACTTTTATTTATAGGATAAAAAACTAATTAAAGAAAGGAGTAATTTATGTATACTGTATTTGGATATAATGATTTATGTATAGATTTTAGTTATACATTTAATAAATTTACGGAGGCTATCAAAGCATATTGGAAATTAGATATGTACTGTATTACTTTTATAATGAGAGAGCATCCAGGAACATGTTTATACTCAAAATAGGAGGATATTATGTTACCAGAACCAGGAAGTCAAGGATGGGAAAATATGGTAGATTTTATGCGCGCTGATTTAGATAGTGATATGGCATATACTAAAATTGAAATAACAGCTCGAAAAATCTTAAAAGAAGAGGGTCGAGATTTTAATGAAGAATTTAAAAAATGGAGAATCGAAAAAAATAAACCCGTATATGATATGAAAGTTAAATGTTCATGGTGTGGTTTAGATATGGGAATTAAACCATGTGATAAAGGTCAGCAAGATAAGATTTCTCATAGTATATGTAAGTCATGTAAAATCGAAATAGAAAAAGAAATAACCTAATTCAATTGGTATATATAAATTAAAACAATTGAAGTTCTAAAGGAAAAATTATGTCTAAATTTAATATAACTATAATAAATAAAGTTACAAATAAAGTAAAAGAAGAAATAATTATCCACCGTGATATAGATGAATTTTCTAAAATCTTAAATCATCACGGATGGACTCTTATTTATTATGAAAAAATTTTACAAAAAGTAAAGGGGGTGAAATAATTATGCCAAAAAAAGATGGTAATGGCCCTCCAAAAACATCTCCAGGTCCTAAAGATGGACGTGGTGATGGAGGTGGAAGACAAGGAGGAAAAGGTTCTGGACCCAAAACCGGAGGCGGGAAAGGAAAATGTTAAATGCCAAATAAATGTGATGTATGTGGCAAACAACGTCAAGAAGCATTTATTGATGTTCTTAAAAATGATCGATCTACTGAATTCGATCTCCCAACTGGAACCTTTACAGAAAATATTAAATTCTGTAATGATAATTCAAATTGTTTCTTCGGAGCAGAAAAAGTAAGATTAACTGGTCCAAAGAAGGTCGAGGAGGGACCTTAAATTACCTGGTGGCCGGGGCCAAACAAGTGATGGTGTTTAGACATACATCATCACTTATTTTTTTGTTCTAATAATTGAATAATGGTTTATCTATTTTTGGTTTAGTAATAGTGTGATTATAATTTTTCCAGTCATCTTCAATATGATCTGGAAATACATAAAATTTAGTATCAAAATTCATAATCATACCATCTCGTTTTCTCATATCAGCTTGAACTATATAACCCCCAACTGTTGGATATAATCCTTTCCTTTTAAGATAAGATGTTTGTCCTTCAAAACAACCACATTGCATCCCCAAGATCGTGCCGAATAAACTTTGAAGCTGTATGTGCAAATGCCCAGAAAGTAAAAATCTTATTGAGGGTTTATCTTTTACATTTCTTGAAATCTTTGCTAATTCAGAATATGCTATTTGCTCTACATTTTTCTGTAAGCGATAACTATATGAATATGGCACACCCCCACTAGGATGTAATAATTTCATATCCACACCTGGTAAGATTGGAACATCAGCATCATCAAATCCTATATAGTGAAAATCCGATCTTTGAGCTTCAATTGATAACATTGGATTATGTCCACCACCTCGTTTGATAAATGAATAATCATGGTTACCACCAAGGACATAATATTCAAATCCTTCTGGTAAATTTAAAATAACAGACTCTTCTTGTTCCTCTGCTGAAAGAGCATATACTTCAAATTGTTGTCCTGGATAAACATTATATCCCGCACAAACATCACCAGGTACAAACATATATTTAACTCCTTTTTTTCTACAGATTTCAGCAAATTCTTTTAAATGAGTTATTTGACATTCTTTAGAACCAAAATGAAGATCTGAAGCAACACCAAAAATAATTTCTGTATCTTCAAGAGGTTGATGTATTGGAATGC
Organism: Thermoplasmatales archaeon; assembly: GCA_030672305.1. Taxonomy (GTDB): domain Archaea; phylum Thermoplasmatota; class E2; order DHVEG-1; family DHVEG-1; genus SG8-52-3. The sequence continues at coordinate 17,625 of DAOVGR010000059.1, read as the reverse complement.
CTTCTGATGCTATAACGTGACTTAAAATTATTCTATCTTGTTCACATATAATTTCATATCCTTGATTTCTATAATAATCTATCATTTCAAAAATTTTATCTGGATTACATTTCAATTCATCACATATTTCATTTCCATTAACAACTTTTCTTTTCTTTAAAATTTCTAAAAATTCTTCTCCTTTTGATCTATCTTTCTTAGTTTTAAGACTTGGTTGATCTTTAAGATAATTCTTTTTTACTGCTGATACATATTTGCGAAATGTTTCTATCCCTTTATCATAAGCAAATTGAACAATAGCGTCGTCATAAATATCTTTGGTATCGACTCCCTTGATAAGTTTAAATTTAACAAAATCTATTAATCCAGGATATTTCATATAAATATAACCTCCTTAATATAATACCTTTTATTATTTTGTTCTATAAACGAAAGGTTGGTGTCCTTTTAAAGTCAAGGGTTTATATTATAATTAAGGCAGGATAAGATCTACAAAGTTATACTTCTGGTTCAAGTATAATTCTAGCACCATTTTCTTGTAATAGAAGTGCACCATTCTCTTGTAATAAGAAATTACCAGCTGAAAGAAGGTCAATAAATACTGCATCAAATCCATAAGAACAATCAAATGTACCCATTTCATCAAAATTTCTAAATCCCCCAGTTTGATAAAATTGAAATTCAGCCGTAGTGTCAATTAAAGTTTCAGAAACAACAAAACCTGTTGTGTCTGATGATGGGCATGGAAGATGATCATGAATCTCTTCTCGATAATGAAGATCAAACACTTTTCTAATATCAGTTGCAGCTCCAACATCAAAATACGAACCACAATCATAAGTTTCTCTTGAATAATATAAAGGAGTTGTGGAATCAAGAGTACAAGGAATACTATTACCAGTTACATAATCATAAAATTTATCTGTAGTTGCAAGAGGTTCTAACCTATCTTCAATAATAATTGAACTAAATAATCTATGTTTAAATTGTATTGCTTCAAGTACAACCAATCTAGCTCTATAAGGTTTGAAAAAATCAATTACTGGTTTAAGTTCATCAAATAATGCTTGCATACCAGAAAGAATAAACCCCAGATTTATAAAACCAAAACCAATATTAGTACGAACCCAATTTGCTAAATCTTTTAAAAGAGAATCTAATACAATAGTGTTATCAGCTGACAAACCATCTAGACTAGTTTTTAATGAGGGGTTTATTGAATTTAAAATATTGCCAGCATCATTCCTTGTTTGAAGAAAATATCTACTTTGAGCTATAGTAAATAAACGATAATATTCCCCTAATAAATCTAATTGATTTTGTCTACTTGTTGGCGGTAAAGTTATCAATGAATTATATTCTGTTAATATATCTGTAGGATCTGTATTCGTTCCATCATAACAAATTATATTACTTGTAGTATCAATCCCAGATACATACTCTTTATTATAAATATAAACAATTCCCAAATATAATTCTAATAAAGACACATCAATACCAAGTAATGAAATTGCTGCATCTTGTGTGGGAAGAGTCCCAGTTGATATCCAACTATCATATTGGTCTATTATTTTTCGGCAAAGAATAGCACTTTCCGCACCAGGTTGTGTAATTGGTTGAACACCAATATATGGGCTTTTCGATGGAAGATTTATTTTATTTATTTGATTTAACTGCAGAATTTGTTGCTGAGTTTGTAACCAATGGGGATCATATTCAGTCAAAAAATTATATGGAAAATAAAGCTGTGAAGCACCAACGGTTGTTCCTGTTACAGGATCTCCTCTAAATACTAATGAACCATCTGTATCAAATTGTAGCCAAAATTCAAAAATATCTAATTCTGTAACTCCATAATATTGTAATACTTCTAAAACAGATTGAGGGGTTCCTTTTATTTTGTATAAATTAACAAGATCAAGAAAGAAACGAATTTTACTATCTAATGGATTATCATCAATACCTTTAAGTTGAGGAGAATAATTATACCCAAAACTTCTAAACAATTCATCTAGATGTTCATTTGATAACGAATGAGGATCTGTAATCTTAGTCCCAAGAGTTGTCATGGTTCTATGAGTAGCATATAAATCTCGAAGAAAACTTCTTAACCTAATATAATCATTAGTATTAAATGGGATTTGGTCAATTATATTTGTAAAATATTTATTTGCAGTAGCTTGTGAAGACTGCGCTATAGCTTTTGTAACATCTGTTAAATCTGTTGTGCCTCCACTTACAGCTGTAAATATTTTCCAAAAATCGGCAATGGTGAACATATATTATATTCCTCTAGCAGAAATTATTTTATAAAACTCATCTAACATATATGCTTCATAACATGAAGATAATAAATCTCCACTACTAATTAATGATGTATTATTATAATTTTCTGTATTATTTCTTATTACTAAATCAAGATATAAAAAAATAAGTTTTGATAAAGGCGTGGTTAATAAATCAAAATCAACATATAGAATAACTGAAGTTGTATCAAAACTAATAACCCCAGTTGTATCAATTATAGTAAGAGCAGTTGAATCTATTCTGTATGATAAAAGCGCATCTAACATTGTAAAATCATCAGATTGTAGAAGAAATAAATTTTCTCCTGTATCACCCACTTCCATATATTTACCTGATGATGAATATAACATTATTCTATCTAAATATTCAATTGGAATAGTTGAGCGTGAAGCGCTTTCTGTATAAAGATATTTATAAGAAACATGCGAATAACTATCATTAAATAATAACTCAATAAATGATTGGTTAGGAATATAAGTAACATCAACCGTAACAGGTGCAGGAATCTGATTTTTATTTACAACACTGTATCTAATAAATTTTTCAAAATAGTATTGTAATTCTGGTACAAGTTTTGTTGAAGCTAATGTCATTTTTAATTCCTTATATCTGTTTGAATTATATCTGCTGAACTAAGCATATCAAGTATATGAATTAGGAAGGTTGTTGGTTTATAATCATTCCAATCAAAAGAGGGTTGATTACCAACATCAGTTGACCAACGACCTGAATGAAATCTTATTCCTTCTTCTAATATATTGAATTGTTCTTCATTTAATAACTTTCTAAATGTTTCTTTGTTAGAAAATATCATATCAGCTGCATTTTTATCATGTTGCCCATCGGTGTGTTTACGACTCCCAAATTGCCCATACTTTAATGAATCATGAAAAGCAATAGCTAATAATAAAGCATCAGCATCTGTAGTTTTAGGTTTATAATCAAACATCTTAAATAATTTAACTAAAGTGTAGAGCATTTCATAAGTATGTTCAGCAATATCAGGAACTCTTCCATCAATCTTTCTATGATATTTCAAAGTAGACGCAGTTGGTCTATTCCAAGCATTTGGTAGGATTTTATTTATTCCTTGCCACAATTTAAATCCTTTTTCTGTCATATTCTTTTCTAAAATTTCATCCAACTTTTCTTTATAATTCATTGGTTATTCCTTTCTTTATTTTCTATTTTGTAAAATGAGTTTTATTTGTATCCCATACACCTTCAAATTGTTCATTAATATCTTTAACTTCATCTTCCTTAATATTTTCTCTAATAGTTCCATTTAGAATAAAATCTTTAACTTGAGGTTCAGCAGCGTTTTTAACAAAATTTAAAAGCTGAATTTTTAACTCTTTTGTATTGTCGCTTTCAACTATCATGTTACCAGCGAAAATTTTATACTTATTTAACATTGTTTGTCTCCTTATAAAGCTAAGATTGCTATAACTATTGCACCCAAGCCCATAACTCCAATTATTGTTTTATGATACATATTATCTATCTTGTGTTGGTGTTGTTCTGCTCTATAAGCATTTTCAGAATCTGCCCACAACTGTCTATATTCTTCTGCTTTTAATTGTTGAAGGGCAATATATTCTTTTAAAGCGTTTATTGTTTGTATATAAGCATTTATTAATTTCTCTTGCTCCTCTGTGATCTCTTTATATGATTTTCCTGCTTTAAGAAATCCTTGAACCTTTGTATATTCTGTTGGTGCAAATGCAATATATCTTGCTTGTTTTGGATCTGTTGTAACTTTAAAATTTTTATCTAATAATATTTTAACAGGTTTTCCAGGCAAAATAATTTCAGTTGTTTGCTCATACATTGGTGTTGATTCAAACTTATGTATTTTCATCTCTCTTGGGACAAATTGAGTTGGTGCACAAGAGACTAAAAATAACACACATAAAAATAAAACAAATGCTTTTTTTACCATTCCCATAATTTATCATCTCCCAATAAGATATCCTCTACTTCTTCCTTTTGTAATATCTCAACTATTTCTTTATTAGCTTCTTTTTTTATTTCTTTTATTTTTTCTTTAGATTCTTCTGCTACCTTTTCACTCTCCATTACTTTTTTCATAACAGTGTCTTGTTTTTTTTCTATCTCAAGAATATTATCTTGACCTTTCTTTTGGAATAACTTATGAAGAACATCAGTAATCTTAAATGAACCTCCCATGTAATTACTTACAATAAGAGCAATCCCCGCAAGTCCACCAAAAGAAAATAACATTATAATTAGATTCTTCATAAATATTCTCCTTTATACTGAAATTTTCTCGATCTCTTTTATTTGTTCCTTTGTTGCACCATTACTTGCTGCAGATATTTTCCTAACTTTAATACCTTCTCTAATAGCTAAGACAATAGAAATAATACTCCCATTTGATGCTGCAAAATCTGATCCAGTCATTTTATCAGCCAAAACCAGAGATAATGAAACAATTAAATAACCAGATATTACCCACACTTTAATTGATAATATATTTTCTACAAATTTTTTAAATGCTTTTGCTATAAATTCTTTCATATTAATTCTCCTCTTACTTCTTTATAACTTTTGTTAATTGCATTAAAACTTTATATGGTTTACCTGAACCGCCTTCACTTATGGCTTGTTCATATATAATTTCTTGTACTTGTGGATTTTTTGTTCCCTTTTTATATAACCAACTTATAACATCTTCTTTTGTAAGTTTGTTCTTAAAATCTTCTTTATCTTTATATTTCTTTACTTTAGAAACTTTAGCTTTCATTTCATTAATTTTATTTTTAGCTTTTTGTTTTCCTCTGGTTTTAGTTTTAGTTTGTTTTGTAGTTCTAGACTCATTAATTGAAACTGAAATAGATGTTTTATCTTCTGGTTCAATAATTTTAGCTTCTAATGCTACAGGATTATGAATTTGAAATTCTCCAGACCAAGGATTAAGATAATTACCATCTCCATGAACATCCAGTTTAGCAGCAAAAGTTTCCCCCTCTTTTAGTTCTCTTTGAATAAGATTTTTTAATGGAGGTATAACTATATCAATACTACCTTCCTTTATTTTTGCAGGAATGCCATACTCAATATTATCAATAACTAATCGCAATCTTCCTTCTAATTGAGATGGTGCAATTCCACTAAGTTCTATTTTAAAATTAAGATCTCTAGAATCATTAATATTAATATTTAACATGATTAAATCCTCACTTATTACTGTACATCTTTAACTATAATTTTAATTGGTCTATTATCTTCATCTCTCTTTTTAGAATATTCAACATTGGTAATTAATAATGTTGGTTTTTTAACTTCTTCTTGAACTATTTTAGGAGGAGCTCCACCTCTAAATATAGGAACATATTTCCCCATAGTAGCTATAGAAACCATCTTATACCTCCATCTGTTCCCAAGTAGTAAACTTCCCAGCATCAGTACTCACAGAAGTTATTTGATATGTACTAAGAAGATTAGTCTTATTTGAATCATGAAATAATCTAACTCTCGCTGATGCTAAATTTCCATAATCATCATAACTTGTGTTATCTATTAGTATATTCTGATGTACCAATCCTAATATTTTATCAATTTTAGTTTTGTCTATATTTATTTGTAAATCTTCTGTATATGTATCATTAAAATCATCATCTGTATTAGATACACTCCATACTATAAGGTAAGAACCAACTTCCTGATCTATCCAAGAAACACTTGGAACAAGAGTATTAATATATGATTTTGTAGTTGTATTATAAGTAGCTGTTTGTTCAGAAACTAATTCTACTGTTCCAGTATCATCAAATATTCTATAAGTAACAGTAGCGGTTTCTTCAACGTTAACTCCATCACTTTTTATAAGTTGTAGTGTCATACCTATATTTTCGCCTTTGTTTATTACTGACATAATATCATTTCCCAACCAATATATTTACCATCTTTTACTTTACCTTTATTCAAATATCTTTTAAGCGAATAAAACATCAAATTATATTTTTTACACATTTTTTTAGCATTTCCAAAACAACCTATTTTTTGACCATTAGGCGCAATTAAAAGAAATTTTTTGGATTTTGGATTATTCATACCAGCAAGAGACCCTCTTTCTTTTATTGTTTTTGAAGATTTTCTTCCAATGTTTTGTGCTATAGTCAATCCAGTTTTCTCATCTATAGTATTTGTAATTGTTTCAACCCTTTTCAAAGCTTTTTCTTGATTTATTGTCAAACCAGTTAATGGATTAATTTTATTTTTTGTTTTAGAAGCTTTTTTAATAATTCCTTGGTGTATTGTCGTTCCAGTTAAAGAATCAATTTTATTTAATGTTTTTGAGCATGTATTACCACGTCTTATTAATATTTCTTCTTTGTTAGGATTTAATGATATAGTATCTCCTCCATCTCCACCTTTTGTCATATTATATCCATTTTTTCCAAATGTATTATAATATGCTATAAAAAATTTCTCAAGTTCATTTAATCTATTTTGATGACAATAATCTTGAAAAAGAATTTCCCAAATAAAAACACTTTTATCATATTTTCTTATGGCTCTATAGAAATATCTTGTATTTCTATCATTGTTTTTCAATGCTGAAAGAATATGCATTTCTTTATATTTTTCAAAATGTTGTATAGTTTTACCAATATAACTCTTATTATTAATCTCATTTGTTGCTTTATATATTATTCCTTTATTTACAACCATTACCTTTGTTCCTCTCTACAAGAAGCCCCTATTCTAAATCTTAATAATCCATCCATATCATCTCTTAAAACAAAAGTCAAGTTATCTTTTGTTTCTGACTTTAATAATACAGGAGAACCAAAAATTTGATTCAAACTAAACCAGGTATTTGTTCCATCACATCCAGCAGTCAAGATATTTGTATTTGGTATTTGAAGAAAATCTAATAGATTATGAAAAGTAGAAACCCAAGTTACTTCGCCTTCATGAATTTTTTGAAATAAAATTCCAATACTCAAATTTGATAAACCAAGAAACTTATTATAACTTAAATTAAACATTGAGTTATCTGCAAGGGTAGTGTTTAAAGCATCTGCCATTGTTATATTAACTTGGTCAACATATAACCAAGTACCATCAACTGGTTCAATAGTATATTTTAAAAACAATGCTGTTTCTTGTATATCAATATCATCTAAATAATAACTTGGTGGTGCCCCACCACCTGTACTTATAGTTTTAATTCTTATTGAATCAACAGTTAAATTGGTCAATCCCATATCTGATAATGGAATAATAAATTTTGACCAAGTATTAAAAATAGCTTTATTAATATAATCGCCAATATCAACAATGTTTCCAACTAAACCAACTCCTACATCCCAACCATATATTTGAACTTCTTTTACTCCTAAAGTTGCCCAATCAGTAATATAAATCCATCCTGTTAAAGAGGTATATCCAGTAAGGTCTTGATTACTTCCTTTGGCATATTGAGATTCATCCCCATTAAGAGTTGTGGTTCCATCAATACTATAAGTACCTGTATGTGCTTGTGTGTTACTATTAAAATCCCATCTTATAGCACCAGTTATAGCACTCGCTGTCCAATAAACATTATCTATTCCATTGTGTATATGGATAGGTGTACCAGCAGGCCCTAAACTTTTATTCATATCAATACCATAAGTAGGATTAGAAAAAAATAATACTTTATTAGTAAGAGTTTTTAACGGACGAGTAGCTACGACAAGAGCGTTTTCTTCAGTATCATTTTTATTATCAACTTTAGCTTTTATTCCTGTTGTAATGTCCGTTATAAATGTTTTTATGCTCATAGATTAGAGTCCTGCACAACAAAAAGCAGTTACAGTCATATCAATTTCAATATTACCATTTACTGTATATAATGTAAATGTTCTATTTTTTGGTATCATAATACCTGCTTCCCACCTATATGTATGTGACTTGTTATCTGCTGGTACATGAAAGCTATCAAAATGATCACCACCACTCAAACCAGTAATATTTGAACCATATTCAGCAATACAATCACATAATTTATTTGAACCCCCATTTCTGTTTATTGGCATACGACTTAAGCCCCCAATAGGTGTGCCTAAATCGTTAAGATATCCACGAATTATCTCATTAGAAGCCACATGGACACTTAGTCGTTGAATTACTAAATCTTCTTCACCTGTGTTTTTAAGATAATAAAAACAATTACCAGTGCTATCTGGAGTTACTATAAATGTAATTGAATAGAAATTCCCATTTCTATTTGAATAAAAGTTTAATCCTCTTGATACTGAGGATACAGTAAGCATATTTTTATTATTTATTTGTGCTTGATAACCCTTGCCTGTTCCATCTTCTATTTGAAAACCCATTTATATATCTCCTTATTTATAATAAAACCTTATTGTTACAACCGCATTACCAATTTCTTCTCCTGTAATCATAAATCCTACAGCTCCATTTAATCCTATAATTGGAATACCTTGTGCCTCAATTTTAGAATGTCCTTTATCAAAAATTTCTTCTGAAGGTATAACCCCTCCTGTATAAGTCATACCATCTCCAACACCATCCCATTTATAGATTAATGCTTCTGCAACTTGTCCAGAATTAAAATTAAGATTTCCCGGAGTTACAACTGTATGATTAGCTGTTGGTTCATTTGGAGCAATTACCCAACCCCATTTCATTGTTCTATTATGATTAGTTGAACCGCCATTCCATGCAAAATTTACAACCCAAAGGTACATATTTTTTTCAGAATTTGTATTCTTTATATATAAAAATAAATGAGGATTAGTACTATTTAAAGTAAGTACTTTAGATGAAGCAACAAATGAATAACCTAATTCTGCAATTTCCGATTCTTCTGTTTGTACTACAGAGTCAACTCTCATTTGGTGTTTTTCGTTTACTTCAGCTAAATATCCACGACCTTTTCCATCTTTAATTGTCTCACTCATTATATATCCTCCATATCACTATTTCTTACATAAGTATCTGTTAAAACAGACATATGAAAATTATTTATTTTTATTTCTTTTAATATTTTTGAAAGTAAATTTTCTTGCTCATGGTCAGCTACTTTTAATTCATCTTGTTCTGCACCAGTTACTCCAATATCTTGCGTATTACCTTCTGTATCAGTTGCTATTATTTTTCCATTTGCATATACTATCATTTTATAAATCCTTTATTTGAGAAATTGAAATTTTGTTATGGTATTGGTATTATCATCTTCCCAATAAGATAAATTATTCCCAATATTGTACACGCAATACCAACAGCAGCTATCATTATTGTTATCTTAGTAGACATTCTAGTCAACATATCCAATATTATATTGCTGTTTTTTTCAACCGTATTTATTTTGGGTTTTAAATAATTACTACTATCTACTTGGGCATCTACTAATTTATCCAAAGTAGTTTTATTGTCATCTATAGATTTACTCAATGTATCAAAGAGTTTAGTTATAATAGTTTCAGATAGTTGCATATTTTACTTTGCTCCGCCATTTACCATCTCTAAGGTAATTTGTTCTAATCGGTGTATTTGTTTTTTATAATGATTTGCTGACTTTGATAATTTAACATTAAACGCATCTATTTTTTTCTCTAAAAAATTAGATAAACTTTCTTCTTTATTTTTATAATCAGTGATATCTATTGATATAGTATATCTTAAAATTCTACCATCAGGCCATTTTATAGCTCGTATCGTAGATTTATACCATTTATTATTTTTTCCAGATTTTATATCATATGTAAAAGTTTTACCAAAATTTCTTCCAAATACTTCATGATTATGACATTCTAAACAAGGGAAATTTATTCCTCCAAATGTTATATGACACTGTTCACCAACAGAACACCCAAATAATTTTTTAATAGATTCATTCATATATATTATTTCGTAAGTTTCAGGATCTGATATATATATCATTTCATCCATACTATCAAATATAGATAATAACTGTTTGTAATCTTTTTTACATTCTTCCTCTACTTTTTTTCGTTCTATAGCATAATTAATAGAAGTAATTAATTGTTCTATATTAATAGGTTTTATAAGATAATCTTGAGCTCCAGCTTTAACAGCATCTATAGCATGTTCTTCATAACCCGAAACAATAACAATAGGCAACCCTTTACATTTATTATATATTGCATTAAATACATCTAACCCTTTACCATTAGGTAATATTAAATCAAGCAATATAATATCAAAAGATTTATTTTGCATTATTTTTAAACTTTCTTTTAATGATAAAACGTGTATAACTTCAAAATTAATATTTTTACATAATTCTAACATTGATTTTTCATAAAGAGCTGCATCTATATTATCTTCTATTAATAAAACTCTAATATTTCTTAACATATACAATTCCTCTTATTTTACATTTTGTTCTAAATTACTTTGATTGACTCACTTAAAAATTTTTGTGATTCTACACTACAAACTATTTTTGCTAGGTTACCTGTGGAACATTCATCTTTATGACCCTTTTCATAATGACATTTTTCACAACATGACCAAGCGTAATCTGGGTCTAAACTAAAAAATGGTTCTAGTTTTTGTGGTCGTTCATGGTGAACGTGTGTTGCTTGTTTTCCACAAAACTGACATATGTATTTATCCCTTTCTAAAACAAAGGTTCTAAAAGTTTGGTATTCTGTATAAGTGTAAGGTAGAGAATTATCTTTATAAGGGTCGCTTCGTAGCCTATATAATGGACATGTATCTTTACAGTATTGAGAACAATATAGGTATGTACCATCATTTCCATTTTTATCTTCTAGAGCTCTTCTTCGCCCATCAAATTGATGACCAGTTGGAGTAAACCATCCTTCTTTTTCTTTTGAATTTTTACAATTATGGTTCTTACAATGAACCTGAATTTCTTTTTCTTCAGGTTTGTCAGGATTATATCTCATTTCTTCAATTTTTGAAAAAGTTGGGTACTTTTCTTTAATTTGCTTTATTATAAGTTTTTTTCCTTTACTTATTTTCTTTTTATGATCTTTAGAAAAAGATATCCCTTTTAACGATTTACTTATTTTTGTTTTTATTTTCTCAGAACAAGGGCCTATAGTTTTCCCTTTATTCCAAGCATTTTGACCCTTATTTGATTCGCTTATTTTCTTTCGAGTTGCTGGGCATGATCTACAATTTTCACTGCAACACCACTTACCATTTTTAAACTGATAATTCGCCTCTTGACCACAACCATAATCACAAATTATCATATCACTTTCTTTTCATCGAATGTCATTTATAATTCCCCATTAATAATTCTTCTAATATATCTAATATTTTTATCAATATAGAATGTAAAAGAATTAAACCAATAATTCCTACTACTCCTAAAATTATAATGATAATATCAAATATGCTCATTTTAACCACCTATCTTATTATTTATTTGTTCTAAAATTATTTAAAGAAAAGTTCTTTATATATATAAATAAATGATAAGTTAAACTTGTAGCTCATTTGGTATTTTTTAAGAGAGCGTTTGGGACACGCCCAAAAGGTAGCGGGTTCAAATCCCGCCAAGTTTTTTGTTCTATTTTTTAACAAACCTACTATATATATTAATAAATGATTAGAAACTATTATAACTTTTAAAGGAGGTTTAATTTATTATGGAAAACAAAAAATTCAAGATTCATTGGCTAGCAAAAAACGAATCACCCACAATCGTTGAAGGACCAACAATTGGTAAAGCAATGACGCTTGCTGGATTTGGAGGTGGTATTACAGCAGCAATTGATTACTGGGAAGAAATAAAAAAGGAGAAGGAAAATGATTGAAATTAAAACGATACCAGGCATGCTATCTTTTAAAGAAGCACAAAGAAATTTATTAAATTATGCAAGGTTAATAGCAGACCATAACCCCGCAGAATATTATCATAAAGAGAGATTTGCTTCAAGTATAAATATACGACTTGAGTCAATTAAAGCTATAAGTGATTTGATTAAGGAATATATGGAGCAGATGATAATAATATATCAAAGATTTGGGAAAAAATACCGGAAGATTGATAGAGATGAAGTTATAAAGGCAGGAGCGATGCAGTCATGGCATGGAGGTGAATTATCACCTATTATGAATTCAGATAGCAAAACTATTGGTAATAGACCTTCAAACTTCTCTGACGAAAGGGAGTTTTATAATCCCTTAGAAGAAGATAAAGAGAGGGGTATAACAGAATTTTTAGATAATCTTCTTGATTCAAATTCACCAGAAGATGATGATTGTGTTGTTTAAATAAAGGAGGCATAATGAGAAAACTTACAAGAAAACAAATTCGCAAAGATAGAATGAGAGCTTTAACAGAAGTTCTTAATTGTTGGTATGCCAATCCACATCTTTTAGATGCAAAATATGCATGCTATCTATCTTTATTTGTTGAACGATAGATTAAAAACAGTATGAGATTTATTATGAATTTCATACTGTTTTTTTACTAAAATTATCTATTTTTATTTTTAGTTTCATGCCGTTCTCCTGTTATGTATTCAATCCAATCAAGTTTACCAAGTCCATAACATTTTGGGCAAGTTACCATTAATATCCTTCTTCGACTATTTAATATTCTAACTCTACCAGTTCCATGACATTCTTTACATATGAATTCACTATATTCTTCAGTTAGCATATTATTCTCCTTTATAATTTGTTCCCATTTATTAATTAATATTCTATATATATTAATAATTGAAGATATATATTTTAGTTTAATTATTTTTAAGAAGGAGAATAAAAATGCTTTTAAAAATAGGTTGGTCAAAAGAAGAAATTAGAGACACAAAAATACTTTGTTATATAGCAAGTGGATTTATTATATTTGCTTGTTTATTCATCATACCATGGGTCTATGGATGGTATAAAATATTCACAGGTTAACTTTATAGGGAGGACTATTATGAATTGGGAAATATTTGTAGGTTATCTAACAATAGGTTTTACAATAGCAGTTATATACATTATTTTCAAATCAGTCGCTTTATTAGTAGATCTGATTGGTGATATAATTTTATCATTAAAAAGACCCAAACCAAACCGAAAACGAACATCTGGGAATATAGCTGAAGTATATAAATTTCTAGAGATTGCCAGAGCCGCTGGTGAATTTGGATTCAACAGTGATAAACCTATTAGTAAAAAAGAATTAAAAAGCAGATTCAGATTTAAAATAAAAAAAGTTCATCCTGATCTTGGTGGAAAAAATGAAGATTTCATACGCGTGAAAAAAGCTTATGATTTACTCTTATCTCATTCGGTTATATTCTAAAGAAGTCTCTTTTACTATTATTTGATTTATTTTCATTATTACTTCCTTTGGAAAAAGAGTGAGTTTTAGTTTAGTTTCTCACTCTTTTTTTGTTCTATTTTTCAAGAAATTCAAATATTTTATCACATCCTTCTTTTAAGTATAGTTTATATCCTGATTTATAAAGATAATTATCCACTTCTGATACACAAATACATCTAAGTAAGCATTTTTTACATGGCGGATTATAACTCATAAATTGAGCTTCTGTTCTTCTATGTATAAACACTGTCTTATTAACAATTGAAAAAAATAATGTACTATTCATTTTACAACACCTTTCGTATCTATTATAAAATCTAATTTAATCATCTCAATAGGTTTAATGGGTTTAACTAGAATATCAACTTCAAGCTTACCATTATTTTTAGGTTCTATAATATTACTAATCCAATCCAATTTTCCAGTTCCTTTACATATAGGACACTTAACTAAACATTCATAAAAGTGGGGACTTTTTACACATACACTAGAGTTTCCAGTTCCTTTACATTTATAACATGTATATTCACTATCTTTCATTTTCTATTCTCCTAAAGTTTTATTTGGCTATGTTTTATATATCTAAAAATACAATCACAAGTGGGAACTGTAATATCTTGAAAGCGTTTAATTATATCTTCAATCTCATTAATCTGTTGAGTATAAATCCCATCATATTCATTATAAACAAATGACCTTAAAGTTTTTAATCCCATTTGTTCAGCTATAAGTAATCGTTGTTCACCAACATGAACTTGAAGAACTCCTTTTACATTCCTAATTAGAATTGGATCCTTAATACCGTTTTTCTCAATATCAGCTCTTAAAAATTTATATCCATTTGTTGATCTAATATTAGCTAGCTTCTCTTTCCTATGATATGGTGTTATTTTATCTATTGATAAATTATTTATGTAATATAGCATTTTTTCTCCTTTATTTAAACTTGATTAAATTCTTATCATTCTTTTTAACCATTTGTAGATGTTCATATAATCTTTCACATACTCTTACTTTTATACCATATCCGCTTCGTAACTCCTTTATACACATAGATTGAACTAAACATTCTTTACATATAGGATTGGTTCTTATAAATTCCTTTTCAGATTTTTTATATATACAAATAGCAGTAGCTTTATTGATTACAATTAGTTGTGTCATTTCCTTATCCATTATTTCTCCTTTATCCTAATGTCATTTCTATAAATTTATTTGCAAGAATAAATTCATTTAAGTTTGCACATAATCTAGTTCTTATCCATGGTGGTGATATATCATTATAATATTTTAAACACATACTTTGAACAAGACATTCTTTACATGGAGGATTAAATTCCATAAATTCTTCTATTGTTTGATTATATAAGATACAATAAGTTCCAAATAATCTAAAATGTGGTGCCATTATTTTCCCTTTCACTTAATTATTTTATTTTTTCGTAAAGCATCTAAAATAGCAACAACATGATTTTTTGTAGCACCGCTATATAGTTGCCCACCATCAACAGTAATATCATAAGGTAAACCAATATCCCAATGTTTGATACATTCCCAAATAGTATTAAATTCTGGTGTGTTTATTTCATTAGGTTCGGGGTCTCTTAATCTGTTCATTGTTATCTCCTTTTCTTTTCCTTTTCTTCTTCTTGGTTCATCATCATATATATAAAAAGATGGATTCCCATAAATAAATTCATTTAATTTTTTACATCCATTAATTTCTATTAATAAAAACTCTTCATGTGTAGCATCTTTATATTCTACATATATGGGATGAGTATAACTTACACAAACAGCTTGAACAATACATTCTTTACATGGAGGATTAAACTCCATAAATTCTTCTATAGTCCTCTCATATATAAGAGTTCTATAACCTATTTGATAATAGATTTTATGTTTATTTATTTTTATTGATTTCATTTTGTTCCTTTCTTATATATGATTAAATTTTTTTTGTTCTTTTTTTATAAATTCCTTTAACAAGTTACATGATTTTATTTGTATACATACAAAGTTCTCTAGTAGATCACCTATATCTTCTAAACACATACTTTGAATTAAACATTGTTTACAAGGAGGACTAATTTTTAAAAAAACATTTAGTTTATGGTATATATAAATATAATTATTAAGACCATCTGAATATAGTATTTTTCTCATTTTTTCTTCAATATTCTCTTTAAAAATTCAATACAAAAATATTTATCTTCCTTTGTTATTTTTCTAACAGGAATGTATTGGTTATATTTATTAACTCGTACTTTTTTTATACCTGTTAATTTATAAAACCAATACATAAATCGACTAGTACTTTGAAAACTATAACCCTGATCTTGAATTGCAGGTTCTTCAATTTGATAATGTTTCCACATTTTTATAATCCTTTCAATATGCTTTTTCAAAACTAACCCGATTAAAAAGGAATCTGTTTATATCAATAAATTTTTCCATTTTTTCACATAATTTTAACTTTATACCTTCCTTTATAAAAATATCATTAATATTGTTTTGTCCTGTTATACACATACTTTGAACAAGACAATCCTTACATGGTACATCATATTTCATAAATTCATCTATTGATATTTTGTCAACAGGAGTTGAATAAATATGAATATAATTATCTTCTGAATAATAAATTATAAATTTCTCTGATAACTCACTAAGCTTTTTATTCATCTTATTCCCTTTCAAAATTTAAAATATTTCTTAAGTTCAATTTGATCTAATACTTCTTTAAGATTTAACCATTTAACATATACATGACTACACTTAGGACATATAACTGGACCAGGTTTCCCCTCCCATCTGTAATTACATTTTAAACATTTATATTTAGCTATCATATTATATACTCCCAAACGATTTATTTTTTTCTAAAAATTTTCTCAAATTTTCACATGCATTTCCTTTTATAAGTATTCTAGGAACGAGTGTATCCATGAGCATTTTACTACCTATAGAAGTATAATCTTCAATATATTCCAAGCACATAGTTTGTATTAAACATTCCTTACATGGTGGGTTATATTTCATATACTCTTCTAATGGCATATTATAAATATAAACATTCCCCAATGCTATATAGTATTCAATCATTGTATTGCCTTCTTTCCCTCACCAAAAATAAATTATGAAAATGTTTATTTTCTTTAATAAATAACTCTAATTCTTTACAGTATTCTATCCGTATAATTATATTTCCATTATCATAACCACGTGATGGGTATTTATTTAAACACATACTTTGGACAAGACACTCTTTACACGGAGACTTATATTTTAGAAAATTATCTAATGAATCATGGATATGTACTATTAAAAATGTCATAAAATAATTTATTGATTTCATTATTCCCAAAAAAAGATTTTACTATTGACAATAAAATCCCTTAACTCCTTACATGATCTGATATACAAATGAGTTGGTGGTGAATCAAGTGTCTCATGTTCTATATTTTCCCTTATACACATATTCTGTATAAGACATTTTTTACAAGGTGGGTTATGTTCCATAAAATTATTATATCTGGTATATATTAAAACATTATTTATTGGTGGAGATTCTCCCATAATAATACCAAAAAATTTATCACTTTCATATTTGATTTTTCTCATTTCTATACTCATTTTAATAACCTCTTTCATATTTTATTTATATCTATTTTTTCAAATAAATAATTATTCTCAAGAAACTCTTTCAATTTTTCACATACACTTGTATGAGAACAGAAAAATTTCTTTTCCTTACCACTTTTATAAAGACTTATACCTTCTAAACATGCAGGTTGAACAAGGCATTCTTTACAAGGGGGATTATATTTTAGAAAATCATCTATTATAGTGTATATATAGAAATCTCCACATATAATTAAGTATATTATTTTTTCCATTATTGAATTCTTCTTTCATAGTATGATATAGCAATTGCTATTTGACTTTCTTTATCTAATTTTTCAAAATATATACAGTCATTCATATAGTTTTCTAGTCTTTCACATGATCTT
>DAOVGR010000037.1 GCA_030672305.1 Thermoplasmatales archaeon | reverse complement strand
AGTGGATTTGCAATTGGTAATATAGATTGGGAGTGAAATATGAAGAAAATCCTTGTAATTGGAATAATCTTTTTGTTTATTGGAATATGTGCGAATACATCATTAGGTACTATAGTAGAAAGGGAATCTTCTATACCAATCAGCTCTGGTAATATTCTTTATGTAGGTGGAACAGGACCTGGGAATTATAGTTCAATTCAAGATGCTATTGATGATGCATGGGAGTATTTTACTATTTTTGTATATGATGACTCTTCACCTTACTATGAACATATATTGGTTTACAAGACATTAACTATTATTGGTGAGAACAGAGATACTACAATTATTGATGGTAACTTTTCTAATGAAACTATAGTGATTATCTCTGCTGATGGTGTGGATTTCAGTGGTTTTACTATTCAAAATAGTAATGAAACTTATGGATTAATGGTAACTTCATCTCATAATAATATTCATCATTGTAGAATAAGAAATCATATAATTGGTATGTATTTTCAATCTGGTTTTATTGCTGATAAACCACGTGCAAGACGAAATATTATAGCTTATAATATCTTTGAAAATAATAGCAGAACAGGATTAAAAGTAACTGAAAATATCTGGAGTTCGATAATTGGAAACATTGCAATAAACAATGGTTTATCTGGAATAGCGATGCTAAATAATTTATTTTGTACAGTTAAAGAAAATCTATTAATTGATAATCTCCGTGGTATTTTTGTAAGTGATTTTTTCACTAAAGTAATCAACAATGAAATGAGAAACAACTGGAAATATGGATTGTACACTTATCAAGGAGAATTCAATATAATAACCAAGAATAATTTTTATAACAACGGAGAAGATAATTACACACATGCAACATTTATGTGGTGTAACTGGCAAAATTGGAAAGGAAATTATTGGTTTCCTAGAAAAAATCTTCCATCTGAGAGTTCAAAACCTTATATTATTTATCGTGAGAGACGTCTCTATACCCCAATACCATTTAATTTTGATTGGCGTCCAGCAAAAGAACCATATGATATATAGATTGTAACATTTAAATATCCACTAATGGATGATATTATTGGAGGAGGTATGAAAATATGGAAAATAAGAGTGGTTTGGTAAGTAAAACTCTGGTAGTTGGGATATTAGTATTGTTTATTGGAATGAATACTATTCCATCAATCCAAGCAAACACAGTTTTGAATGACGTAAAAGAGAACATATTGGCAAATCAAGAACTAAATGTTTTAAAAAGTAATGCAAAATTGATCGACATTCCTATATCCTATAAACAAATTGAACAGCCCTTTGCAAATACAAATCAAACAGAAATAAAAGCACTACCAGGCAAAAGGTCTACAGATAAGATACATCCTGCGTTTGCTCGTACAGATACTGGAATTCATATGGCTGCCTATCGTGATGAAGAACTTGGACAAATAGTATGGACCTATTCCAATGATGATGGACGAACTTATGAGGAGGGATTTTCACGTTCTTTTGGAGGTGATTATCCAACTATTGAACATTGGGATCAGAGAATTTTCTGTGGGACTCTTGTAACTAGTCATGATGATCCTAGTGGAGACGTCATTCGTTTCTTTCGATGTGAAAATCCAAAAGATCCAGAATTTCCTATGTCCTATCAGATCTATGAAATTACTTCCGATCTTCCACATGCACCCCCATTAGGTGAAATGAGAGATGCAGCTATTGCCTGCGATAACATAACACAAAACTCATACTACTGGGGTGCTGCCTCCTACACCATGAATATTTCGTCCCATAACAATGTTCCCCTTCTTTTATATCCAGAAATTCCCTCAGCTTACTTATTTAGAATGAGTTATTATGTTGTTGAAAATTGTTATCATACAGATATTGACATTGATAGGATCACTCATAAGATTTTTGCTATATATGACTGTTATGATACTACCGATGAAACATGGAAACTTTATGCACGGGTAAAAGATTTTTTAGATCTTCAAGGTGGAGATGACAATCTTTTTGAATTACAAGGGGCAGAAGGATTACAATATCCTGTTATTGCTGCAAATGATGACACAGTTCTAATCCTTGCAGAGACAGAGGAAAACGGAAACACAGACATCGTCTGTCTTCGTTCCACAGATGGTCTCAATACCTTTCAAAAATCATTTCTTACTTTATTAGGAGAAAATGAATGTTTTCCAGAAATTGAATATGTCACTAATAATACTTTCATTTGCACATTCATAAAAAATGAGATATTATATAAAACACTGACGGAGGATGGAGGATTTACCTGGAGTGAGCCAATACTTATCGATACTGATGTTGTCACTGAATATAAAGCAGCAACAATTTCTGATTGTGCATCACAAGTTCTCTATGAAAAAAATCTTGGGGAATACATTGATTTATCGATCTCTCCCCTCCGTAGCTATACGATTGCCCCAGATATTCAGATTCCCTCAATTACTGGTAGAGATGAAATTAAGGCATCTCTTTTAAATAATGGTGGATGTGATGAATCCAATATTTACTGGTGGCTCAATATAACAGGAGCAATGCATCTAACTACAAACGGTATTATTCCATTATTAAACGCAAGTGACACTTTTAGAATTACTGTAGGTGATCTCAATGGTAATGGAAATATTAATGTTCTGGCAACATTTGAATCACCTAATCGTCAGGTCGTTTCACGAGAAATAGTGGCATATCTTAACAACAACTATATTGAGAATATCATGTTTTTATGGGATGATACCAAAACCATATATGTTGATGACGATGCTATGATTGGGGGAATTGGAACGATAGACCATCCTTTTATAAGCATCAGTCAAGTTAAGTTTGCTTCTTCACATGGAGATACTATACATTTTTCAAAAGGAACCTACTATGCAGGAGGAATTTCAATTCACAAATCAGTTCGTTTCATAGGAGAAGATAAAAATAATACCTTCATCAAACAAGGATATATCAGTCACACAGCATGCGGTAATGTTCATACTGGATTTACTCATCAAGGGGCAGCTCTTCGTCTTGAAGGAACCAATAATCGCGCGATTGATAACATTATTCTTGGAGGTGATGGTATTCGTGTTTTGGGGTTTTCAAATTACGTAATCGATAATTATATCCGTGGATGTAAAATAGGTATACATCTTCTTCCCTCTTCGGGTTACCATCTTATTGAACATAATAATATTGAAAGTTGTTCTGAATCTGGTATTTTTATCGTATATGATACTCCTGGCAACATTATCACCAGGAATACAATTAGAGAAAATGGATATGCAATTAAAATGTACGGAGATCTCTATCGTAACCACTTTACCTATAATCTAATCGAAGATAACAATTTTGGATTCGTTTTCAATCAACTCCATGATTCAAATATAAATAACAATATTATTAAAGATAATAAAAATGATGGTTTTGTTCTCAAACATTCTCATAATAATCTCATTTCGTTGAATATCTTCCAAGGTAACAATCCTGACATTTATCTGGAAGATTCGTCAAAAAATCGAATTACCAGTAATAACTTTAAGAAAAATGAGAATAGTTCTACATTTCACCATATTGGTAGACCGTATCGTAATGTTTGGTTTAGAAATTATTGGGACACTATAATTCCTTTTTTACCGAAAATAATCTTTGGAAAAATCACTTTTCATTATTACGATGGATCATTTACGATAAATTGGATAAATATTGACTGGTTCCCAGCAAAAGAACCATATGATATAGATGTTTGAATATGAAAGATAGAATGTTAAGTAAAGGACTTGTAGTTGCTACTATCTTATTGTTTATTGGACTTGCTATACAACCAAGTGTAGCAAATGATGTATCAGTTAATATGAAATCTGATAATGAAAATACATTTAGAGATAAAGGTTTAGGATTTATTTCATGCTTTGTTTTTTACATATATTTCTTTGCAAGAGAGACAAGGTTAGCTTGGAATGTTAAATTTGAATTAATTGACTATGATACAGGCGAAGTAATAGAAGAGAAGGCAAGAATATTTGGTTATTATCTATTTAAATTTGTTCCAAGAGGGCATAATTATACAATTAATATAATAACTCCTAAAGGAAATGAAAGTATATCATTTCCAAATTTAGGTTTCTTTCATTATTTACCTATTGGAATTTTGATAACTGAATATTAATTATGATAAAAATAATGTAGGATAAACTGTATATGAACATCCTACTTTCTCCTTATATCTATTGTAAGTTTATATTACAAAGACACACTATCCATCTAAAACATTTATATACTCTTTATCTGATTAATTTATTAGAGGGAGGTATCAAAGAATGGTAAATCAGAGTGGCATTTTTGGTAAAACTATAGTTATTACCATAATCCTCTTGTTTATTTGTATGAGTATTACTTCATCAGTTGCTATAGATAATGTAAAGAAGTCATCTATACCAATATCTTCTGGTAATCCTCAATATGTTGATGGAACTTTTATGAAAACATTTGGATGGACAGATTGGGACGTAGGTGAGTGTATTCAGCAGACAAATGATGGAGGATACATCATAACAGGATATACGCGTTCATTTGGTGCTGGTGCTTATGACGTCTGGTTGATTAAGACCAATAGCATGGGTTTTAAGATATGGAGTAAGAATTTCGGAGGAAAACATGAAGACAAGGCTTATTGTGGTCAGCAGACCACTGATAATGGTTACATCATAACAGGAGGAACAGGTTCATTTGGTTCTGGTGGTGATGTTTGGTTAATAAAGACAGATAAAGTTGGTAATGAGATGTGGAATAAGACTTTCGGAGGAACAGAGCATGATAGTGGTCGTTCTGTTCAGCAGACAACTGATGGAGGATACATCATAACAGGTTACACACATTCATTTGGTGCTGGTAATAGTGATATCTGGTTGATTAAGACCGATAAAGATGGAAGACCAAGAACCAGAGCATCATCTTATCTATGGTATCAATGGTTTTTGGAACGTTTCCCAATGCTTGAAAGACTGCTAAAACTATGATTTCTGAGTTTCAATTTCCATCAGCACTATAATTGTTTTAACATGGTCTCAATGATGACAGGTTTGGGTAATATAATGATATATGGAATGTATTAACAAAAGGGAACTTAAAGGATAAGTATCCTCAACTTGGTAAACAATTACTATCTATAATAAAAAGGACTCAAATTAAAAGGAATAGTATAATTTTAACCAAACTTAACCTATTACAAAAATTGAGTTCCTCTGAAATCCTATAATTCCTATTCTTTTTAAAGTTCTAGATTAAAAATTGTTATATCTTAATAACGAGGATTCAAATCTAGTTGTAATCATCCTTTAATTTTATTATAAAACTATAGGATTCATTTGTTTCACGTATAACCTTGTATTTTGATATTTGGGCTATTTGTAATAATGAATCGAATTATAATAGATTCAATTTATAAAATGACTCAAACAAGGAGTAAATAATCACCCAAACAACGTACCCTTTTATAAAGTCGTTAATACAATTATGAAGAATGTTTGATACTATAAATTGGATACAATCATAATATTATTGCTCCTGAAAAGGCAAAAGGGATGTTTAATATTAGTTTCCTATTAATTAAATTTTATAAGCCATTAATAAGTCTTCGAGTTTTCTTTCAATTTCTTCTATTTTTTCATTGTTTACTAAATGTATTATTTTATTATCTATACGTTCAAGCTTTTCTTTTGCTCTTGGAGTAATTTCTGGATTCCAAATTATTAATATTGATTCACTTACTATTAGGGCATCCATATATCTTTTCATCTGATTTTTTATAATATCAATACGTTGTTTTGAAATAGGTAGAGCTATTCTTTTAGGATATATTTTCAATTCAATAGGAATCCGTTTATTTTTTATAAAAATTACAAAATCTGGCCTTATTATTGTTCCTTTTATTGATATGCGATATTCAGGAGCATAAGGAATTCCAAAATTTTTGAGTATTTGCTCAATGCTTTTAGCTAGTACAACTTGATTTTTTATGTTTTCCTTATATTCTTTTTTTGTGAATTTTACTTTAAATTGACTTGAAATATTTTTTATTTTGTTTATTGCCCATGAAATTTTATCGAGTTTTCTAGAAGTTTTTTGGGATGCTCTATATGCAAAATATATTGCAAATAAGGTAGCAATAAAGCTAATGATTCCGATTATTTCTCCAGAATGCATATCTTCATTTAAAACCAGATAAATAAAAAAAATCAAAATTATAACACTTAATATAACTAATATAAGCACAAAAGGTGTAAAACTCCTTTCATCTAAATTAATTGGAGTTACATCATCATTCATATTCAATATGAAAACATTTAAGAGTTATATAAAATTAATTAATTTCAATAATAATCACAAGCACCAACTGATAAAATAGTTATTATATTATAATATAATAATAAAATATTTCCAAAAAAGAGTTTATAGTTATATTATAAAATGGACAAGGCAGGTTTAGGTTTAACCTTAGGAGAAAAAACTCACTATTTTATTACCTAGAATAAATTAGAGATTAGAAAAAAAACAATAATACAATAAAATAAAAAAATAGATAGAAACTAACTATTTTATTAATTTATTACTCCCTCTTAAAAATAAAATATCTCAAAAAATCCAAAACAACTAACTATTTTATTATAGATAAAATAAGAATAAAATAATAAAATAACTTTTACATAAAAGGAACGGAACCAAGTTCCTAACTGGAGAAGTATTTTATTGAAAAAGAATAAAAAAAGAGAGAATAATTAATGAATCCATCGATATACTTTAGCCCTAGTTTTAACCTTAAGTCTCTCTCTTTCATCATTGTTCTTAATTGTAGATTTATCTACTTCCTCAATCCAACCTTCTTTTAAACCAATATCAATATATGTTTGGAAAGTATTTGGACTAGTTGTAACATCTTGACGTTCTCTAAGTTGACTTTGATTTGCCATGTGATTTGGAAACTTTAGTAAAGACCTCAAAGCTGCATAAGCTCTCTCTTCCATTTTGATTTTTTTACTGATATCAATGTTTGCCCTTTCCTTGATTTCTAACAGTTCCTTGAAATGCTTATGGTGAGTCATCACTGTTTTAATAGCTCTTTTAACATCTTTACTTTTAATTAAGATATCTTCCAATTCACTCTTACTTTCTGCATCAATAATTTTTCTGAAATTTCTACTAATACAATAAATACCTGCTAGTTTTAAAACAGTTAAAGGATATCTATTAATTATTTGTCCTTTCCAATTGAAAACATCAGTCAATAGTTCCTTCCATTTCTCCAAAGCTTGAATTTCATATTTTCGCCATTCAATTGCTGCTTGTTCAGATACTTTTAAATCTCTCAATAATGCTTTATCGCCATGTAAATTTTTATACAACTTACAAAGTTCATTAGAAAAATTATCAATACCGAGATTATATCTATCATAACCCTTAGATGAAAAAATTTTTCCAATATCCTTAATCATTTGCTCTTCATCTTTACTGGGAATTTTAAAATTTTTAATATCAAAATAATTGAACAGAAACCTATTACCTGTTCCTTGTATAAAGAAATCTTCATCCATCTTCTTCAAAAAATACGGAGTCGAACAAGCCAAGATACCAATGTATATATTATCGAGCTTCTGTTTACCATGAGAAATTGTACTTCTATCATATCCTATTCCATCATAGTTTTCAGACATAAATTCCAAAGCATCTGACTGATAGCCAGTTTCTCTTGATTTTTTAAAAACACCACTAAACTCATGAGAAATAATCACACCATCTTTTTGCTCGTTATCCACCAAATCTTTAATAAAACCCTCAACAGATGACTTTGTTGGTAACATAAACTCCTTACTTAATTTTTCACCAACTTTTTTCAATATCTTCTGAATAACATGTATTATCGGTAAAGATTTCCTAGTTCCAGACGATGCAATCATTAGAATATACAAATTAAGTTTCACCGGTGGTTTTTTAACAATCTGTATATCACCAAGAAAAGTTGAAAGCAATGATATTGCCAACAATCGCGCCCATTCTTCCTGAACCATTTCTACATTTCTTACTATAAAACTTGTTAATTTTTCTACAAAATCCTCTTTCTCGTCACATATATTATTCATTTCAAAAACCTCCTAAATTTTTTTTTAATTATAAAATTATTAATTCGCTAATTTTCATGCTGAATGCTTCGTAATTAATCCCCCTCCCAATGAGTTTTCATTTTCCTAATAATAATATATTACCTCATTTGAACCAAGTTAATCACTGTTAAAACTAATATACCGCTTTTGTATAGATATAAACTTCCTAAACTCCTCCTTATCCTTAAGATAAATCATATCCTTATCAAAAGTGATTTGCTCAGCAGAAACCAAGTATTGAAGAATCTCCAAAGCATCATCATCACTCAAACCAAGTTGTTTACGAACTAAACTGATTTTGACCTCATTATTGCCATCAAAACAATCCAATAATCTCTGCATATCCTTAGTCTCAGCCTTAAGATGTTGATAATGAACAAGCATCTTGTCAATATCTACACCTTCCAACTCAGCAAACCTTGTTTTGACCATTTCTAAAACATCAAGGTCATGTCCAACTGACTCATAATCCAGATTGGTAAAACAACTATTACAATATTTATTAGTAACAGGATTAGAAGAACCACATCTCCAACACTTCTTAGGCTTCAAGGTTTCAATACTGTTTCTACTCGCTTTATTTGGTTCATAACCACAAGCAACCCTATAAGAATCCTCAACATCATCATCAGATATCCAACAATAACGCTCAAGCATGTTAGTATTATTCGATAAACCAAATCGTCTCTTAACAACAGCATGAGGCATACCAGATAACAGACACCTTGTGATAGCCATATGCCTGAACAGATGATGATTAATTTTTTTAGTTATACCACATCTTTTTTTAAGTTTCTGAAGAATCTCTAAAGTCGAATGAGACATAAGCCTTGTACCATAACAAGAAGGACTAAACGAAATAAACAAAGGAGCATCAGGATTGTTTTTATCTGGATGCTTTTGTAACCACGCCTGCAAATAAGGAACTGATAATAGTAAATCAACTGGTCGTCTTACTGTTTTAGACTTCCGAATATAAATTTTAACAGAGTCTCCTAGGAATTTAACATCCTTTATATTAAGCGATAAAATCTCAGTAATCCTCGCACCTGACTCATACAATACCATTATAAAGCAACTATCACGAGGATGGTCACAAATATCAACTAATAATTTTACTTCATCTTCAGTTAGAAAATCATTAGGATTTATGAACTTATCATAAGCTTTATGATTTATTTTAAGACCACTAACAACTTCTGGCGCAGCATCCTTACTTGTTTTCTTATAAAACCATCTGAAATATTTAGTAACAATTGCTTTTCTAATCTCCCTAGTATAAGCTGAAACTTGTATTTTTGAATCTGTTGATAACCGTGTAAAGTAATTCTCAACATCATTTTTACTCCAAGATTCATAAAGTTTAGGTATTTCCAAAGTTACAAGCATGATATTCCTAAGATTGTTTGCTCTTGTAGTCTCCTTTCTACTTTCATTAATCATATATTCATCATACTTGTGAAGATGGAGAATATTTCCTTCTAAAAGTCTAGTTACATTCTCCTGAGATTTATTGCTCAATATCTTACTTACTAAATCAGTCATATACAATCCCGCCCAATCTTAAAAAGTACCAAAATAAGTATTACTCGAAACAAAAAAAAGAAAAAGAAATTATATTTTTGATTCATATTTTCCTAAGATATAATTTAAGTTAGATTGGTAATTCATTCTTTAAAAAATCGATTTTACTTTCTATTACATCCACTTTTTTTATTAATTTCTCCACTTCATTTAACTGTTTTATTATTTCCTGTATATTATCACTTCTTTCTTGCTCATAATCATTAAGAATGTCCCATGATTGCTCTTCATTATATTTATTCGATGTTTTTTTCTTTAGCATATTTTTTCATCTCCTTATTTATCGAATAACACCTACTTTTTATATTAAAAATATTGAAAAATTGATGATTTCGTGTGATAAGTTTATATATTTAGAGATATTAATAATCATTATGAAATGTCCACATTGTTATAGTATAGACTTTGTAATAAATGGATATTCAAGTTCTAAAAAAAAGAGATTTAAATGTAAAAATTGTAAGAGAACTTTTGGAAATGATGCAAATCCTATATATTCAAACAATATTAAAAAAGGATATCCACCAGTATCAATACCCTTTGAATTCATTGCATTAATGCTATATCGATACAAGGATTTTAAAGAAAAAAAAGGATTTTCAAGTTATGTGAATAGATATTTAAAGATGATAGGTAAAAAACCAGTTCATAGAACAGCCACATACTTATGGATTAAAAAGTATGGACATCTTTATAAAAATATAATCAGTTTTGAAGATGCAAATAATTGGTATTGGAAGCAAAATCTCATACTGCCTTATAAGAAACAAAAAAAATCTAAAGAAGTAAAATTATTGATTGATAAAATCGAAAAACCAGATAAAAAACTTTATGGAGAATTTTTGTATTGGCTAGAAAAAGAATTAGGTTTTAAATATAATCAAATAGGTTATTTAGAAAGAAAACATCCAAAAGCATTTGAAAAACTAAAAGAGATATTTAAGGAAAAACTGATATACGAAAATATACAAGAGATTTCAAGAGAATCCTACAGTACAATTAATTTGAAAATTAAATCTAAAAAATAATTAATTCTCTTATAATTCATTGTTAAACAAAGATTGAGTTTATTATTACTCGGCATTTCATTTAATAAAAATATTTATTTACTGGTTTTTTGTTATCAATTAATACATTAACTAATAAGAGGGGACTTAAACAGAGACACTCAATAATAGGAGGTGGAGTGTGAAATGGGATTCTCACTAGTGGGTGCTGCTGCAATTATTGGTGTATCAATATTAATGAGTATCGAAATAATTGTGAGCACTACAATACCAACAATAACTGATGTACATGA
Organism: Thermoplasmatales archaeon; assembly: GCA_030672305.1. Lineage (GTDB taxonomy): Archaea > Thermoplasmatota > E2 > DHVEG-1 > DHVEG-1 > SG8-52-3. The sequence continues at coordinate 11,021 of DAOVGR010000037.1, read as the reverse complement.
TGCATTTGATGATATGAGAGATAGAGCTATCACCCAAGTACAAACTGATATAAATATTACAGACGTGAGTAATGAAATTAATGGATCCAACTATGATATAAATATAACTGTTGAAAATACTGGTAGCATTACATTACAAACAGCCTTTTTTGATATTTTGATAAATGGGACTAAAAACAATTTTACTTGTTCTAAATCTTATATTCATCCTGAAAATAAAGCATATTTTAATGTATCAAGTCTTTCTGGCTTAGGAATTAGGAGATTAAAGGTTGTAACAAATAATGGAATAGCAGATTATTATGAATTTACTTTACCCTGATTAAATAGAAAAGTGATAAAAAATGGGATTTAGTCTATCTGGTACTCATGTGATATTCTTCATAGCATCTGTAATTATTGCTAGTGCTGTATCAGGAGTTTTTATTGCAGTAATAAACGATGTAATGACAAGTTTTTCAGAAAGAGGAAAAAGAATAGAAGAAAATTTAGACACAAAATTTAAAATAATTAATGATCCAGATGATATTCCTACATTGGTAAGTGACTATCTCTTTTATGTTAAAAATATCGGTATTAGAGCGCTAGCTACAACAAACGAAACATTTAATATATTTATAGATGGAGAAATTGTAGTCTCAGTAAATTATTATTTTTCAGATAATTCAATTCAACCTGATAAAGTCACAACTTTGTTTGTAGATAATAGCGAAATATCTACAGGAGATCATACGTTAAGAGCTGTTGGACCTCTAGATATAGTGGATGAATTTATTTTTACAATTTAAAAAAAAATGGATGGGATAAGTACATATGACAAGTAAATCTATAATATTAGAAAGAAAAGGAGAAAAAGATGGTTTTGCTCAGAGATTTGGAAGGGACTTCCCTGATGGAACCTTAATATTTATAGAGGGAAAAGAAGGTACTGGAAAGAGTATTTTTTGCCAGAGATTTTGTTATAGTTTATTAAGAAATGGTTCATCGTGTTCTTATATTTCTACGCAATACACTATAAAAAGTTTTCTCAGACAAGTTGCCTCAGTAGGGTATGATATGAGGAAGTACCTAATCAAAGGTAAGCTATTTTTTATATCTACCGAAGTAATGTTAGCAGAAACAAAACCTAAAAAAACATTTATGGAGGGATTAATTACTACTAAGAAACTCTTCGATCCCGAAATAATATTTATAGATTCACTATCAACGCTTTTAGTAGAAAGTCTAAATGAAAAAAATTTAATAGATTTAACAAATTTTTTTAATCGATTAAAAGGGTCTGGAAAAATGATATGGGTAACTGGAAATCCCAATGAATGGTCTGAACGAATTCATAGCTCATTTCAGATGCTTTGTGATATTCATTTTAAAATTACTCGCGAATCAATGCCTGGGGTAGGTATAGTTCATAATATTTACATTGAAAAATATAATGGCGCTAGACATAAATATGAACCATTGACTACTTTTTCTGTTAGACCTAGTGTCGGATTAACCATTGAAACAAGTGGGGTAGCATTCTAAAAAGTGGGAAGTATGACGCATATAGAAAAAGCTGAAGCTGAAAAACTTTTGAAAGATAATCCCCATCTTAAAAAGTATATAACAGAAATCGAAAAAAAGATGAAAAGACCAATATTTTATAGTAAATTACCAATGGACGTTAAAGAAGAGGTATATCCAAATTTAATATATGCTACTAAAGGTTTGGTTTTTATTCATGTATATCAGAAAACGGATATGGAGAAACCAGAATATCACGCTATAACACCAATTTTAGATAAAAAGACAAAAGAAAAACTTGATCAAATTCTTGAATTAATATATGAAAAAGCACATCTAAAAACAGATATTAAAACTCAAAGTGATTTAAGAAAAGCAATTAGAGAATACATTGAGAAAACTACTGTAATAGATGAAAAATCTGGTGGAAAATTACTAAAAACTAAAGTAGGTAAAATAAAAGTTACCACTGTCGAGAAAATGACAATTGACTACCATATAATTAAAAACATTGTAGGTGGTGGACCACTTGAGCCTTTTATGAGAGATCCATATATCGAAGATATTCATATTATAACGGGAGAAAATGTCTATCTTATCCATAAGGTTTTTGATATGGTTAAGACAAATATTCACATCGATAAATCATGGGCAAATAGATTTTCACAAGAATTTGCAGAAAAAATTGGTAGCCCTGTAAGTGAAGGACAACCTATTGCAGATGGTACGCTTCCAGATGGGAGTAGGGTTAATATCATTTATAGTAAAGATGTAAGTATTAAAGGTCCAAGTATGACTGTTCGAAAATTTAGTGAAACCCCAATCAGCATTACACAGCTAATTAATTGGGGAACATTTAATGCAGGTATTGGTGCCTATCTATGGCTTTGTCTACAATATGGGCGAAGTATTTTTATCTGTGGTGAAACTGCATCTGGGAAGACAACTTCTTCAAATGCTATTTTTCCGTTTATTCCACCCGATAAAAAAATATATTCTGTTGAAAATACACCTGAAGTAAAGTTACCTCATGCCGTTTGGCAACAATTATTGACAAGATCTACGGGACCAAAGGAGGGGCACGTTGATGAAGGTGATCTTTTAAGAGCAGGACTCAGATCAAGACCAGATTATATTGTTCCCGGTGAAACTAGAGGTGCTGAAGGCCGGGTTGTATTTCAGGCTATGCAAACTGGACATCCAGTTATAACAACATTTCACGCAGGTTCTGTAACAAAAGTAATACAGCGTTTTACCGGACATCCCATTAATATACCTAAAACCTTCATGGACAACTTAGACGTAGTTCTAATACAGATGGCTGTTGAACGTAAAGGTAAAAGAATTAGACGGGTACTATCAGTCGATGAAATAGAAGGATATAATAAAGAAGTAGACGGAATTATGTCAAGAAAGGCATTTGAGTGGAATGCTGTGGATGATGTTCATATGTTTAAGGCAAACAGAAATAGCTACATTTTAGAACAACGTATTGCGCCAATGGCAGGATATGAAGATCCTATGCAAATATATGATGAGTACGACCTTCGGAAGCATATTTTGGAGAGGATGGTAGAGGAAAAAATATTTGATTATTATGAAGTCGTCGAATTCATCTGGACGTTCTATAGAGAAGGAGTTCAATCATTACCTATATCAATTTAAAAAAAATAAATAGACGAGTAGGTCAAGTGAGCATCCGATATTTAGTAAGCTAAGGATTATAACTTGTATACATAAATAGAGATAAAATGTCAAAAATGGATGACAAATCAAAGGAATTATTGCTTCAAAAACATTCACATCTAAAAAAATATTGTGAATATATTAAAAGAAGAATGAAAGAACCTGTATTTTATTCAGTATTGCCTTATGAGGCTGGAGACGAAGAATATCCAAATTTAATTTATCCTGGCAAGGGTTCAATATTTATCCATGTATATAAAACGAGAGATATGGACGAGTTAGAGTATCATGCTATCGAACCTCTATTGAACAATAATGAACAAATAAAATATGATGAATTGCAAAAATTAATAATTAAATATGCCCCCAAAAAAAAGAGTGCCATTACAGATGAAGAGCTTAGAGAAGTACTTCAAGATTTAATCGGCGATATTATTGAAATTGATGAAAAAGCAGTTAAGACAGCATCTTTAAAAAAAAGTAAATTAATTAAATCATCTAAAAGTGATAAGATAAAAGCAACTTCTTTGCAAAAAAATAATATAGAATATTATCTAATAAAAAATTTAGTGGGTGGAGGGCCTATTGAATGTTTTATGAGAGATCCTTATTTAGAAGATATTCATATAGTAACTGGACATAAAATTCACCTAACCCATAAAGTCTTTGGTATGATTAAAACCAATGTTGAAATCAATGATGAGGACGGGCACCTTTTTGCAAGAAAGATTAGCGAAAAAATGGGTACACCCGTAAGTGAAGGACACCCCATAGCTGATGGAGTTTTACCCGATGGAAGTAGAGGAAACATCATCTACAGCGATTCGATAAGTCTCCAGGGACCTAGCATGACTATTAGGAGATTTTCAGAAACTCCCATCAGCATTACTCAGCTAATCAAATGGAAAACCCTCAGCTCAGGTATCTCAGCATATCTATGGCTTTGTTTACAATATGGGCGAAGTTTTTTCATATGTGGTGGAACTGCATGTGGTAAAACAACTACAATGAATGCGATAATTCCATTTATACCACCTGATAAAAAGATATACACTGCAGAGTCTACACCTGAAATGCAAGTACCACATACTGTATGGCAACAATTGCTAACAAAAACAGCGGGACCTGAAGAAGGAAGAGTAGATTTATTTGATCTTTTAAAAGCTGCACTAAGATCTAGACCAGATTACATTATTCCTGGGGAGGTTAGAGGTGCAGAAGGAAGTATTGTATTTCAGGCTATGCAAACTGGACATCCTTGTATGACCACATTTCACGCAGGTTCTGTAACAAAAGTTATTCAGAGATTTACTGGAGATCCAATAAATGTACCAAAAACCTTCATGGATAATTTAGATTTTGTAATTATTCAACTTGCTATAAATCGCAATGGGAAACTTATAAGGAGAGCCACCTCAATAGACGAAATTGAGGGTTACAATAGAGAGGTGGATGGGATAATGGCAAGAAATGCCTTTGAATGGGATCCTGTCGATGATGTACATCGTTTTAGGGCTAACAGAAATAGTTTCATATTAGAAGAAAAAATAGCTAAAACTGCAGGATACTCAGATCCAACTGAAATATATTTAGAGTATGAAAAAAGAAAATTAATTCTTGACAAAATGGTTGAGGAAGATATAATGGATTATTATGAAGTAACTCAGTTTATATGGAGTTATTATAGAGAGGGCGATAAGGGATTACCAATAATGCTTAAGTGAGTAGGTTATGGCAGATAAAAAAAAGAGAAAAAAAACAAAAAAGGATAAAAAAGAAATCGAAAAGAAAAAAGACTTTATAAAAGAACTAAAAATAGCTTATCGAGGGCTTGAAGACCCAAAGAAGTACTACACTAACATATTAATTCCATTAATTATAATTGGAATAATTGTTTTTTTGATGCCAGTACTACTCAATATAATTGTTCCATTTCCTTTAAATATAGATCCCACGTCCTTTATCGTTGGAGGAATAGTTCCTATACTCCTCGGGGCTCTTTATCCTTATATTACATGGAAAAATAAGGAGAACGATATCAATGGTAAGATGCATTTTTTTATTACACATCTCAGAGTTTTAGCTATCTCTGATTTATCACTTAGAGATATTATCAATATATTAGGGAGAAAAAAAGCATATGGTGCTTTAGGAGTTGAACTTAAGAAAATAGGTATATTATCAACACAATGGTGTATGCCATTATCAAAAACATTTCGCTTTATATCAGCTAGAACGCCAAGTAAAATACTCAAAGATTTTTTAGATCGTTTTTCTCAGAGTCTTGATAGCGGTGTAGAGCATAGAGAATTTATAGAAACAGAGCAGGAGGCGGTCCTGCAAGAATATAAAACGATATATGAAGCAAGTAATGAGAATGTCATCATTCTCAATGAAGTCTATGTAGCTATGTTGATTGCAATTATCTTTGTGATGTCTCTTGGAATAGTATTACCGATTATTATTGGTGCTGAAGATATGAACATGTTCATTTATCTCGCATCATTTTTACTCATAGTAAGCGAAGGTTTACTGATGTATCTTTTAAAGGCAATGATACCACAGGACGAAATATGGCATGTAACAGGTGAAAAAGGAGAATTAGAAGAAAAAATTAGTAGGATTTTTAAATCATCTGTTATATTAGTTTTTTTAGTCGGTGCTATTTTATTTTTTGGAAAATATTACCTATCACTTACATTTCTACATATCTTACCATTTGAGATCACAATTGCAATTACTTTAACACCTTTACTAATTACAGGAATCATGGTTCACATAATAGAAACAAATATTTCAAGAAAAGAAAAGAATTTTCTTAGTTTTTTACCAGCACTTGGCTCTATTTCTGCTATGAGAGGAGGAAAAATCAATGAATCAGTTTATTACCTAAGTGAGAAAGATTATGGTGTCTTAACACGGCATATTAGAGATTTATATAGGAGATTACGAACAAGAATTGATGATGATGCTGCGTGGGATTGGTTTGGTGTAGATACAGGTAGTAATTATGTTCAACGATCAAGTGAAATGTTCCGTGAGGCTACATATGCTGCTGCTAATTCCCGCATTGTTTCACGGATGATATCAGAAAATATTAGAAGAATTAGAGATCTCCGTATTAAAAAACTTACTATTGTGAATACCTCTATCGCATTATTTGCCGGTATTACATTTGGGATATCCTTTGCAATTTATATTTCCCTTATAATAGGGAGACATCTGAATACTATAATGATGGAAACTGGCAATCCTTTTGAAAATGTAGAACGTATAAACATTCCTGCTATACTTAATTTCATTGATCCGGTAATTTATAATCAAAATTTTCTAATAATATTCTTTGTTCTTGTAATTCATTGTTTGATGATGGCTTTTACATTACGATTATTGCGGGGAAGTCACAAATTGTTAACTTTACTCTTCTTTGTTCCATTTGTTTGGGTTGTAGCTATAACAAGCTATATAGTAGAGGTAGGCTTTGGAGGTATGTTGTCAACCTAAAAAATATTATAAAAATATATAGTATAAAGGATTTGAAAAGATATAATTTGAATGGGATGATTGATTTTATGAAAAAAATAGGTGTTTTAACAGGAGGCGGAGATTGTCCAGGATTAAACGCTGTTATCCGAGCAGTAGTTAGGAAATCAATACAATACGACTGGGAGATCATTGGTATAAAAAATGGATGGAAAGGACTAATTAATGGCGAAATGGAACTTCTTACTGATTATTCTGTTTCAGGTATTCTTCCAAAAGGTGGTACAATTATTGGAACCTCGCGAACAAATCCTTTTACTAATAAGGAAGATGTCCAGAGGATTGTTGAAAACATTAAGAATTTTGGTCTTGATGCTCTAGTCGTAATTGGGGGAGATGATACATTAAGTGTTGCTAGTAAGTTATATAAAATTGGAATATCCGTTGTTGGGATTCCAAAGACTATAGACAATGATTTATCAGGAACAGATTACACATTTGGTTTTGACACAGCTGTTTCTATTGTAACGGAAGCCATAGATCGTCTTCATACCACTGCTGAATCTCATCACAGGGTTATTGTAGTAGAGGTTATGGGAAGGCACACTGGATGGATTGCGACAACAGCAGGAATAGCTGGTGGAGCAGATGAAATATTAATTCCGGAAGTACCTTTTGTTATAGAAGATGTTTGTCAGCGTCTTAAAGATAGATATTCTCGAGGTAAAAAATTTAGTATAATAGCAGTTGCAGAGGGAGCTTATCCAAAGGCTGAAGATTTTCCCAATACTAATAATAAAGAGTCATCTAATCAAAATATTGGAGAGGCAGGATTGATCACTCAAACAGAAGAAAAAGATGCGTTTGGTCATGTTAGACTTGGGGGTATAGGACACACCTTAGCAAAAGAAATAGAAAAACATATGATGGTAGAAACAAGGGTAACTGTATTGGGTCATGTTCAAAGAGGAGGTACCCCAACAGCTCATGATAGAGTCCTTGCCACAAGATTTGGTGTGGCCGCTGTTGAGCTAATAAAAGATGAGAATTTCGGTAAAATGGTTGCTCTTCAAGGAAACAAAATTGTTCATATCACTCTTGAGGAAGCAACTTCTAAATCCAAAACTGTTGATATGGAATTATATGAAATAGCAAAGCTATTTTTTGGATAAAAAAAATTTCTTCTAACTATGTTTGTAATTCTATTATTGTATTAATATAAGCACTCGGTGTCGTGAACTTAATTACACCGCTTATCCCATATTCTGGTACAATATTTCCAGTTACTTCAGTTCTTGTATCAAGTCCTAAAAAACATGCAGTACTATTTACTAAAAGAATCACCAAATCATCATTATTAATAATAGGATTTGTTGATGAGCATGAACTATCAGCATCTCTAACTACTATTAATCCATATGTTGTTGCAGTAAGTTTAGTATCATCCAATGTACCAAATAAACCACCAGAAACATTACTGCTAAAGATGCTTGTATTTAAGTTTAGTATCATACTATTGGATGTATCTGAAAGAGAAATGTAGGTATATGTTAAATCGATATAATCAGAGCCCGCAGTAGTTTTTAAAAATATGGCAATTTGAGAAATACTGGAGCCATTATTGTACCCACTAACTTGTGTAACTCTTAATCCGCTAGAAATATCTTTTATTGTTTCTTGACCTGTTTGCAATGCTTGTTCTTCTAAACTATTCATAGTTTGCATTATAACAGATGCTGTTATGCCAGCAACAAGAATCATAGCAATAAATATGATTAATGCTCCTATTCCTATTGCAGCATTTTTTTCGAATAGAAACAACCTCCGAGTTAAAGTAATTTTAACTCTCCTCACCTCCCAAATAGATTATGGGTCCAGGCACTTAAAAGAAGAGCCCATCCAAAAAAAAGAATCACATAATAGAATAAAAAATTATGGTACAGACTATTGAAAAAAATAAAATGAGAAGTGTGGTATAAGACCACACAAGATATTTATTACTTTTTAGTTAATTACTGCAGATCAAATACGTCAACTGAATATGAAGCTGGAGTCCTAAAAAATATTACACCAGGTGAACCTAATTCAGGAACCACATACCCAAAAACCTCTACTCTTTCAGCTATGTCATTATGTGTACCAGTTGTGTTAATACAAATATATACTTTATCCCCTTTGTTCATCACAGGTGTATCTTGTTTTAAAGAGTCATCTGCATCCTCAACAACAAGTAATCCAAACTGAGAGGCGGGGAGACCACTAGCATTAGGAAATACAGATGCATTAAAGATATCATTTAGTCCATCAGGCTCAGCATAAAAAGCACTTGTATAATTTAAGATGACATTTTTATTTTCATCTGCTAACTCAACATATGTCTGACTAAGATCAATACTATCTGTTCCAGCTCTTGGCCTAATCATTATTGCCATCTTTGAAAGATCACCATCAATTGATGTATCTGCATATCCTACCACATCATAAACCGCAATACCACTGGAAACCTCATCTGCTGTTTGACGACCAGTTGCCATTGCCTGGCTTTCTAATTTGGTGCTTGTTTGTATCAGGACTGAAGCAGCAATACCTGCGACAAGAACCATTGCAATAAAAACTATCATCGCGCCAATTCCAATTGATCCTAGTTCCTTCCTTTTTAGGATTTTACATAAATTTCTCATCTCTCATCATCCTCCTCATTGTAGGTCATAAATGGTATCAGGATACGATGCTGGTGTTCGGAATGATATCACACCAGGAGATCCATGTTCGGGATAAATAAATCCGTAAACATCTGTTCGTTCTATAATACCAGCTCCTCCAAAGCAAGCTATAGTGTTAACAAATAGCATTACCTTGTCTCCAGTATTTATAACAGGAGCATATTGTTGTACTGAACCGTCAGCATCTTCAAGTACCAATATTCCAAATCCCTCATTTGTTAGAGAACCATAATCGAAACCAAAAACATCACCATCAGATGTGTTAACAGAGTCGTTAAAATGAGTTGCAGTACCAAAATCATACATCAATAATGTGTTTGCTGTACCATCAGTTAGTAAAATAATAGTTTCATTGAGATCTATATTAGGAGAACCGGCTCTTACACGCACAGTTATAGCTAGAGCATCAATATCTGTAGTAACATGTCCTTCTATATCAAAGACGGCAATGCCACCAGCAACCTCATAAGTCGTTTCACGACCAGTAGCCAGAGCCTGAGATTCAAGTGTAGTACTCGTTTGAATCAAAACAGAAGCAGCAATACCCGCGACAAGAACCATTGCAATAAAAACAATCATCGCGCCAATTCCGATTGATCCAATATCGTTTTTCTTAAAATTTACTAATAAATTTCTCATCCTTTATCATCCTCCTTATTGTAATTCAAGAACACTCTGCGTAAATGATGACGGGCATCTGAAGTTAATTACACCAGGTGAGCCTTCCTCAGGCATAATCAATCCCCATATGTCCTCTCTTGGGTTTAAACCACCAAAACACAGATTTGTGTTAACACCAAGAATTACATAATCTCCAGAGTTAATTACCGCACTACTCGACGAACTACACGAATCATCCGCATCTTCTAACACAATTATAGTAAAGGAAGTTGCAGTTGTTGGATAATATGTATCTTCAAATATTTCTCCATTAACATTATCTGCTAATATACAAGTTGTGTCATCGTAAGTCAAGAAACTTTTTATTGAGGAGTTAGAAATCTCTATAACGGTTTGAGCAAGGTCAATGTCATCAGATCCTCCTCTTGTTCTTATCGTTATAGCTAGATGCTGAATTGAACCTGAACTGTTATTACCAACAATGCTAACAACAGCAATACCACTAGATACCTCTGCAGTAGTTTCACGTCCTGTTGCTAATGCTTGAGATTCAAGCGTAGTACTCGTTTGAATCAAAACAGAAGCAGCAATACCCGCGACAAGAACCATTGCAATAAAAACAATCATCGCGCCAATTCCGATGCTTCCTTTATCAATATCCTTCAATATTCTATGTATAATTATATTCTTTCCCATCTACTTTACATCCCTCCTATGTGTTGCAACTTAAACAACTTTTAGAGTGCAATCCCTTTTAATATCTGAAAAGCTTATATACTTTATTAGCAGGTGGATAAGCAGTTGTATATGCAGGTATATGAAAATAACAATGTAACATATAATCTTAAGAAAATTAATAAACAATTCAGTAGTTCGGCAAGCCGATAATGTTATTTGACAACTGGATAACTTTTCAATTCACCTATTTTAATTTCAGATTGAAACCTACACAAAACTATTGAAATTCTACTGTTTCTAGGAGGAAAGCCTGTTTTTTTATCTGGC
>DAOVGR010000075.1 GCA_030672305.1 Thermoplasmatales archaeon | reverse complement strand
ATCTCCAAGACCTTTCACTTTTTTATACTGTTCTTCTAGAATAAAACGGTTAAAACTCATCATCCATCACTCCTTATACAACAGGAATGATTTAAGAACATAAAGAGGTTTCTATGAGGGGTTTTTCAAAACCCTCAATATAAAGTCTGTTCACAGAAAATAGAAGTTTTAAAACAATATTGTCGAGAAAAAGAAAATGGATTTGAACTAAAAGATTACTGTAAAGTATGTAAACCACTTAAAGATGGTAGAAATTAATCTTAGAATAGTTTTATTTGATTTTTTCAACTATTAATCTGTTTTTAGAATCGATTTTTACCTTAACTTGTTCACTAGGCTTAAATGGAAATTGTGAATCTTTATACACATCAGCAGGTATATATAGAATTAGTTTACCCTTGGTATGTTCCCAAAATCTTCCTTTTCCTTCTAATGTCATTTTTGTCAACCAATGATGTCAACTTTTTCTGTCACTTGAATAAACTTGACAATGTTTTTGGTCAACTAAAAAGGTCAATAAAAAGTAGTAAATACTAGTGAAATAATTATAAAATGGAGTGGAGGATTGAATATGAGAAAAAGTGTATTAGTTTTGTCATTTGTTATTGTATTATTTTTATCTTTATTTTTGGGATGTATTTCTAATGAAAATTCACAGAATGATGATAATTTACCCATTTCAGAAATAGACAACTCAGAGGATAAAGAATTCCTTGATTGGGCACTTTCAGATTGCAAAGGATTTGAGGTATTAGTTGACCAATTATCCTATAGATTTAGATTTAATGATAATCCAGACCCATATGCAAGTCATATGTATAATATAACTAGTGATAGATTGGATTTATATTCCAATTATTCATTGTTGAGTCCTGAAGTGCAAGAAATTAAGTTGCAGGGTCTTACAGTTATGAGCAAATTTCAATATGTTGCGTTCTTAGCATTAAGGGCGGATAGTGATTTTTATGAAGAAATGGAAGATGCTAGATATTATTTGGAGGATTGGGAAAACATGATTTGTTCTCATGAGAATGTTATTTGTGATTAACTTTTTATAGATATGAAATTGTTTTTTAAGTATTAATTCTGGTACAATTTTATAACTTATATGTTAAATATTCCTGATGAGAAGGTACTAGATAAGATTCCGAAGTTGTATGAAACTGAAAGTGTTAAGGCAAGTGAAAAGCTCATTTATCTGCATTTCTTTTTGTGTAGAAGTGATTGGTATATTGCTGAGTTTGATGGTAAGGATACGTTTTTTGGTTTTGTTTGTTTGAATGGTTGGAAGGAGTTTGCAGAATGGGGTAATATCTCGTTTAAGGAACTCAAAGAGTTAAAGGTTGAACAGCCTATTGTTGTTGATGGTAAAAGGGATGTTTTGTTTTTGGAGGTTGAGTGTGATGAGTATTGGATGGTTAGGGAAGCTAGGGATATTAAGCTGATAAGGGAATGTCAAGGTTAGTAGAGTTAGGTAGTTTCAATTCATTGATTTTCAGTTATTGTAACCTTTATATATTCAATGCGAGATGATATTATTGGAGGAGGTATGAAAAGTATGGATAAACCGAGAGGTTTGTTGAGTAAAATACTTGTAATTGGGATAATCTTATTGTTAATAGGAATTAGTTGTGTTCCTACTAATGGAGCATATGCTACAACATCCACTACTTTAGATGATAATGGGAGTCTATCTGGTTATGTTAATGATATATTTGGAAATCCAATAGAGGGGGCATTGGTAAGAGTTTATTTCCATGATTCATACGAGGAGGATTACAGTGATTCATCAGGTTTCTATCATGTTACTAATATCCGTATATGCTGGTGCATGAAGAATACTACTTGTTCTAAGGAGGGATATAAAACAGAATGGGTATTACTTAGCATTGCTGAAAACACTACTTATGATTTTGCCTTGACGTTTGATAATCCTCCACCAAACAGACCAATAATTTATGGACCGGCCCATGGTAAAGTTGGAATGGATTATGATTTTACCTTTGTTATTGATGACTTTGAACAAAGAGATTTCTATTACTTTATAGAATGGGGAGATGGAACATTTGAGGAATGGATTGGTCCTTATCCTGCTGGTTTAGAAGTAACAGTAAATCATACTTGGTATGAGAAAGGTTGTTATCTCATTAGATGTAAAGCAAAGGACCTCTGGGATCATGAGACTGAGTGGAGTGAGTATATGTTCTGGATTGATAGGAGCAGAACATCATATATTGATGTGTTTCATTGGTTCTTAGAGCAATTCCCTCTTTTGGAGGTGTTGTTACGAATAATGAGACTATTAAGATAAGTCTTGTATTGGGAATCATTGCTTTGTTTATCTGTATGAGTATTACTCCATCAGTTGCTATAAATAATATTCAGAAACCATTATTAACAATCAGTTCTGGTAACACCTTGTATGTTGGTGGAACAGGACCAAACAATTATACAAGTATTCAGGATGCTATAGATGATGCGAATCCTGGTGATACTGTATTTGTCTTTGGTCATATTTCACCTTATTATGAGAATCTAATTGTTAATAAATCAATCAATCTGATTGGTGAAAACAAAACTACGACTATAATCAGCGGTAACGAAGAGGGAGAATATGTTGTTTGTATTTTTGCCAACGGGGTGAAAATGAGTGGATTTACCATTTCGGATAGCGGAGGAGTATCTCTACCATATGTTGTAGCAGGTTTATACATTAACTCACGTTTTACAACTATTACTGACAATATTATCAAAAACAACGATGCAGGTGTTGGTCTGAAATACGCTTCAACAAATAATATTAGCGGAAATGACATCTTCGATAATTTTTTTGGAATGAAACTCGAATCAAGTTCTCAAAATCTTATTAAAGGGAACAATTTCACAAATAATAACAGATGGTATAGCATATATCTTTCTGCTGGTTTTTCTGGACCTAATCTTGACAATACTATTATTGAGAATACATTTAAAAGTAGTAATTATGCCATTTATTGTGGTTATGGTGGAAACAATAACTTCATTTCTAGGAACTATTTTTTAAGCAATAACAACGGCGTCTTTCTGCAGGGTTCAAAGAATTTTATCTCCGACAATATATTCGAAGAAAACTGTGTTGCTATCAAATCCGAGGATTCAGATGAAGATAATATGATTGTTAATAACGTTATAGTTAACAACACGCAAGTAGGCATCTATATTTTACGTTCTTCTAAGACTACTATATCTAATAATATTATCACGAATCATGTGGAAGGTATTCTTCTTTTTGGTTCCTCTAACAACGAAGTTACTAGAAACATAATCTCAAACAATACTGCTTTTGGCATCAATGTCAGGTTTTGTTCATGGAACTCTTTCTTTTATAACAGCATCCTGAACAATTCGAATGGGATTTTATTGTTAGGTAGCGATAACAACACAATTGCCGCAAACAATATTGTTGGCAATACGAATATTGGAATATCTATAAACTATTCTTCAAGTTATGGTTATTCTAACGACAGCTTGATTTATCATAACAATTTCATCAATAACAACCAAAATGCATTTGATGAGTGTAACAACTCTTGGGATGATGGTTACCCTTCTGGTGGGAACTACTGGGATGACTATAATGGTACAGATAACGATGGTGACGGCATAGGGGATATACCATATCCTATATCTGGTGGTGACAATCAGGATAGGTATCCCTTAATGGAGATATGGAGTGGAAATCAACCACCTGATAGACCATCCATTGATGGTCCTACTAGTGGAAAGGTTAGAACATCTTATGATTATACTTTTGTATCGACAGATCCAGATGGCACCCTAGTTTCGTATTATATTGATTGGGGTGATAAAACTAATAGTGGTTGGGTTGGGCCTTATAGTTCAGGTGTAGCAGTAATACAAACCCATAAATGGAGTAATCGAGGTACATATAATATAAAAGCCAAATCAAAGGACATTAATGGCGAGGAAAGTGATTGGGGAACATTAACAGTAACTATACCAAGAACCAGAGTATCATCATATCTATGGTATGAATGGTTTTTAGAACGTTTCCCATTGCTGGAAAAACTGCTAAAACTATGATTTCTGAGTTTCAATTCCAATCAATACAATAATTGTTTTAACAAGGTCTCAATGATGACAGGTTTGGGTAATATAATGATATATGGAATGTATTAACAAAAGGGAACTTAAAGGGTAAATATCCTCAACTTGGTAAACAATTACTATCTATAATAAAAAGGACTCAAATTAATAGGAATAGTATAATTTTAACCAAACTAAACCTATTACAAAAATTGAGTTCCTCTGAAATCTTTTAATTTAAAATTTTTTTAAAGCCCTTGAGGTAAATTTGTTTAATCTTCAATAACAGGAGCTTAATCTAGTTGTAATCACCAATTAATTTTATTATAAAACTATAGGATTCTATGTTTCATAAATACCCTCGTATTTCATCATAGGGCAAATGTAATAATGAATCGGATTATAATAGATACAATTTATAAAGTGACTCAAACAGGGAGTAAATAATCACCAAAACAACCTACCCTTTTATAAAATAATAAAAACAGTTACTCACTTATAAATACTACAATAACAAATGTTAATCATAGAAAACCAACTAAGTATAAAATTTTAATCTAAAACTGCGATTAAAAAAGCAGTAACAACACTCCGATACGATCATGTAAGTGATGACATGGCGAGAGAATATTTTGAAAAACAATTTATGAAGCATATTAGTATCGAAACTGTCGAAGAAGATGGCATAAAAAATATCAGAGAGATAGTATATACTTAATCTATATCTTTTATCGAAACCTGATAAAGATCATCAATCACTTCCTCAGGTATTTCTTTAGGTCTGTAATCCCAGATTCTAATAAACTCTCCATTATTTTCAAAAATCTTTTTCCAAGCACTAGCATATCTTTTTCTTCGATATTTTTTTAAAATTGTGTATATAATTAAAATAAAAAGTGATACAGGAAAGCCAATGGTTATGATTTGACTTAAACTTAAAATATTCAAACTCCAAGCAATACTGCCAGTTACAGCTGAAAGTGCAAATAGGGCAATTGCAAGGTTAATAAAATTACCTAAAAAATCGGTAGCACCTTTTATTGTAGAAAATGAATCAGAACCCTCTCCACGATATTTTTGTGGATTAACTTCTTCCTCCCGTAGTGGATGAGATAAAACCGACTTGGCAAGTATTTGTCTCCTTCTTTTAAATGGATGCCAAAAAGGCAAGATAAATTTAGGACACATTGGTCTCATGCTATACCATCTATGTCTTATTTTGTGTTTTTCACCACTTTCTGTAATTTTAACTTTTAAATCTGAAAAAGCAAATGAAGGACTTCCGCCAAATATTGCATAAACATCATTTGGTCTTATCCCCAATTTGAATGGTTGTTTTATCTCCTTAATTACAGGTTTCCCATCTACCTCAACTTTTATTTTAGTAGTATCTGAACCTAAAGAAAAAAATGGGATGTCACCTATCCAAACAATTCTTCCCCCATAAAATAAATATTCTCTTAAAAGATTATCAGATTTGTCGTGATAGACAGTTATAGGGATAACATCCTGAGAAAAAACTACTACACGATTACTTGCATCTTTATTTTTAACTAGCTGTTCTATCCAATCTTCTAACTGTGTTGCATTAAGTTCAACAAATTGTTTCTCTCTATTATTATTTGTTAGGTAATAAGAGATTTTTTTTGGATTGCCAAATTCAATCCAACTAGTAGGATAAGCTTCATCCCTATAAACTACATATTTTGGAACTTTAGAGGATTTGTTCATGTTTCTCTCCCCACTAGAACAATTTGTAAAAGATTGGTTATCTATATAGTTTGTTAATATCACATCATTTTTTAAATTTTATACTCTAATCATAAAATCATATAAGGATCAGAGACTACAATCATAATTCAATAGGTTTATAAGGGGTATTTCATCTTGAGTAATAATTTTATAAAATATGAATCTATAATAACATCCTAAAAGAGGCTTAAGATGGAAAGAGATAAAGATCAAGATGCAAAGAGCAATGCTTTGTATATGTATCATAAAATGGCAGATCAATTAAGAGATGATGCAATTGCTGTTCTTGAAAGTGGTACATATTCTTACCATTCCTGTATGGATTTTCGCCATAGATATCTAGTATTAAGAGAACTAATGAACAACTTATCTGAAGCAAGGGATCAGCATGGTAAAGATCTAGCACTTCCTGATATTAATACCGATTTTTTTACCTCTGATGATGAAAATCTCAGAGGATTATTATCCTCCGTCATTATGGCAACTGGTCAATTAAAAACAATGATAGAGGGTTTTACAGGTTCATTTGATAGAGAAATGGATCAAATCAAAAAAGAGAACATTCAACTTAGAGCAACATTAAAGAAAAAGGAAGACGAATTGAAAAAAATTAAACCAGCAATCCCCGCTGAAATAATTGCGAAAATACCTTCAAAACTAAGTAAAACAATAAATTCATTAAATTTTAATTATGCTAATTTACAATGGGATTCTACAGCTATGTTATCTAGAAAATTGATATCAGATTCGATAGACATTAAGTTTAGAATGATTCAAAAACTTGATAGACTAATAGATAAATCAACTGGAAAAGAGTATGGTTTACCAAAGAAGATCAATATATGTGAAACTGAAAATTTTATCAAAGAAAACACTGTTAAAAAATTAACAAATACAAAGATTATCCAGGATGCTGTAACACATTCTTATAAAATTGAAGCGACACCAGATGAAATCGAACGAATGGTGGCATTAATTAGATTATTTCTAGAAGAATTATTTTCATGATCTATTTGTATCTAATCATAAAAGATGATACGACTCCTAGCCTCTAATCACTGTACATTGATTAGGGATTCTAAGGAGAAAAATTTATTATAATTTCCATTTATTTTGATTTTGTAGTTTTTCACAACCTACATCTCCAAACTTACTGACGAAATTTAAAGATTTCTAATAAATATTATAAATAAATGAGTTATTTGTTTAAACATGACAAAATCGCACTATCATATGGCAGTTATAATCAAAAATGTTAAGAGTTTTATTCATGATGATCCAGAAAATCCACCTGATTGTTTAAGTTTTTACAAACCAATAAACGTTATTGTTGGTGCTAATGGTGGAGGTAAATCTAATATTTTATACTCTGCTTATCACTCATTTAATAAAAAATTACTAACGAGCAATGCCAATAATTTGACTAAAAAATTTTCTTTATTTCTTCATGCGGAAGAAAAAGAAAACGAACAACTCTCTAATTCTGATGAAAATGTAAAAAAATTACCAAAATTTGATTGTAAAGAATATCTAACAATTGGAAAGACAAAAGGTGAAATTGTTACTACTGTTTTTGAAGATAAATTTGAAGGGAAAGGAGAAGCAGAGAAGTTGGCATCAACAGGCGATATTTTTGAAACGAGTTTAAGCTTTGATATAAAAAATGTGACTCCTTCTACAACTTTTACGGAAAAGAAACTAGATTTTTTTGATATTTTTTTACTAGATTCTAATACTTATGATACTTTTAATAAGAGATTAATGTATAAAATTTCTGAATTATCTAAAAAAATAAAGGGATATAGAGAGAGAGCAAGATGTACCGATGAATTAGCAGATGCGGTATCTAAAGTTGTGCCTGAAATAACTGATTGTGAATTCGAAGAAGGTTCTGTAAAAGATGGATATTTAAATGATTTTATTGACTTGAGCTGCCTTTCAGCTGGATTTAAAAAATCATTATTGATCCAACATTTATGTTATTTATCCTGGTTAAAAAAAGTTAAAAATATTAAAAATTTTTTTAACATACTTTTAATCGATGAAATAGAAGATGGTCTTCAGTTAAACAGACAACAAGCTCTTCCAAACATAATTTCTTCAGCAATAAAAGAAAATGAGTTGAAAGACAACATAGTTATCCTTTTGACAACTCATTCCCCAACAGTTTATTCTTCTTTCTCAAAAATTAGAAGAGACAATCCAGAGCTTATCGATATCTTCTATGTTTTTAGAGACGAAGAGGGCAGCTCAAGAATGATAAAAATGGATGACATCTCACAACTTAGGGAATATAACCTCGATAGTAAAAAAATTGAAGAAGCTGTAGATCTAGAATTAGGGTTAAGTATTTTTGATTTACCAAAAGTTATGATATTCGTTGAAGGTATTGATAAATATTTTCTCCAGGGAGTTTTGGAGGGGCTGGATAACAAAGATGATTTTAAGATACACAAATGCAAGGGATCACCAGAGAGCCAGATTTGGAACTTTATTGAAGGGCATTTATTGTCAAATACAAGAAAAGTTCTTCTTTTCTTTGATAAAGATAGTGAAGAGGCTACGGAAAGAAAAATTACTGCTATAAAAACTCCCATTAATGAGATTCATACAATGTATTTTGAGCCAACAGAGTTAGAACCTTTTATATTCGGAAAAGCTGAAGATGAAATCAAGGAAAGGGAGAATATAGAAAAAGTGTTGGATAAATTACTGGCAAAGATACCTGAAGACGATACACATGAAAATGAACGAAAGATTGTTGAAGGAATAAAAAGAGATCTAAATAAAAATCAACTAAATTATGAAAAAATCAAATCAATAGGAGATCTATACTTTATTTTAGGTAAATATTGGAAATCAATTTTGAGTAATAATTCAAAAAAGAAGATTGAAGAATTCTTATCAAAATTAGAATAAAAATGTAATATTTTTCTCCTGTCCAACATGAGTAGTTTCAATAAACTTAATTGGATTTTAATGGGATAACAATATTATGATCTGGTTCATTTTCAGATGTGATTGTAAGTTCTAATTCTCCAGTAGCATTATTTTGAGCTGCAAAAAGTCCAATTTCAATTTCAACTGTATTTTCTGGCGCTATCGTTCCCACTCTAAAATCCCAAATCTCAAGTTTTTTTATCTCATTCCCATTAACCTTCAAAACAGGAGGAAAATCAGATACAAGATATTCGTTTACCCATCCCGTCCTTTCTTGACCGAAACTATCCACGAGTGTTTTATTTGTAAAATCATATTCAATCCACTGAACTGGGGTTCTAATAGTATAAATTTTAAAAGGAAAAGGAACAGCAAGATTTTCTGTAGAAATATCTATACCCACAATTGTTCCAGTTATAGGTGCTCTGCCTGCATTATTGATGTAAACTTTTATCTTAAAATTATTCCAACCTGTTAAGGGGGAGTTTAATCCTTCATGAGGAGAATAACCTGTCCATATACTGACTGTATGTATTCCATCGTTTCTGATTTCACTATCAACATTTGTCCAACTTTGATAGAGAGGTTGAGGATTTTGATACCAATTAATGGTTTGATATGCATAAATAACCGACAGAGATGCTAAAAAAACAACAAGAACTGAAAACAATGTTGTTATCAACTCTCTTTTACTCTTAAGTATTATCCATGAAGAGAAGAGTATTATGATTATAATTATAATTACTATGGGAAGAATATCAATCAGAGATATCTCAGAGGGCGTTACATCCTCTATTCTTAAAAGTCCAATAATTTGTAAAATACTCCCAATTACAAAAATTAAAGCTGAAATTGTGTAAAAAAATCTTTTAATACCGACATAGACTGTTTGATTTTCCCCACGAAAGTTGTTTTGTACAAATCTTCCGAATCTATTTAATGTATTATGTGTTAAACAAAACTTATTTACCAACCTTATATGTCCAGTCATTGAGCTATAAAACAAAATAAAAAAACTAAACAATTGGAAGATTAGACCAATTATTGTAAATGTTATAATCCCCATTGTATAATAATAATTGAAATTTCAGTTATAACTTTATCTCATACCAATCAAATTCTATATCGAATTTGTAGATATCTCTTTTCATTTACTCCTTTGTCAACAGGATTAGTTCAATGACACCTACAGGAGCATATAAGGAGGGAATTCCTTATAATTTTTATAATAACAGGGTGGTTGATATAATCCTAAATTAGGTTTAGGGAATATCCCAAACATTAACAACCGTATTTTTTGACTCTCATCACTGTACATTGATTAAAATATACTATGCTTGATATTGCGAACTCACAAGCACTCACTCACTTCTAAATGTTTATTATATTTTATTATAATAAAATATGACCAAAAAAGAAGTATATAGTTATAAGTATAAAATGGACAGAATAGGTTAAAGTTTACCGTGTTTAGAATATCTTGACTATTCTTATCTAGAAAAACAAGAAAATTATAAAAATTATAAACGATTATAATCTAAAATTTATAACCTGTTTATTTCTAATGAACACCTCAATTATAAAAATTATAAATAAAATTTATTAAAAAAATTAAGGAATTTTGTTTTACTTGGAAAACAATTTATTAATAAAACCACTTATAATTTTATAATAATAACCCATTTCATAGATATAAACTCATTATAAAACACACTTTATAATCAACTTATAAATTTATAATAAAAAAAAATTAAGATTTAGGTTTTATTTGTTCTTCAGATAGTCGTCCATCATCAATCAATACGCTCAAGTATTCATTGAACTCAAATGCATGAACACCATAACCTATCATTCTCTGCTGAACTTTAGACCTACTTAAACCACGTTTAAAATAATCTTCCATCTTACTCAGAAGATGTTCCTTATCCCTCATTATCTTAGGTACTTTCAGTTTATTAAATAATGGTTTAAGAGGTATAGCTGATATTTTTGCATGAGATAAAGAAACATCGAAATCTTCCTCATTTATTACATCAGAACCTCTAGAAATTGCCCTATTCATAGCGAACTTTAGTGTTTGATCAATCTGCCCTTGAATAAATAAATAATAAGGGTCATCATCATTCTCCTTTGCTTTCCTATCTAAAGTCCTGTCCAAATCATTAAATTTCTCCTTAGCACCATCTGTAAAATCCAAGTATAAAAAATCATTATCACCTAGTCTATTTCGTGTATCAAACATGCGTTTACCAAGTTCTTGTCCAAGCTCTCCTAGTTTTATATACATCTTTTCTTCATCTCTACCCAACAAAGGTTTATACTTATCTAATAATTCTTCCCCAGAAACATCCCATATGGACAAACGTCTTGCTAAACCAGTTTCTGCAACTTTCTTGTCGTCAAGATATTTTTCCGCTTTCTGCATCGTTCCAAGTAAATTAAAGTATCGATTAGGTGGTAAATACCTTGGTTTATGTTTTTTTCCACGACTACTAAAACTCTCATAATATGATTCTCCACTCCAAAGTTTACATAAAAGACCATCCATACCATTCATGTAATTTGTTCCTTGATAAATTAATTTAAATAATCGGCCAAACTCACTTGACCTAATAGCATATGAAACAATTCCAGTGTCCCAAAAGTAATTAATATCATCAATAAGTCCCTGTGGTGACCCACCTTCTAGCATATGAGCTTTAATCTCATAACCCAATAATTCATCCTTTTTGAGCTCCTTATAATAAATAGAAAATACCCCTTCTAGGACATAAGAAAAAGCTTTTGTTAATGAACCCCGTCTTCCTATTCTTGGAGCTGAAGCTAGAATAATATAAAGATTTGGTCGATAATCCTTCAAATGTGTTAATTTATAAAAACGACCTAAAGTCTCTGCTATAAGTGGATAAGATACAGCTGTTGTAAATTTCTCTGGGACATCTGTATACTCTTCAATAATATTTTGAAACCTTTCCATAAAACAATTATTATCTATAGAACTAGTAGTATTATACACAAGTTCATCTTTTCCTTCTTCCATAATCATACCTCTTTACTTACATTGACAAACAATTTTGTCGATAGCGTTCAATCTAATAGCAGATATAGCTTCACTTGATTGGAAAATTATACAATCATCCTGCAGCTCTTTTATGACTCCATAGAGAGCATATCCTTCTGTTACCAGCTTGACCTTCTTGCCTAAAAATCTTGATATTGTTTTTCTGTTCATATTTTCCTTTCTTCCTTTCATCTAACATTGCTTAAATGGAACCAAAAAACGTTAGCCCTCACATTCCAAAAGCTACTGGAACGGACAGGTTTTAACTGCCAAAATTTATTATATTTTATAATTTTTGTAGTAGTATTTAAAATTTTTTGCCTGAAATTTATCTTTCAAATTAACTCCTATAAATATTATAATTATGGTCTAAATTTGCTATTGAACACGCTGGATGCTTTGTCAATAATAACCCTCCCAATGAGTTCTCAGTGTTTAAATAATAATATATTCCCCTCATTTGAACCTCGCTAATCACTGTTAAAACTAATATACCGTTTTTGCATAGATATAAACTTCTTAAATTCCTCCTTATCCTTAAGATAAATCATATCCTTATCGAAAGTGATTTGTTCAGCAGTCACTAAGTATTGAAGAAGTTCCAGAGCATCATCATCCCTTAAACCAAGTTGCCTTCTAACCTCACTGATTTTGACCTCGTTATTGCCATTAAAACAATCAAATAATTTCTCCATATAACTCGTTTCAGTCTTTAGATGTCGATAATTAACAAGCATCCTGTCGACATTGATACCTTCAAGCTCTGTAAATCTAGTCTTGAATAATTCAAGGAGATTCAAATCACGTTCAACTGCCTCATAATCCAACGAACAATAACATTTATTGCAATATTTAGCGGTAACAGGATTGGAAGAACCACATCGGAAACATTTCTTAGGTTTCAAAATCTCAGGGTCTTCCCTTATAGGTTTTTTAGGTTCATAACCCATAGCCTTAAGATAACCATTGTGAGTCTCCTCATCATCTATATGTGTATAACGCTCAATGACTTTGCTACCAGGAGCCAAACCATGCCGTCTCCTAGAAAACACATCTGAAAGTCCCGCTTTCCTGCATTTACTCAGACAAGAATGACGAAATAAATGATGGTTGATTTTTTTCTTAATCCCACTTCTTCTCTTAAGTTTCTGAAGTATCTCATAAGAAGCACTATCAGTTAACCTATGACCATAAGATTTTGGACTAAGAGCAATCCATAATGGAGCATCAGGATTTTTTAAATTTGCAGGATAATTATCCAACCAACTCTGTAAATATGGTGTAGAATATGTTAATCCAACTCTCCTTCTCTGAGTTTTACTATCTGGAAGAAAAATGAAACAAGTATCACCCTCAAAATTAGCATCCTTAAATTCCATCGAAAGAATTTCACCAATACGAGCACCACTATCTGCCAAGGTTGCAATAAAAGCTTTATCTCTAGAGTTATCAGACACCAAGATTAATTTCTTAATTTCTTCATCAGCCAATAGCTCAGAAGGTTTGATTATTTTATTATAAGCTTCTTTATCTGGATGTAAATCTTTTAAAAGAGTTGGATTTTCTATATCATAATGCCATTTGAAAAATTTAGTAACAACAATTCGCCGTTGCTCAATAGTAGAAGGTGACAAATCAAGATTATCAAAATAATTGTTCACATTCGAACGTATTATTTGATTAAATGTTTTATTAACTGTAATAGAAAAGTTAAGTAAGATTTTTAGTTGATTATCTCTAGTTGCAAATCTTAAATTTTTTCTTTTGTTTGACTTATCAAATCTCCTCAAGGTGTTGATATTCCAAGTCTTAAGTTTATTACGTTTCTCATCAACCATTCGATTTAGCATTTCATCAATTAAATCTGTCATAATTACACCTCCTTTTGAATTTTAAAATAGTACCTATTAAAGTATTCAATGAAACAAAAAAAAAAGAAAAGAGAAAAACTTCCTCTAAATTTTAAAAAATAGGTTCCTTATCAATAATTGATGTGTTACTAGTTAAATCGGCTTTTACTCCGCAAATTTTACAGGTCATTGTTAGTTCAATTAAATCACTATCATCTAAACTCCAATCAATATTCTCAGTATCCCATAGATGAAAGCCATATTCCCAACAGTCAAATTCTTCCAGAATTATTCCATTAGGTTCTTCCTCAAATTTCTCTTTTATTTTCTCTTTAACAGCAATATCAAAACCTATACCAAAATGTTCACCTATATTTTTTGCAAGGCTTATTAGATATTTTTTATCAATATCCTTGTTACTGAAAAATATACTTGCCCATTGTTCTGGTTCCAGAGTTCTTAGAAGTACTAACTCTGTATGTCTATCCTTATCCATAACTTTATTTTTTAGAACATCCATTTATATATCTCCTGTTGGTTTTTTTAAAAATCAAGTTTACACTACAAAATCATAAAAACCCTATGAAAAGTAGAATAGTGATTTTTTATCACCAACAGTAAACCAACAAATATAACTATATATACTTTTAGGTATGACTACACATTTTATTTTAATGTTAATAATCTTTTTCAAACTCCCATTCTCTATAATACCCTGATTTTATTCTTTTCCGAACTATTTTCATTCTTGTTGGTCCATATCTATCAATTGTATTAAAAAAAAGATCTAATCGAGGAAAATTAAAAAACATTGATTCTAAGAATAATTCTTTTTCAAGTTTTCTAACTATTCTACATATAGAATTATACCTATTCCAATAACTTGGATCAGTTTTGTAAATTTTTGTGATTTCATAAAATAAATATTTTACCATAATTTCTAGCTCAGGTTTACTCTCAAAAAATTGTCTAATCAATCTTTCAAATTTATTATACGAACGTGTCATCAATGACAATAATTACAATTTGATTATAAGATTTGTTGATAAGGTTAAAACATAAGATAATATATCCCTTGGTAATCAAAGGAATATCAAAAATATCCACAAATAAAATGGGATACCAAAGGTATTTCTAAAGGTAGACATAAAATTATTGTAGTAGCAGATAAAGACGATGTTATCGATGAGCAAGATGATTTTAACAACAAACTCTCACAAGATATAGAAACATTAGATACTAGTCCAACTAATATTGGTAAGAGTATTTTAATAACGGATATTTACTATCATAGTCGTCCAGGGCTTTTCAATGAATTTATTTCAATATCTAATCCTACTTTAGTTGATTTTAATATGTCTGGTTGGTACTTAACAAACGAGCCTTTTGAAATCAAAACAGAACAAACTAAAATAAAATTTCCAATAGGGGCTATTATTCCAGCAAATTCTACACTTATTTTATCTGAAAAAGCCTCAGGTTATAAATGGGAAATTGGAAAAGAACCTGATTTTGAATATAATTATGACTCAATTGAAAAAATCCCTCAAATGAATTCTTCAAAGAAGTTTATCATGAGTAACAAAGGAGATGCAATTGCATTAAAAGATAAGTACAATCATACAATAGATTTTGTAACTTATGGTGTTGAAAATTATACAAAAAAATTTTGGCAGGGACCATCAATTCCATTTTCAGGTGAGGGAGTAATACTTGTAAGAAACATAAATAAAGATGGTACACCAATTGATACAAATATTTCCTTTGATTGGATAAACCTGAGGAGATATGGTATAGGGCAATCTGATTTTCCATATGTTAATATCTCAATTAATGGAGAAATAACAACTTTTATCTCCCCCGATTGTAGTTTTCAAACAATTGTACAGGAATTAAGATCTGCAAATGTATCAATATATCTTAATATTTATGAGTTTACAAATCCTTTTCTCTGTAATGAGCTTATCAAAGCATTACTTCGAAATGTATCAGTGAATATTTTTCTTGAGGGTTCTCCAGTTGGAGGAATATCTGATGAAGAAAAATACATTCTAAATAGAATTGCAAATTATGGAGGAGATATTAGATTTATTGTCAATGATCTTGAAAATGATGTATATGCAAGGTATATTTTCAACCATGGGAAGTATCTTATACTGGATAACAAAACTGTAATTGTTGAAAGCTGTAACTGGGCAAAGACAGGGGTACCTAAAAACCCAACTTATGGTAATCGTGAGTGGGGAATAATTGTAAAAGATACCGATATTGCACATTATTTCCTTGAAGTATTTCTTGATGATTGGGACGCAATGCGTTGTGATATTTACACATTTGAAGAGATGAATCTATCTATTTCAACTGATTATTACATGGACGAGTCCTATAGTTGGGGATCCTACAAACCTCAATTTGAATCGCAAACCTTCCAAGGCAATTATATAATAATACCAGTTTTATCCCCGGATACAAGCAATAAGGCTATTTGTGATATGATAGAATCAAGTAATGATAGTATCTATATAGAACAGCTTTATATTTATAAAGATTGGAGCAATGGAATAAATCCATTTGTTGAAAAACTGGTAAATAAAGCAAAGAAGGGTGTAGATGTAAAAGTTATTCTAAATTATAATCCAAATTATAAAGGAACAAATGAGAAAATAAATATAACAAAACAGTACTTTGATGAAAACGGAATAGATGTTAAGCTCATTTATACAAATTGGTCTTACTTTTCAAATGTTCATAATAAGGGTTTGATTATAGATAATAAATCTGTATTAATCTCTAGTATAAATTGGAACGAAAATTCAGTTACACGCAATAGAGAAGTAGGGATAATAATTAATGATTGTGAGGTAGCACAATATTATACAAACGTTTTCTTTTATGATTGGAATCTTACTCCCCCAAATATACAAAAACAGGACCAAGAAGAAACTTTACAAGCAGATTACAAGAACACTATTTATATCATAGTTATATATACCTTGACTTTCGCTCTTATTGCACGTGACTGGAGAAAACGTCAATGGACATAGTAGTGTTAGAAATAGACCTAGTATCTATAATAGCTATCTGCATAATGATTGGATCACTTGTTCTTGCATATGCTAAGAAATGGATGATGACATATGCACTGATGGTTGCAAATTTTGCTGTTTTTATCATTAGTATTATTTTTTATAAACAAATAGGTTTAGGTAGTGTCAGTGTTATAATCTGGGATCTTGGTTTTAGACCGATATATCTTTCGATAGAATATTCACCTCAGGTTTATACATTATTTACCTCTATGTTCGTACATGGTGGTTTTGCTCATATTATTGGAAATATGATTATTTTTTTCTTCTTGGGAATGGCTTTCGAACAACGAATTGGAGCTAAGAAATTTTTAGCTATTTATCTTATAACAGGAGTCTGTGGTGCATTGACCCATTCTTTATTGAATATTGGATCAGCAATAACATTGATTGGCGCATCTGGTGCTATTTTTGGTATTA
This sequence comes from Thermoplasmatales archaeon, assembly GCA_030672305.1. Classification (GTDB taxonomy): domain Archaea; phylum Thermoplasmatota; class E2; order DHVEG-1; family DHVEG-1; genus SG8-52-3. The sequence goes on along the minus strand of DAOVGR010000075.1, from coordinate 29,762 downwards.
TGGGTGCATTCGCCTTTTCATATCCTCGTGATGAAGTGGTTATGCCTATACCTCTTGGTATAATAATGATTCTTCGTCGTATCAAGGTAATCTATGCTGTGATACTTTTTGCTGCTTTGGAAACAGTAATTGTTATGTTCGATGTTCAGGATAGTACTGCTCATTTTGCCCATTTAGGTGGTCTTATTAGTGGATTTATTCTAGCAGCAATTCTTATAGGAAGAAAAAAGACTCATACAGAAAAAGGTCAGACCATATATTATGATTCATACAAACCTATTGCTCCAAGTAAAATAGATTATACTAAATTACAGAAACTAGCAGCTAATCCAGAGCTCAAAGAGATGTTAAATAGAATAGAAAGTGAAACAGTACCGCAAGTAAGAGATGTATGGCTAGAACATTTCTTTGAAAAAGCAAAATGTCCAAAATGCAAGAACCCTCTAAATCATTTTGATGGAAAAGTTTGGTGTGAGCAATGCGGTTTTAAAACCAATTATTAAAATGAAAATGTTAGGCCTTTTAGTTCACCAAAGAAAACAAGACTAGAAATAATATATCCTGCTATTGCACCACCACATAACAATGGAAGACCTGCTTGAGGTTTACCTTTCATTACAAAAATCATTAGGATTGCAAAACCAACAAGAGTACCAAATATTGCTGATAATGAAATTGGTAAACTACCACTAACATTATTGTAAATTGCTACCACTAGAATCCCTGGCATTACAATGTCTCCAAGACCCATAAAAAATGCATCTCGCTCATCATCATCTTTAATTTTTTGTTTTAAACTTTTAGTTTCTTTAATTAAAGAGTAATGCCTGACTTTAGGAACTACTAGAAGTACGGGCAGTTTAAGATCCATTACTGTATCTGCAAGATCAATCATATGTTTTGTCTTATAGACAGAAATTGCGTCATATATTGCTAGTCCAACAAGTAAGATTATTACAAGTAAAATACCAAGGGACATACCAAAGATTACAATAGCACCTGCTCCTATTATAACACCAGCAATATCAATAACATACCATTCAGGAAACTTATATAAGATATATACAAGCGCTATAGCAAGTACTATCGCAATAATAGCAGATGCAGTAACCTCTGGAATAACAAGTGTTAAAAGAGGATAAAACAAATAAGCTGCTGTATAACCAATTGCTCCAAGAATTAAAACTTGAATAAACTGTTTTTTCCAAAATCTGGAAATTAGTAATATTACAACTGTAAAAGTAAGCAATATAACAAAAATAAAGATAATATTCATTGGATCATTTGGATTATCAAATGCAGGTTGCAAACCAGCTACCTTAAAGGGAGCAGTAACAAGTAAAGCCAAACCATGTACAATTACAAATAAGCAGCCCATTAAGAAAACCGGAATGATGGCTTTTTTATCTATTTTTTTCTCTTTAGCCATTATCTCACAGACATCATATTTTACTATTTAACGAATTTGATTTTAAATAAAGTATGTGTATCCAAAAAAGGCATACCAAATAAAAATACCATAGAAAACCAACATAAATACTCCTTCTTTCCTAGAAATCGTATGACCTGTATATAAAATTGGAAACATTACAAGGGTCACTACTACAAGAATTATAATATGATCTAATGAAGCAACTGCATTTAGAGGGATAAAAAGAGCAGCTATCCCGAGGATTAAAAGGATATTAAAAATATTTGAACCAAGCACATTTCCAACAGCAATATCTGATTCCCCTTTATATGCTGCCGTAACAGAAACCGCAAGCTCTGGCAGTGAAGTACCAACAGCAACAATTGATAAAGCAATAATAAATGTTGGAATACTAAGTAACTCTGCAATTGTAACAGAAGATATTATCAATAGTTCAGCACCAATAATTACTGCAATTATTCCTATAATGATAAAAAGTATATTTTTACCTGTTTTTCCAGTGTTAATAGATTTCTCTTTTCTTTTTTCTTTATTTGCACATTGAATGAAATAAAATATAAACATGATAAATAGTATGAGAAAAATTATACCGCCAAATAAATGCAGGTTATCCAATAAACTTGCATATGAAGATATTAGTAGAACAAAAGCAACACCCAAGACAATAGGCATTTCTCTTTTTAGTATTCCTTTATTAATTTTTATTGGTCTAATAATTGCACTTAAACCCAAAATTAACAAAAGATTTGCTATGCATGATCCAATTACATTTCCAAGTGAAATACCTGAATCCTTTTGAATAGCAGCACCAACAGAAATAGCAAGTTCTGGTGCAGAAGTGCCAAAACCTACAAGTAAAACAGATATAATTAAAGTGGAAACACCAAGTTTTGCAGCAGTTTTTGAAGTACCATCTACTAGGATATTTGAACCTTTGTATAGAATTAAAACTCCACTAATGAATATTGGTATTGCTAGAAGCTCTAAACCTGAGGGAATCATTGGTGAGCATAATTAAATTATTGTTTAAGAAATTTTGTTTTACTTTAGTTTCGTAATTAGGAGAAAATAGTGAAGGCTGGAAAACAACTCATAACCGAGGTGTAAACCTTCACCATTATAACTCCAAAAACTAATATAAAAGTTACTACTTAAACGTTGTTTTTAGACATAATTTATATATGAATTTTATTAGGTTTGAAATCGAATATCTAAAAGGAAAGAAAATGGCTTTTCACACGTCTACCGAATTATATAAAAAGTTCCTTTTAGTAGGAGAAAAATTGGTTAAAAATTGTAAGCATTCCCTAGCAGGTTTTTAGTTGCTGTTCTGCCACAAAACAAAGTAGTTACCTAATAAATTTTGCTAAAAATATTGCCAAAAAGCCGGGTATAGCCCATATGCCGACAAAACATTTTGTACGTACTTGAGAGATACCGACAAATAGAATTTACTTGTAAAAGTAAAAAATAAAGAAAGAGAAGGATTTTGGGTTACAGAAATCCTAGCAAGTACCTAAGTATTGGAAACAAATTTAGAAAATTTTCCAAGATGTTAAAAAATGGTTTATTTACAGACCTATCATTTGGTGTTTCATGATATGTTATAAAACAAAAGTCAACTTCTTTATATTCTCCATAGTTTTCCATATCAGTCCAGGTATCGCCATCATCATCTGAAGCCCATGCAACTCCTCTATCGTATGAATTATTCACACCAAATAACCAAGCATAAGTATTATCAGCGTCACCACCGCCTCCACTGCAAACTATATAATATGTATCTTCTGGAGTAACAGTGATATCTTCGAAATCAAATAATACCCAGGTTCCTTTATATTTGATTATGTCTGCATCTCTAGTTTTTGATGTTAAATCGCTTCCATTTAAGCTATCTCTTATAGAAACTGTTATTTGTAGACCTGCTGGAGGCTCATTAAATTTAAACATTTCGATAGCTACTGCTGTGAGATTATTTCTTGTAGGTTTGAATTCTTGGGCATTTTGAAATGGTGGATTAATTTGAAATCCAGTACTAATATGCTCTGTTTGTTTTTGGTCAGAGCCTTTTAACCATTTTGGTGGTGCATCTTTTATTCCATATATATTCTCAGAGATAATATTTGAATTATTATCTAGGTTTTCAATTTTATTGTTTATTTGAATTCCTGATACATTAAAAGCAGTTGTAATCAACAGCATCAAAACAAATATTCCTATTAATTTTTTCTTCATATTTTTTTCACCTCCCTTAAAATTATAAACTTGTTATATATTATTTTGATATAAATGTAACTATAACACATTGTTATACTGATTTCAACACAATCTGATTAATCCCAGCAGTCTTTCCAGTATTGGAAATCGTTCCAAAAACAGTTTCAGCATTGCTTCTCTCATGGTGCTTATCCATAAAATATAGAATCTAAATCTGTAATTATTACAAAATTACAGAAACCTATTACATCGTAACAACATGGCCAAGTACCACCTGCCAAGATCAATCCTAAGAATCCAAAAATGTATCCCTTTTGAGAATCATCATCATATATTTTCCTGCTATTGATGTAGGTATTCGCATTGGGTGACTCCCAATCGACAAGAACAGCTGGACCAATGTAGATTTCATCAATAAAAAGAAAATGAAACACGAAATCGAAAATAAATGGTAGAATGCCACGAGCATAGGCAATGCCAAAGCCGGTACTGCGCAATAAACAGAGAAAATGAATTCCCTTAATTTTTGCATTCAGATTTAAAATATTCACTATCTCTTCTATATCTTTACTATCAACATGACCTTTTACTTCTAATGCATGGATTACTTGTTGTATAAATTCTTTTATTTGAGGAACGTCTATATGTCTGACTGATTTTCTAAATAAAGGTAAATGCTTACTAGTTAAACGTATGTTTGAATCAATATTAGTTTCATAACTATAATCATTATCTTTGTCAAAAGTAATATTATCTGCTTTAATACCTGCAGCAGGTCCTGTTCCACCAACATATAAGGTGTGACCAGATGAAATTGGTATTGAAGACTTCTGAACATTATCTACTGCAACTGATGGAGTAATACTCATACCCAGAAATAGGATTGTTATTCCAACACACAGTAGGATGTTCTTATGCATATTTATTCACTCTAATTTCCATCTATGAATCATCTATATGAACTTGAGCAGCATAACCAAAAAAATATTGTTCTGGCGCAGTTAGAATCTCAATCTTTAAACCTGTGAATCCAAGTACTCCAATGTCTCCAAAACTATCCCATTTCAATTTTCCTTTTAGTTTACCATTCCAATATTTAAGTCCATTTAAACCAAAAGTTATAATCTTTCCCTTTGCCCAATCCTCTAACGCAATAAAACGTCCTAAACAAAATGGAATTAATCTAGAAGGTATAAGTATCATCATCACAAACAAAATACCCAATCCATAACCACCATAACCACCGTGCTCCAAAATATATTCCATAATTTTAACAACTAATAAAATAACAGAGAGACTGATAAATAGCGCCCCAGTTATTTTCCCTACAATTAAACAATATCTATTTTCATCTTCACCTAAAGTTCCCTTTTTTCTATTATATAATCTTTCAAGTGTTTTCATCAATATAGTTCTTTGATAAGAATTAGTTACTAATCTTTCTGTTTCCTTAATGCCAACTTCTCCTAATAATCCAAAACTATCCAAATTCAATACTGCCACTTTAAATATTTCAACAGTTTCCTCTATTGATTCTGACTTGTTTAAACTATCACCAATAGAGTCAAATAAAGCATCTAACTCCCTTATCTCTTCTTTTATGAGTTGTGTGGTATGCTTCTTCCCCAATCCTATAAACTCTGTTGTAACCTCAAAATATTCTACATCAATATCTTCTGGTTGAACAGTTGCTATACCTGGTTGAACAGCAACACCAATGAGGAAAAAAATAATAACTCCAACTACTAATGTTTTATACAACAATACAGGGTTTTTATCCAAATATTCTTGCCTCCCTCAATATTATCATCTGATACTGGATATTTAAATGTTACATAACCAACAGTAGAAAACCTATAATTTTAACTTATACTGATTTCAACACTCAAAATCTTGATCTTGCATTATTCCTGCATAAGATACACACATTTCCCCAATCATCTCATCATCTGTATGTTACTCACCACAGATAGAGCAATATCTAGTCATATATCATCTAATCGTTAAATTGCACATAAGTAACTATTAGATATTTGATTTAAAAGAAAATGTCTTTTTTTGAGAGATTAAGGTGATCCAAGGACTTCTTTATCGATTTTCGTTTGACAACCCCTGCCTTTAACAGCCAATTTCCCATAAAAAACTTAAATAACATTCTTCTACTATCAATCTTATTATCTCTTAGCAGATTACTTACACTTTTAACAAAGGGATTGTAACCTGATTTTTTAATATCAAGGTACATCAACAGCCACAGTAAATGACAGTTTGTACCTCCCGGACTAGCTTTTCTTTTACTGAGCAAGCCAAGCTTTGAAACTTTTTTAATTATTACTTCAACACTAGGGTATTCTATAACATGAAACGGTAGAAAAAAACGAGGAAAATTATCTATTTTCTTTGGACTCCAGAAATAGCTCCGATCATCATCACTAAAATATTCGTTAAAAAATTCCTTTGGTATCCAACTTTGGGAAATCTTTTGTTTTGGAATCTCAAAAAAATGGTTATCAATTTGATCAGGAGTGTAACCCAATGCAACAAAAGGTATTTTCTTTTTCACAGCTACATTCAATCCGATACTATGAATGGCACTGCTGCACACTTCACATATTTTATCACAAAAAGTTCTTTTCCCGGGATGAGTAAGATAATAACGGTACAGTTTTCTAAAGAAATCATATCCTTGAGTAAAAAATAAGTGTTCAACGTTGAGTTTTTTTACAACTCTTTCAATATTTTGCCTTGCAAGAGGGTTTAACAATCCGTTATCAACGGTTAAAGCCAAAACATTTAATTTATAATGATGTTTTAAGAGGTAAAGTAAATAGGTACTATCCTTTCCTCCGCTAAAAAGAAGTACACAATCATATTCAGCCAGCCCTCTACATTTTTCTACAAAATTTTCAAAATCTTTCTTCATTTCCTCTTTTTTGGCCATTGAACTTCTTTTTTTAGGAATCCCTGAACCACTAACATAATCTCCTTGTAAGCAGAAATTACAAATTCTATTATCATCAAGTTTAACATTGGGAAACTTTTCAGGAAGTAGGCAAGTTCTACATCTTTTCATGTATAATTCTCTCTCCATTCTAAATAACGTGATGCCCCCTATATCAAGAAAGCGCTTTCATTGTTTTGATAAATCATCCATGTGATTCATCTGTAGATAATAACTTCTTTTTACATGTAAATCCCAATTAGATTTGCCTAATTAGTCATATCCATTATTCGAAGCATTTAAAACTGTTTTGCCCATCGACGAGTGATATAACTCAAGACTGATGTAGATAAAAAGGGATAAAAACCCATTTTAGTACTTCTTAAAATCCGTTTTATATTATTTATTGATGAATAATACTCTTTAGCAATCCTTTTAGTTCCAGATAGTAATTCTTCTGGAGACATATTTTTTGGTTGAAAAACTACATGATCTAAATCATATTTTGACCAATCTTTAGTAAGAATTCTATCCTCCTTTTCAAATTGGTCATATATTGGAGTACCAGGATAAGGTGTCAAAATCATAAAATTAGCTAAATCGAGTTCAATTGTTTGTACAAAATCTAATGTTTCATCAAAAATATCTTTAGTATCTACATCAAGCCCAAACATAAAATAACCTAATACACTAATACCATAATCATGAATTTTTTTGATTACAGAGGCATAATTCTTAACCTTATTAGTCCATTTACTAACACTATCAATAGCAGCTTGATTTGGCGATTCTAAACCAATTTTAATTTCCATAAGCCCTGCTTCAGCTGCAAGTTTCAACAACTCATCATCACGTTCAAACATACTGATATTTCCTAAAGCATAAAATTTTTTATTTTTCCCTTTCATTTCTTTAAAAAGTTGTTTAGCATAGTTTGGATCAAATGTCAAAGAATTATCTATGAAAACAAATATTTTCTTTTGAAGATAACCTATTTCTTCAATGACATTTTGAATTGGTTTTTTACGAAATTCTCGATAAAATGGTTTATTAGTAGCACTACAAAATTTACACCCAATTGGACATCCCCTTGTGGCTTCAATTCCATCAGGAAATGATCCATATTTGTTCAATCTTCGAACCCTTGTTATAGGTGGTATCACTTTCAGATCAACTCTTTTCATCTGTTTATAAAAAGGTTTAAGATCTCCTTTTGAAAAATCTTGCAATAATGATGGCCATAAATTCTCAGCTTCACCAATCACCACACTATCCGCATGTTGTTTTGCTTCTTCTGGTAGAGCAGATGCATGCCAACCTCCTAAAACAACAGTTTTATTCCTCTGTCTAAATTCATCTGAAATTTCATAAGCTCGATTTGTAGCAGGAGTCATAACTGTAATACCAACAAGATCATAACCTCTATCAAATTGAATAGGTTGAACAGTATCATCGATGATTTCGACAGTATGTTCTTCTGGTGTCAACATGGCTAGAGTCAAAAGCGTTAAATTGGGTTTAAAAAATGAATTGAATAATAATTTATAAACAGGCATTGATGTGAATTTTGATTCGCTACCAAAACCTTTTTTTCGAAATTGTGGTGATATCAATAATATTTTCATCAAATCACCATCTATTCATATAAACCTCTATTGTCTATCACTCTTTTTATCTTAATCGAATCTCTTTCCAAACTGTTTGGTTTTACCAATTTTACAATAGGCTTTGCTATTGTTTTTGAAACATTAATACCATTTTCAATCTTTGAAATTTTAATAATTTTATTTATTATTTCTCCTTGAATTATCTTATTTATTTTTTGGCTTTCTGCAATAATAGAAATCTGATCTATACCATCTTTTCTATCAAAAACTATCTGATAATCAACGATTTCAGGTACACTAAAAAGAATATCATCAAACTTTCTTGTAAAAAGATTATCACCAGCTCCAATTGGTACTAAATCATCTGTCCTTCCATATATTTCAATTCTTTTAAGAGGTAAACCACATATACAAACCTCAGAAATTATCCTGCCTAAATCATGAGAATTATACCTAATCAAAGGCATTCCTTTTCTATCTAAAGTTGTATAAATAAATTCACCTACCTCACCATCTTCAAGATGTTCGCCATTTTCTGGATCTACTACCTCCAAAAGATAATTAATCTCATTTAAATGCATACCACACTTATTATCACATTCACCTGCGATTAAAGGTCCAACTTCATTGATTCCATATCCAATAACAGCATTGGCATTCCATGCTTTTTCAATATTTTTTCTTAATGTATTTGGAGTTGGTTCTGCACCTATAAATATCGTTTGAATGCCAAGAGATGGTAAATCACATATTTTTTTCATCTCGTTTGTTAAATAACTTATACGTGATGTAACATCTCCAAAAATATTGGGATTATATTCTTTTATAATTGCTAATTCATCTTTGATTGATAACCGTCCAGTTGATAACATTAGGGCGCCAATAATTTCACCATAAGCTTTATCAAAATAATATCTAGTTCCCCAAATTTCAGTTCCATATCCAACTTCAAAAGTAAATCGTATTACATCTTTTTGGCTTATTCCATATAAAAGCTTTCCTCCAAGAGCTATAGATTTTACAATTTTATCGTTATCTTCCTTTGTAAAATATGCTTTTTTTGGCTTTCCAGTTGAACCTGCAGTAGTTAAAACATTTACAAATTTATTTTCTGGTACTGAGAAAAAGGATTTTGGATTATTTTGTAAATCTTCAGGTTGTGTATAAGGAATTTTTATCATATCTGAAAATGATTTTATATCACTAGGTTTAAGACTGTTTTGTTTGAAAAGCTTATGATAAAATGGTGAATTATTATAAGAATATTTTATTATTTTTTTTAGTTTAAATAATTCATATTTTTCTAAAAAATTTTGAGAAAATTTTCTTAAAACTAGTTTATATCTATCTGTAGGTCTATCTGATTTTTCTTCTAATTTCTTTTTTATATAGGGTGCAAATTTTTCAATAATTTTGATTACCTCGTTCAACTGAATCTGGTTCTAATCTATTTTTTTTATAAGTTGATTTCTTCATAACCAATTAATTCTATTTTTTTAAGCCATTCAAATATTGTTTTGTTTTTAATAAAAAAATCCCAAATTTCGAAAAATCTTTTCTTGTGGTTAGCTAATTCTTCGTCTTTTAAGGGACATTTTGATCCTTTTAATATTATTAGATTGTCTGATTCATCTATTTTTGGAAAATATGGGTAACCTCTACAGTCTAATGGTTTAAATTCATCTTCTTTGCATGGTCTTAAACAAATAGCTTTTTTTCCATTATAATAATTGTCATCGATGATTTTGATATGATTTTTGTTTAATCTCGTTTCTTCATACTCCCCTGGGTATAGAACAATATAATTATTATCAAATTTACAACATTTACATTTACACTGAGAAACATATTCTTCACAGTTTTTAATCATTCCAAAATTTTGAATTGAATTATTAATTACACTAATCAAATTATCTTTTTTTATTTCTATTCCACTCCATATCATACATGAATATAGGGTATTTAAAAGAATTATGTGGATTTATCACAAAATGTTATAATAAAAATATTATTGTATACAGTTAAAAATTATTTTCGTAAAAACCTTAAGTTATCTTTTTTAGTAGTAACTCTGGGTCGTTTAGAACTTGAAGAGCGGATCATTAAAAATTATAAGGATAAAGGAATTTATAATGTAAAGGAAAAAAGAAAATGAAGATCTATTCCTATTTGATTTTATCCCACCTATCCTCATATTTTTTAGGATTTAGATTAAGATCCAACTCAACTTTTGATTCTCTAGTCTTATATTCATTTGATTTTTTATAAGCTGTAGAATACATAATATACGTATTAGTTCCAACAAGTGACTCTTCTCGTTTTAAAGGATGAATTTTAAGTTCATCAAAGGTTAAAACAAATGTTTTACCAATGGCTCCATTATTATTAAATCCGATTAAAACGCAATAATCAAATTTATTATTTGTAAGCTGTTTAAAACCAAAGGACCATGCCCAATAATCTCCTTTAAAGATGCTAGATTTAACTTCAACCCTTTTACCCAATTTCAATAAATAAATATCTGCACTTTTTATATCCCTTTCTTGATCAATCTGGGAGATATATTTTCTTAACTTGTATGCCACATGAATTTCAGCATATTTTCCACGAATATTACCATGTGATACTTCTAATTTTTCCATTTTTTTAACTGTTTTTTTTAAAAGAATTAACATTTCTTTAAATTCAGTATATTCTTCTCTTTTCATTTTACTTCTCCTACCAACAATTTATAATACTTTTTTTCTCTAAAAAACTAATCCTTTAGTTACTAGATATCACAGATTTATAGGAGGCATATATTTCATTGATATAAATCGTCTCTTTCAAATTACATAAGTTATAATCCATATTTTAATTCTAAATGCTCTGTTAACCAAGTTAGAATATCCCTATCTCTTAATGCTTCAGTTATCCTTTGCCAACTACAAGTTCTAAGCAAATTAGGATATTTCAAGGATTGTCGTGTTTCTTCAATTGCATTGAATATTTTACCACCCTTATGAAAAGATGGATTTCGTTCATCATAGATTAATACAGAATGACCATTCTTTGGTTTTACATTATCATCATTGCGCACACAAGCCGCTAAAATGTTTCTTATTAATTGGTAATTCTTATAAAGAGGACACGGGATAATATCAGTGTCATTTTGCCAATTGAATAATTTTGGTATATTATTCCAATACTTTACATTTTTTTCAGTTAATGGACATCTTTTGCTTCTTCCTAGCTGATGAGTGTATGTTCCATCACATATGTCATATCTTGGGCGAGAGCAAACTCCTACTTTTTCTTCAGTAAATTTACATTCTATAGCAATCTGATATTTACCATCAAAGAAAGCATCTATACTTGTAGAATGACGTTCGTTAAGATGTTTAACATTATATTCTATAAAAAAATTCTCGAATGAAACCTTAGCTCTATCAAAAAGAAAGGTACCTGAATCATCAGTTATATCTTTTAAGAGCTCCAAATGATTATAAATGGCTAAATTTCCCATAATACTTAGAGCTAAAGCTTGAGAGCTATTCATACTTTTAAATAATCTGTGTCTTATCTTCGTTAGATTATACAGTTTGAATTTTTCATCTTTAGTAGCATCTGGATTTAAAATTACATTATTTTCTGCCTTTTCCTTTAAAAAGACTGGTGGGCGGTTATCTGTTACATAAGAACGGTCAAATAATTCCATATTGTTTGGAAAGAATTTTTTTTGATAACTCCAATATCTTCTAATTAGACTATTTCTGTACTCATTATAATTATTCCTATCTTGTTTTTTATTTTCTTCTTCAATTGACATCTTTAGCCAACCTCTTCAACTTAACATCAAATCTTGGAAGACATCTATTAAACACATCATCAATATCTTTATTTTCTAGCAATAAAAGTTCATAGCACAGCACGATTAAATCAGCAGTCTCAATAGTCCAGTGCTCATCGTTATTGTTGTATCGTTCTTCTATTTCCACAACATGCTCTTTCATCATTTCAAGTATCTTGCGGTTATCACTCTTATTTATTTTATTTGATAGCTCGGTTATCTCTCGTACTTTATTTAGAAATTCACATTGTAATGTTTTCATTGTTTATTCCTCCCCACGAGGTACAATTATTTCTTTTTAATTAAGTATACTTTTAATTTTTCTTCAATTAATACTTAAATAATTTATTAACAGAAATTTAAAAACCTTTTTCATTAAGATATTCAAACAAATCATCTTTATTTAAGTTAAGTTTATAAATCTCTTTAATGCATTCCCTAAGTAAATAACGAAGTCTTAAAATAACCTCATTATTTATTTTGGTATTAGAGATACCATGAACAAGTTTTGACCGTATATCATAATATGATTTCATTTCCTTATAGATTTTATGAAATTTTCCTGGACGTTTACCAGTGATAATAGCAGTATGCCTTGATATAGTATGAGTGATTTGGTCCTTACCTTTATTGAAAAGAGCTTCGAATCCAATCATTGAATATAAAAATAATAATTCTTGTTTCTTTGGAATAATTGATTCCTGAAGATTATCTAAAGCCAACTGTAGATATTTCTCCTTAAAAGGTAATTCAATTTCATGTATAAATTTGTTTAATATATCTACCTCTTCTTTAGATATATAGTATTTATTTTCAGTTACACTTAATCCAATGCGAATTAGAATATTATCTGCTTTTGTTAATTTTCCGTCTGAAATATACCCATATCCAATGTTTACTGGAATGGTAATAAATCCTTCTTTAAATAATCTTAATTTTGCTATTAGATTAATAATATAACGCGCATCCTCCTCCTTCAGAATCTCAGTTAAGCCCTTTATATAATATATTTTACCCTTTTGTACAATACTATGCTTTGGATAAAGAACATTACTTAATAAGCCGAGTTTGTTATCAAGAGTTCCAACAAATTTGCTGATAAATTTTTGGTATTCCGCAACAGATATCTCTTCAACTTTAAAGCCATAATCCAATTTTAAATTCAAAATATTTGAATCAACGTTTGCCAAAAAACTATAAAAATAAGGTCCTTCAGACATATTATATCCTCATCCGAAGATGGCTATAAATCTAAACAGATATCTCATCATCGGAAACGCATCTAGAAACCGCTCAAACAACTGCAAGAGCAACGAGTTGACTATTATCCTGTTCCTTGGTATCTCAACTTCAAATGTTGCCCATTCACTCTCACCACAATCATCTTTCACTTTTGCTTTTATTATATATGTTCCTTCCTCAGCCCATGCATGACTAATCTTAGCAGGATTGCCAGAACCATAAGGTCCCATCCAATCTTCATAAGTTCCATCACCCCAGTCGATGTAAAGGAAATTTTCATCTCCATCTGGGTCTGTTATGATAAAGACATATTCATATTCTACTCCAGGTTTTCCACGATTAGGACCATATATCTCGACTTCTGGTGGGATATTTGCCAATACTACATCGACACACTTAGTGATGTTTCCTTCTAAATCGTCATCATCAGTAACAGTCAATGTCACATCATAAGTCCCAACATCACAATACTTATGATATACTATCTCACCAGTTCCTGTTGCTCCATCTCCAAAGTCCCATTCATAAGAGACGATTTCCCCATCACGGTCATAAGAAGATAAAGCATCAAACATGACAGGTGATTCTTCAACGGAATAGATGAAGTCTGCAACTGGTAAATTTTCACCCCAAGGATGCATTAATGGATACCTATCCTCGTTACCACCACCAGGAATAAAATAAGGAGTATCACCTATTCCATCGCCATCATTGTCTTCCCCTGTATAGTCATCCCAGTAGTTACCACCAGCTGGATAACTATCATTCCATGTATTATAACACTCATCATGAGCATTCTGCGAGTTGTTTAGGAGATTGTTGTGATATATTTTGTTATTGTCATTTCCCAAGTTCCATATCCTTATACTATAACTATTATTCATGATAACATTATTAATTATGGTGTTATTGTTACAATCTTGATAAAAAACCAAACCATCATCCAAACTCGAAATAATGTTATTATTACAAATCATATTCCTATCTGAACATATATTATCTATACCATCATCACCACTTAAGTAGATATAGTTAGTAAAAATTTGGTTATCTGTTCCTCTAATATAAATTCCATCATTGCCATTATTCAAAATATTATTATCCGAAATATTGTTATGATTAGAGTCCCATAGTTTGATACCATCTTCGTTGTTATAACGCAATATATTATTTGTAATTACATTGAAATCTGAAACTATATGTATACCTGCGTTCCATCCGCTAGCTCCACTTCCTTTTATATTAAAACTAGATATTTTCACCTGGTCAGCAGAAACATAGACAACATCTCCACTTCCACCCCCATCAATAACTGTGGTATTTTTATCCTCACCAATAAGATTGATGGTCTTATCTATGACTACATTCTCATAATATGTACCATTGTAAACATAAACAGTCCCATTTTCCTTTACAATATCAATTCCATTCTGGATATTGTCAAAATGGTCATATCCCCAACCTGGTGTTGATTCATTATAATCATCATCAACATAAACAAATGGTGGAGTATATTCATTGTATGTAGCTTGTATTTCACTCAAGTTTAATGTTCTATTATAGATTCTAACTTCATCAATAATGCCTTCGAAAAAGCCAACCCACTCTATTCCATTTGACTTCCTTGCAGCTATTGATAAAGGATAATTCGATGAAGGCATTGCTTTATTTGATGCTGTATCACGTAATATCCCATTAATATATAAAGAAACATAACCAGACTCATAAGTGACAGAAACATGACTCCATATGTTTGAATTTAAATAATAATTAACAGCTTGACTTTCTGAACCTCCACTATTTCCATGAATCACAAATATAGTTTCATCTCCATTAATTATATCTCCGATGGTTAGATACCATGCATCTTCTTTTACAAGTACGCATTCAAAAAAAGATATTTCTTCAGTAAACATCCAAACAGATACTGTCATTTGAGATAATCCTTCCACTTCATTAACATCACCAAAATCAACATAGTCAAAATCACCGTCAAATTCTAAAGCAGTTCCATTTACACCAGTTGTCCAATTAGCATCATTGATAGTTCCATCATTCCCATTTCCAGAAGAATCATAAGCAGTGTTACCACTTCCTTCATTAAACTTCCAATATCCTACTAATCCATCATCTAAAGGTGATAACATTTCACTTTTTTTATTAACATTAACACCAATACCTGTAATTACACTAGCACTAACAAATAAAACAATAATTCCTAAAATTAATACTTTCCCAATCATTCTTTTAAGCATACTTATTTTCTCCCCTTTGCTAAAAGTTACATATTTTAATCCCTGAATTTAATTTAAATGTTTGCCTTTGCAACAATCCAACATTTTATTGCTACAAATCATAACAAAACCGTTAATAATCCCACCCTCTTTTTTCAAAGCATGGAAAAGAATATTTCAGATATATTGGATTGCCTTGGGCAGATTGAATCCAAACTTAGAATAGCTAATCATCATCTACAGGAAGCTAAAGAAATGATATTGAAAATGGAAGAAAAATGACTTATTATCATTAAGTCATTGTGCCAGCAGTAAATCCCGGTAGTTGCAATCATTATCTGAAGGTAGTTAATTTCAGAGTACAAAATGTCTAACTAAAGCCACCCATACCACCAATTTTAATTATTGAAACTCGTTCACTCACTAACGTCTGTCCTAATCCATTTTCGGCCTTAGCTTTAATATCTCCAACTACAAAAAACGGTCTAAAGGGAAATCTCCAAGCAGGCCAATACCATATAAAATTGTGATAATCATCTGATATATTAGTTTTATATATTTCAAATTCATTGAAATAAAAAGTTACATTTTCTATACCATATTTCGTATCTATTGCGTTTACAATAACCGATATTCGGCCAATGATCACAGCTCGTACAATTCTCTGAAGTTTAAATAGTTTAATACCTCCAATATACAAATAACGTTCTTCTGGCTCAATTATTTCTATATTGAACTCTCCACCTCTATAAGCATAAACTTTACCATTATTAGAACCCACATACACTATTCCATCAGCAATAGCTGGTGAGGATCGAATTTCGCCACCAATAGGATCCTCCCATATTAATGTTCCAGTTAAGGCATCTATACAATAGAAATGCCCGTCATTTGATCCAACATAAACTTTTTCATCAGCAACAGCTGGAGAAGAATACACACTACCACCTGTGGGGTAATTCCATTTTTCATTTCCATTATCTGCATCCCAACAATACAAATTACCCTCGAATGAACCTGCATAAACATTCCCATATGCAATAGCAGGTGTTGACCATATTTCACCAACATCTAATTGACTCCAAATCTCTGTTCCATCATAAGCATCGTAACAAAATAAACCATAATTCGATCCAATGTATACTCTTCCATCATAACAAGCAGGAGAGCTATAGAAATATTCTTCAGGTGTATTCCAAATTAAATTTCCGTTTGAAGCATTAAGGCAGTATAATCTAACATTTCCAGCATAAACTCTATCCTCAAATACAACAGGAGAATTAAAAACCTCGTACTCGGTTTCAAAAGACCATAATAGATCAGTTGTTCCATCACCATTCCCTTCAGCATCTAAACAATAAATATAATTGCTACTAAAATTATTCATCCCTGTTCCAAAATAAACTTTACCATTTGCAACTGTTGGAATTTGCATAGATGGAGGCATTATCATTCCATACGGGTATTGCCATATTATACTTCCATTATTAGTAGCATTTAAACAAGTAACAGTATTGACTCCAATAAAATAGACTCTATCATTTACAATAGCACATGTCGATGGAGAAAGATCATAATCA
This sequence comes from Thermoplasmatales archaeon, assembly GCA_030672305.1. Classification (GTDB taxonomy): domain Archaea; phylum Thermoplasmatota; class E2; order DHVEG-1; family DHVEG-1; genus SG8-52-3. Next base: position 12,680 of record DAOVGR010000075.1, on the reverse strand, counting down.
TTTAGCATATAATAATTCCAATTTTCCTCCCCTGTTAGCACATCTAAACAATAAAGGTACATATTCCTTGACCCAATATACAACTTATTATCAACAACTACTGGGGATTCAACAATTCCTCGACCTGTATCTTTAGTCCATAAGATAAGGTCTGTTTCAGGAGCATCTTGAGATGTTGAATATCCTGTGTGGCATTGATCATGATGAAACATCGGCCACCAATCAACTTCGGATAAAGCTCTGGTACTACTTTTTTTAGTTTGACCATCTGTATTAACGCTTTCAGTGCCCCGATCTTTTACATTATGATTATTCTCAATAATACCACTAATACTTGGTAAAACACCCGCTCCAACAAATAGGATTATTACTCCTATTACAATATATTTTCTAAAAATTTTCATATCCTTTTTACCTCCCATTTATATGAAATTGTGCATATTATCTATTAATTAAAACTTTTCTAAATAAATTAATATATTTTTAATTAGAAATTAATGTGAAAAACTGTTATTATTATATAGATTTCTTTGTTATACAACTATGAATAAATCCAATAGTCTTTCCAGCAATGGGAAACGGATCAAAAAACATCGGATTAGCGAACCATAGCTCTATATCTTAGTATAATAACCTCAAACTCTGACCAGTCACAAATAAAATCATAGATATCCTTTGCTCTAGCATTAATAATGTAAGTTCTCTGTTCAGACCAGGAGTGATTCATATTAATTAATTCATCTGATGGAAACGGACCAATCCATTCCTCACTAGTACCAACTTTCAGTCCAAGGTAACATCAATTGAAAGAACATTCCCATTATACAATACACCATTTTTCCACAAATAAATTCCCCTGAATCATCGTCATACACTTCAGCTGTTATCCTACCAATGCCAAGACATCTTAATGGAAACAATGTTTTGAGCGTTTTTGATTCGTATGATTCCAGAGTATATTGAACATTATAAATTGTTTCCATTGGATTCTGCCATTCAATATGTCCAATTGTTACATTCAATATGGTTATGGTATCAATTGTTACAGTCTCGTTTTCTAAATTTTGAAATATTACTCTAAAACCAAAACCACTTATAAAAATTATATTAAATCTTGGGTTATCAATTTCTTGTTCTGATTGCTCTAATGGTCTGCTTTTATTTTCATTCATTGTACCTGTTACTGGTAACGCAGTTAAAAATAACAGCGCACAAACAAAAATACCTACCAATTTTTTATTCATTCTTTTTCCTTCCTCCTACAAAAATGAAATTAAAATATTAACTATTAATTAAAACTTTTCTAAATAAATTAATATATTTTTAATTAAATATTTCCTTAACAATAGTTAATCACAACAAAAGTCAAAAATAAAAAAGATTAATTGAAAGGGTCTAGCTGCGGGAGGAAGGAAAGGATGAAAAAGTAGGATTGTCCTAAAAAATCATTTTTACTTCCAACTAGACCCCCTTATGCGCAGGGGTAACCTCTCTTAGTAGATAAATCTTATCTGACAAAATATAGCAGTTTTTCCAGCATTGGGAACCGTTCTAAAAACCAATAAAACATTGAGTTAAATGTTGCTCTGGTTCTTGGTATTTCAACTTCAAACTCAGACCAGCTGCTTTCAGCATCAAATATGTCTTTGGCTTTTGCTTTAATGGTATATTCTCCTTCCTCATCCCAGGTGTGTTTTAATCTTATTTCTTCACCTGAATCACTATATTCAGTCCATTCTGTATTATTGTCTCCCCAATCTACGAAATACATGATGGGGTCTCTGTCGGGGTCTGTAGCATTAAAAGTATAATCATAGGAAACTCCTGCTTTACAACTTGTCGGACCATCAATAATGGGTTCACTTGGTGGTTGATTTCCAATTTTTACCCAAAAACAATCTGACCAACTACTCTCATCCCAAAAATCCATAGATTTTGCTCTTACACAATAACTTCCATTTTCAACCCAAGACTGAGAAGCTTTTAACTCTTCACCAGAAGCATATGGCCCAATCCAATCAGTAATATCACCATCGCCCCAATCTATTCTAATCCATATATCATCTTCTTCAGGGTCATATGTAATAAATGTATATTCGTATTCAACACCTGCCTCGCCATGTGTTGGTCCATCAATCTCAGGAGGTACTTGTTCATTTCCCTGTTCATATTTAATAATTTTAAATTCATCTATATATCCATCAAAATAATCAGTAGAAGAATGAACATTCACACCCATTGTAGCTTTTGTATACTCATCGTTTTCGATATTATAATAATAGCTAGTCATGCTATTATCAAAAACATCATCAACATAAAGTGTAACAGTAGGATTTGAAGATATACCATTATGGTAATATTCAACAAAATGCCATTCCCCATCATTATATGAACCAGTGGAGTATAGAGTAATACCCAAATACGATGACCCAATTAATTTAAATAATAATGAACCGTTAGAAACTAATTCAATTTGAAAATCTGGATTAAATCCCCATGGGGCAGTTGAAGAATAAATATGACCTTTTCCTGTTGATTTGAAATAAAATGATAGTATATAATCATCAGTTTTATTGAACATTATCTCTGCTGAATATGAGCTAAAATTAACATAATCATCTACTCCATCAAAAACCAGGGCACAACCTGAATAGCCACTAGTAGTCCATGTAGCTCCATATATTGTTCCATTATAATGAGGGCTGGAAGAATCCACTAAAGTGATTCCACTGCATTCATCAAATTTCCAATAAGCATTGATAAAATCATCATTCAAAGGAGAAATCTCAGGAGCCTCCCTTACTGATTGAATGCTTGTCTTGTTATCATATCCATTGATACTTGGTGCAATAAATGCTCCAATAAATAAAACGATTATTCCGATAACCAGCGTCTTATTCAATCCAACAGAGTTTTTTATCATATTTCTTGTCCTCCCTCATAATTATCATCTGATATAGGATATATAAAGGTTACAATAACTGAAAGATATAGAATCAAAGTATTATCTTAAAAGATTCAGCAGTCTTTCCAGCATTGAGAATCGTTCCACTAACCATTGATACCACACAATATCTGTTGTTGCTTTGGTTCTTGGTATTTCTAACTCAAAATAGCCCCAGTCACTTTCAGCATCCCATATATCTATTGCCTTTGCTTTAATTATGTATACAACTTTCTCAGCCCAAGCATGGCAAAGCTCCAAAGGTTCACAAGATGGATAATAATCTGTTTCAACAATTGTACCGTCACCCCAGTCTATAATATACTTAACTTCGTCATCCTCTGCATCTGTTGAATGAAATGTGAAATAAACCTCTATTTCAGGATTAGCCCTGGATGGCCCATCAATAATTGGTTTATTTGGTCTACTATTAAAATATATTACAGTAATGAATACATTTGCAGATGATGTTCCATTATGTCCATCATTAATTGTATATTCAAATTCATCAAAACCATAAAAATCTGGATTTGGAGTATAGATTACATAGTCACCATGATTTACAACAGATCCATTCAAAGGGTTTGTGACTGACTCAATTGTTAACTCATCACCATCGAGATCATAGTCATTTTCAAGGACAAAAATAACATTATTTTCAGAATTTTCATAGACCTCAACAAAATCATCTATTGCAACAGGTTGATAATTACCAACTCTTACTGTTTTTGTTGTGGATCCATTATAAGACTCATTGTCATTAACACATAAAGTGATAGGATAATAACCATTTTCTTCAAATGTATAATTAGCAAAAGGAGTTGAATAGTTTTCATCAAATATTCCATCGTTGTCCCAATCCCATTGATAAAGTGTTATATATCCATCATAGTCAATGCTTTCAGTAGCATTGAAAAAGATTGTCTCTTCTGGATCTGGAAGAGATGGAATCCAAAAAAATTCTGCAAATGGAGCTAAATTGCCCCCCCAAGGATCTATCAATGGATAATAATCATAATCATTATCATATTCATCATAAACTAGTATTTCATATGGAGTATCACCAATTCCATCACCATCACTATCTATTCCATCATAATCACTCCAAAAGTTTCCACCTGAAGGATAACCATCATCCCAATCATTGCCCAAAGTCCACCATGCACAACCTTGCCCATTTTCATTATTGTTTCCTACAAAATTATTATGATAAACCTTATTGTTTTCTCCTCCACCCATACACATAGTTAAATTTACACCCCATTCGCTATTTGAAATAATCTTATTTGAAAAGATTTGATTGTATGCTGACATAATCAAGAAAATCCCCTGGTTATTATATGAGATTTCATTAAGAAAAATTAGGTTATGTCTATGATAATCTGATACAGTATGTTCAAAATGTATACCATCTCTCTTATTATTTGTAATTGTATTTTTCAGAATTTTATTATATGAACTATATTCTTCCGGATAATCATAATCCCGAAAGATTATTCCAAATCTATTATTAGATATAATTGAACTATTTATTACACCATTCATCACATGGTAAAATACTATACCATCTTTACTTGAACCACCGCTATGAATGTAACAATTTCTAATTTCAAAACATTTATTTGTATCAATTATAGTTATACCATCCTCAGAAGATGCATTTATCTCCCAGCCTTCAATTATATAGGGATCATTAATCCAACCCATACCACCTGTTACACCATTTTCACTGGTGAAATCGTAATTTCCATGAATATAAATTGGATCATGTGGAGTATATGAAATAGGTATATACGATTTCTTTACAGAATCACTGGCAATAGAAGGTGTAATACTCATTCCAACTATTAGAATTATAATTCCTATAACCAGCGTTTTACTCAACAAACCTCTCGGTTTATCCATACTTTTCATACCTCCTCCAATATATTCATCTGCATTAGGATATTTAAATGTTACAATCTGTAGAAACTGAATGTTCTTTTTCATTATATCTTAGATAAAACATTATGGAAATATACAGAAATTCAATAAACCTAATGCAATCCACTCACTCCAGTAATTGAATTCATCCATAACTCTAAATTCTAATAAATATGGACCAATTGCTAATCCAGTCCAATACCATTCAGCATACCCTGTTTCGTCATTCCAAGTACTATATCCTTTGACTTCACCATTAATACGAAGTAATACTGTAATATTATCATTTTGCTCATCAGTAATCTTTACTTGAATAGGTCTTAATCTAAATCCACCAAACAACACAGTATCAACATTAAAAACAGAAGGTGTAGGCATTAATGGTATACCTGAAATGTGTAAATATCCCTTTTTAGGATTAATAATTTCTATCGATGGTTCAGGATTAGATACTTTGGAATTTATGCTCTGAGTTAAAGGAGTTATTACTAATCCAAGAAACAATAGGATAACAGCAACTGCCAAACCTTTACTTAACATTCTATCAACTCCCATTCAATATTACCAAACGCCACTCCTATTGTACTATAATACGGTGGGTCTACTGGGAAGATATGGTTCATTACTGAGAAACCTATAAAACGAGGAGCATAAACATATCCTACTTCTGTTATGTTATATTTTTCCACTCCGCCATCAGAAAGTTTCAAACCTCTTAAACTTAATACAACAATACGTTCTTGATAAGTTTCTACTTCACCACGAAAAATACCTCTACGGTTAATCCAATTCATCTTTCCATAACCAAAAATAAATGTAATAATTTCTTGATAATCATCAGTTTTCTTACTGATATTTGAATCATTTGCAAATGCAGGTTGAACACCCAATCCAATAAAAAGAACTATAACTCCAACTACCAATGTTTTATACAAACAAACAGGGTTTCTATCCACTGATTTCTTGCCTCCCTCAACATTTACATCTCATAGCTGATATTTAAATGTTACAATAACTGAAAAAACAGGATAAATTGAAAAGGGTCTAGCTGAGGGAGGAAGAAAGCATGATAAATAGAGTGTTCTAAAAATTCATTCTTACTTCCAAACCAGACCCCTTAGTAGAAAGAGTAACATCTTCTGGTAGATAAATCTTATCTAAACAAGGATAGCAGTTTTTCCAGTAGGGGAAAGCTAATTTATAATAACGGAAGATTTTTAACTTTTTCACCTCAGTTATAACATCCTTCTTCTCTAGCACGTTTAATCAATGTCGGAACACTGACACCTACCTGCTTTGCTGTCTTAGTCCAACTCAGACCAACTTTCCTTAAATCCTTAACCGTATCCCAGTCTATAACAGCTTTTGGTCTGTGCATTGGCTTACCACTCTTTGTGCCTTCCATTTTAGCCCTTTCCTTACCTGCCTCCATTCTCTCCATTATAGTCTCACGCTCATAATCAGCAATCGCTGATAACATAGTGAGCAGGAGCCTTCCGTTTTTTGTTGATATATCTATGTTATCTTTTATTGAGATAAACTTCTTGCCCGCCTCACCTAATCTATTAACCTGAACTAAAAGGTCTATTGTACTCCTTCCAAACCTTGTAAGGTCATTGACTATCACACCGTCTATATATTCTTCCTCAAAGACCCTCTGTATCATCCTCTCGTAAGCAGGTCTATCCCTATAGGCAGATAATCCCTCATCCTTGTAAATCTTTATCAAATCAAAATCAAACACTTTACAATACCGTTCAATTGAATCCTTTTGTAACTCTATACTGTGTCCTTTAGCCTGCTTAGGAGTTGAAACTCTAGTATATCCAACTAACCTTTCTTTCGTCTCATCATCCAATTTACAGCACCATTAATTTAATTACTTACTTATTTTATGAAATCTTTAAAGTTACCTTATTATTAATTTAGGGTACACTTTCTTAATTTAGTACTGCCATAACACACTTTCGCCAAAAAGTCTTAAATTGACCATTTAGTTAAATAATTCAGATTTTTAAAAAAAGTTTGTAAAATTATTTAAAATAGTGTAATAACTTTGTAAAAAACAAAAAGCTGCGTATGATGTAAATCCGTTAATAACACGTAAAAACGCTAAAATCACGCAAGGGAGAGGGGAAGTCTATATTAAAATAGAAATTTGAAAAACTTTTCCTTGGGATTGGCTTTTAGTTTTCTTTTGTAAACTTTGTAAAAACATGTAAAAAGGTGTGAAATGGCAATGCCCATAGAGAGAGAGTAGAAGTTTTAATATAAGCAGACTTCTAAGAGTCTAATAGTGACTATAAGGTCATAAACACATAACTCTTTACGAGATACCTCGTGATAAGGTTTTAGAAAGTTGTAATAAGTTGTTAAAATATTTTTAACTCGATATCATAAAAAGTTGTGTAAAGTTTTAAAATTCCAATCGCCCATAGAGAGAGAGGTATTTAAAATTTAGACTTCTCTGCATCAGATACTTCTAGTGTAGTATATGGAAAAAATTACTTAAAAAATAAAAATCAAGTATATCCACTAAAGGGTGGAATAACCAGAGCAACTAGTAAAACATCTTAACGATTTATAAGGAGGGTTTATCTAACATGGAATTAAGATGTTTTGTTTTCTCCTGTTAACATATTAAATTAAGATGCTTTTCGTAATAGATAAGCTCTTGGAGGCAATATTTTGGATTAAGATATTAAGATGTTGGGTATAAACTCTAAACAGAATTTTTTCTTTCTTCTATAGTTTCTTCTGTTTTTATTATTAAGATGTTTTTTTATAGTTATCTTAATCTTAACATCTTAATGTAAGTAGCTATATGGAGATAATACAGCAAAAAAGAGACAAGATGATTAAGATGTACACATTATTTTCTTGGAGAAAAATACATCTTAACATTTCATAAACAGGCAGTTGCGATATATTTTGTTATGTTGTTATTCCCTGGTCTTAGGGTTTTAATCTTACCTGCTTGTGCTAATGTTTCTATATATTCATCCAATTCCTTAGCTTTTATACCAAATAGATTGTTTAATAAAGCTGAACGTTTAATACCGTTTTTTCCTGCCTTGAGGATTTGTTTATAAACCCTATCGAGTCCTTTGTCTCTTTTTAATTTAATTTCTTGTGTTCCTAAATCTTCTAGTATTTGTTCTGTGTGTTTTCCTATAACATCGAGAATATCTTTAGCTCTCTGAAAATCTTCTTCATATGCAAACGTACACCACATATTTTGCTCATTATCCCCTTTTAATGGATTTCTTGCAATAGCACTTACTACTGTCATTTTGGTAAGACTTTCCCACTGAGTTTGCTGATAAATATGATAATCACTATCATCTTCTATTATTTTTTTATCAACTTCGTATGCTATTTTTCCGATTTTCTTAAGAACTTCTTTATCGATTTTGACAGGTATATATGAATTATGTGGTTTGTTTTCGTTGTAATTCTTCCATGCCTCATGATATTCAAGCATTATTGGTAGTAACTGACTTTCTAAATAATCATCGAGTTTTTTCTGGTATTCGTGTAAGTTATTCACAAAAGGTGATTTCCAAGAATCCATTGATAAATCCTTTGCATCTACATAAACTAATAAAAATCTTCGAAGTAAACCCTGACGGCTCATTGTTTTATTAAGATAATAACCTGGCTCTTGCATACTGGAAAACATTGTTACATATTTTCCTTTACTAAAAGTCCGTGGTCCTGGATTTCTAGTTCTTGAGCTGAAATCTGCATGATATCCTTCACCATAATATAATCGGGATAATAGAGTATCTACACCTGTAGAACCACCATATTCCTTGGATATTTTCCGTAATACATCTCCTATCTCAGGGTTACAAATATTAAAAATGTTTACACCCTGATTTTCACCCTCCATAACCTTATCGGCAATTCCTTCTGCTGAACCATCAACAATTCGACTGAGTCCATATTTGTTATATGCCTCTCTTCTACTAATATTCTCAATCTCTTCATAGAATCTTGTAAATGCTCTGGAGATGAGCTGCTCATTATAACTAATTACTGTTGAACGTCTTGTTCTGCCAGGTATTGATGAAAGTATGAACCATAAGTTAGGTCTTTCTATATGAGAATCATAAATCTTAAAAAACTGACCTAATGTTGTAGATATCATATGGTACGCATTGGATTGCAGAAATATATCAGGAGCATCGGTGAACTCTCTTATAATACTCAGATAGTCATCTAATAAATCTCCCATTAGTGTTCCTCCTTTATCTCTTTGATTCGGTCAAAAGTGAGGAGAATTAATCCATTCTTTGTTTCGAGAATAAGGGAATCATCATTAATTTCTATGAGTTTGCCACTATGGTAAAAAAGAGCGTTTGGGTCTTTTAGATGTAACACACCAATACATACTGATTTATTTAAAAACCTAAAAAAATCTTCCTCTTTCATATCCATCCCTTTTATTTTCAATCATTTTTTATCTCTCACTCACCTTCAGCCACTTCTACTGGGGGCTGTTATATACCTAATAATATACTGCCATATTTGTTTTATCTTTTCAGAATTATAAAATTCAGAGAAAAGATGAGAGAAGTGTGTCTTCATCCATTCTTCAAATTGTTCTGTTTTTTGTTTCCAATAATCATCAGCATCAATATTTTTGGTTTCTTTCTTTTCATTCATTTTTATACCTCATTTATTCCACTTAAAAGAGCTTACGCTAGAGTAGTAATTTCTGAGCGTTTTGCTCTAAAAAATGATTATATAATAAGCTATAGAATTACCTATATATAACTCAGAGAGTGTCAAAACAGGTGTTATAATGTAGAATCGCCTTTTTTGTATTCAATATATCTGGGATTTTTGGTATTTATTTTTAAATTTCTTGCTATTTGGCTTTTAGGTCTATCTGGTGGGTCTAACATTTTCTGTTTTGCATCAATGATAAAACCACCATTACCATCATCATCCATAAATCGTTTTATAGTCCGATAAACTGAAGATTTTGAATGTTCAGTTATAGCTTTACTGATTTCTTTTCGTGTTGCAATATAGTGTTCTTCGAGATATTTGACAACTTTTTTCTGAATTTTTCCGAATTTTCTACATTAATCAAATAATGGATAATCAGGTATATTACTATTATTGGCTAAGAATCACCCTGTTACTTGTAAAATTCCATAATAATATTGGTTATCTGTAACCTTTAAATATCTACAACTGGATGTAAAATATTGAGGGAGGATAAGAGAATATGGTAAAAACCCCTGTTTATAAGTCTCTTGTAATTGGAGTTATAGTTCTATTTCTGGGTGTTGGTATACAACCAAGTATAGCAACAGTACAACCAGAAATTGATTTTATTTTACCAGAATGGGGCGGAGGTATGGTTCATAGCGATCCTTGTCTTTCAGACTATATTTCCTTACCAGTTCCTAGAAATAATGTAAAAATTCTATGGCATCAAAATGATCTTTCAGGAGAGAAAGCAGGTGCAAAAGGAAATGGTATTGCTGGAAATGGTGAAATTGCAGCATGTACTTTTGCAGGTTTTAGAGATAATCTTGTCATTTATGATTATGATGGGAATCGATTGTGGTCATCAGGTGATTTGCTAAATGTTTACGCATTTTTTTCAACACCAATGGTTGATATTCATGGCCAGGTTATTGCATGTGATAATCGTGTAGTTATCAAGGTTGATACATTTGATTGCGATAATGATAGTAAAATTGTTGAATGGGTTTCAGAAATCCCCTTTGGTGGAATACCATTTAGTCCAGTTATAACAGAGGATGGTACTTTGATTATTGCAACAGATAGAGGACCTATCTATGCATATAATATTAGCGATGGTTCACTTGTTGGTTGGAAGTTTCTTGGTGAAGATGAAAAAATTCATCCGATATATCGTTTATTGAATATTGATGATCCTGGTTTTTTTTCAACAATTAACACACCCTGTGTTAATGGAAATCGAATATATATTTCAACACAGTATAAAGGACCTAGAGGAATACCAACACTGCTTCATCATGCACGACTATATGCTGTAGACATATATTCTGATAATCCAAATGCTGATAATAGACTAACCGAAATCTGGTATTTTGAATTTGGTGGACCAAGTCAAGCAAGTCCTACGCTAATTAATGAAACAATATATTTTGATGGGTGTAGAGAAAAACCAAGTTTGCCTAGGGATATACACTTATTTACAATAACTGATAAAGGAAATTATTGGGAAGAAGAGTGGAGAAAGGAGTATCCCTTACCAACATATGCATCATTTGCATATGATCCAAGAGGAGGTTTCTGGTACATAGATTCATTTAGTGGAAAATTAGTTCATTTTTCAACAGAAGATGGAAGTATTATTGAAGAAATTATTATAGATGATCTTGTTAATGAAAATGGAAAACATTTACCTTCATCAGTTATGACTATTGCTGGAAATGATACAAATCCTGTTTTATTAGTTTCAGCATCTACCCTTAGATCTGTTATATCTAATAGTTATGTTATTGCTATCGATTTAGAAGCAAATAATTCCTTAATTTGGAAGGTTAAATTGTTTGAAGGTTTTTTTATATCAATGGATTTTGCATTTGGTCAATATACAATTTTAATGAAAGATGATAGACCACGAGTGGTTTTTGGTAGTTTCCGTGATGGTGTATGGGCTATTGGTAGTGATGAATAGAAATATTATATTAAAGTTCGTAAGTATATTAATAATATATTTTATTTGAGGGAGGAATAGAAAACATGATTAAAAACCCTGCTTTGATGTATAAGACGCTGGTATTTGGAATCATTATTTTGTTTGTTGGAATGAGTATCAATCCATCCACTGGTTCTATAATAGAAAAGACATCTTCTATGCCAATTTCTAATGGAAATATCTTATATGTTGGGGGAATAGGAGAAGGTAACTATACAAGTATTCAAGATGCAATAGATGATGCAAGTAATGGGGATACTGTATTTGTTTTTGATGATTCATCGCCATATTATGAAAATATAATTGTTGATAAATCAATCAATTTAATAGGTGAAGAAAAAGACACGACAGTTATTTATGGGAATGGTAGTAAAATTGTTATTAATATAGTTGCTAATAACGTTATAGTACATGATTTTACTATTGAAAATTATAATATTCAATATAACAAGTCTAACCACTTAATAAGTATTCAATCAGATTACAATATCATTTTTAAAAATATTCTTACAGGAGTTAAAACATCTGGAATTCATATCTATGAATCGATATACAATAATATTTCTAACAATATTATTAATAGTGATAATTTAACCATTGGTATAGATTTAGATAATTGTGAATACACTACTATTCGTAACAACAAAATTTCTGTTGGTGCAACTGGAATATATGTACATAATTCGAGTAATACCGAGATTATTGGGAATACTGTAACAGATTCCTATAATGGTATATCATTAGGTATAGTTACTATAGATTGCTATATTTATGGTAATATTTTAACTAATAATCTAGGGATGGGGATATTACAATATGGTTTTTCTTCTAATATCACTATTATTCAAAATAATATCTCATATAATGGAGAGATGGGTGTTTTATTATTTATTTCACTTAATGACAAAATAATCCAAAATAACTTTATAGGAAATAAGAAGAAAAATGCATTCTTTATTTATCCATTACGTTGGATTTTACCTATCTGTAGATATATGGGAATAAAACTGTTTTTCCCAAGAATATATTGGGATGGAAACTATTGGGACGAACCAAGATTACAACCCTATTTTATTTTTGGTTTTGTATGTTTTAGTGAAG
>DAOVGR010000054.1 GCA_030672305.1 Thermoplasmatales archaeon | reverse complement strand
TAATTTTGTTAAACCTCATTGGGGTCTTAGTAAAAGAAGTAGTAAGAACTGGTTAGAGATAGGTGTTACGCCAGCGATGGCTTGTGGTATTACATTTACACAGTTTTCATTGTATGGAATATTGACTTTTTTACCAACTCTAGATTAGTGGGGTGCCTTATTATACAAAATTTAAATATAGGTAATATACTATTTACAAATTAATAATGGTACGCCGTCTGGTACCCATTCATCATGATAATTGTATTTATGATGAACAGGCGGGGGAGGTGAAAATAGAAGATGAAAAAGAAAATCTTAATCGGATGTATTTTAGTAGCTAGTGTTATAATGCTATTGCCATCAACTTCTGTAGCTGAATCTAACTCAGCTGAAGAACGTTTTGAATTAGAAGAAACTTATCAAAAGCAATTTGAAGAAAATCTCATAATTAAAGACAATCCAAATGGACCAACAATTATTCTCAGATTTTTACTAATAATGCGTAATTTACTCTTACTTGGAATTATTGGTATCATAGGTCTCCTTATAACGATAATGAATCTATTCAATAGCTCTGCATAAACAGTTTAACTCTAATCAATAGTATTGAGTTAATAGTGCATTGATTAAAAATAAAAAAATCTTAATTAAAAGATTCCTTTTTTATATTATTAGGAAATTTAATATAATAATGTAGTTTATATACTATTTATAATGAGTGATCGCGAAGACTTTCAATCGTTCATTCCAGCAGAAAAAACTATTCCTGAGCTTACAGCAAAGGCAATATTAATAGGTGTTTTTCTAGCAATTGTACTAGGGGCGGCAAATGCTTATCTTGGACTTTATGCAGGTATGACCGTTTCTGCAATTATTCCGGGAGCTGTAATGGCTCTTGCCCTTCTGAGACCATTCAAAGGAACAATTCTAGAGGTTAATCTTGCAACAATGGGAGCTTCTGCAGGTGAATGTATTGCTGCTGGAATAATATTTACAATTCCCGCATTAGTATTACTTGGTGTCTGGACAGAAATTAACTATTTAGAAACAACACTAATTGCCTTACTGGGAGGTCTTTTAGGTGTCTTATGGATGGTTCCTTTGAGAAGAGCCCTTGTTGTTCAGACTGATCTCCCATTTCCTGAAGGAGTTGCTGTAGCTGCTGTTCTTACAACAACTGTTGGTGGTGAAACTACTGATGAAAAAAAGATAAGTAGTATTAGTGGAATATGGTTAGGCGTCGGTGCGTTAATTGCTGGTCTTTTTAAATTCTGTGAGCTATCTCTTAATATATTCAGGGGAACAATAGAGCATATCTCTAGTATTGGTAAGTATAAAATTGGAGATAATGTTAACGATGGTTGGTTATATGGTGGAATTACTATATCACCAGCTCTCTTAGGAGTAGGATGGATAATTGGAACAAGAATAGCATCTTATGTTTTTGTTGGTGGATTATTAGGATGGGTAATTATAGCACCAATTGTTGCTTTGGCAAATGGACTTCCGGTACCAGCACCTGAATTTGCAGAACTCGGTGTTGAGCTAGGAGGATTTTATACCATATGGGCTAAACAAGTACGCTTTATTGGTGTTGGTACAATGCTTGTAGGAGGTCTCTGGGCCATTTGGGCAATAAGGATGAATCTAGCAGGTAGCATAAAAGAGGCAATTATTGGAATTAAAGGAGGACAAGTAATAGGCAAAAAACGAACCGATAAAGATGTGAGCTTTAAACTAATCTTTATTTTTATTGTCCTTATGACGATACCTATATTTCTTTTATATTTGTGGTTATCAGATATGTTTGGTATTTCTCTAATAATGGCTATTATTACCATACTTTTTGCATTTATTGCAAGTGCTCTTGCAGGATATCTTACTGGACTAGTTGGCTCATCAAACATGCCAATATCTGGTGTCACAGTCACAGTTTTACTAATAGTTAGTCTAATTATGCTTGGTTTTGGTGTAACTGGTGCAGCAGGCATGGCAATAGTTATATTCATATCTGCAGTAATTGCAGTTGGAGGCTCAATTTCTGGTGATCTTCTACAGTCTATGGCTTGTGGTCAGATGCTTGGTGCAACCCCTAGAAATTTGCAGATTTCAATGACATTTGGTGTACTAGCAATTTCTGGTGTTATCGGTATTGTTATTGGATTATTACATAAGGCATTTAGAATAGGTAGTACTAAACTTGTTGCACCTCAGGCTGGTCTAATGGCAGGTGTTGTAAAAGGTGTACTAGGCGGAGATATGCTTTGGCCCTTTGTTTTAGCAGGTATGGTATTAGCTCTTGTCTTAATCCTTATTGATTTACCTGTGCTTCCAGTAGCAATAGGAATTTACTTACCCTTTACATTATCAATTCCGATATTTTCTGGCGGAGTGATTCGTTATTTAACAGATAGACAATTTAAAAAGAAATTTGGTACTGCTGAAGAAGAAGAAGTAAGTGATTGGGAACTAGCAATTAAAAATACTGATATAAAACCAAAAGAAAAGGCTATTAGAACAGGTTTGCTTTTTACAGCAGGTCTTGTGGCCGGAGAAGCACTTACAGGAGTAATTATTGCAATTTTAGTTGTAATGGGTATAAATCTTGCTTTTTATGATAGTGCGCCTTGGTTACCTGGTCTAATAGTATGGATTTATATTGCAGCTTTATTAGCCTATATACCTATACGAGAAATAGTAAATAATAGAGATAGATAGAAATTATTCAATAATATTTTTTTTCCATAATATCTATATATGTAATAAATGATAAAATATTGTGAGGATAGGGATTAATTTAGAGTGATAATAAAATGAATGAGTCAGATTTAAATTCATTAAATAAAACATCGATTACTAAAACTCATGAAGAAATACTTGAGATAATAGAGGAAATCAAAGAATTTGAAAAAAAATATGGAGAATTTGAAACAGAAGACTCAATAATAGGAAACGAGCTATCGGAACTTGAATATGTTACATTTGAAGAAATTGAGCCTGATTTAGTAATTTTTAAAGAAATAGAAGAAAAAAAAACTGATATCATTAATAATAAAAGAAAATTTAAAATAAATTTTGGTAAAAAAAGAATAAAAGAAGAACCAGACAAAATTGAAAAACCAATAAGTCCAACAACGTTCAGATTAAGAATTAACAAAGAAGGTATTCTTGAAAATATTGATATTAAAAAACCTAAACCAAGAAAAAAAATTAAGATTAGTTTAGGAAAAAAAGACAAAGAGGAATCAGAGAATACAGAAGGAAAATCAAAGATCGCAAAATTAATAAATGGTCTTAGTAAAATCAAAAGGATCATTCCTAAAAGAGGAAAAGAAGAGGATATTGAAACTGAAGAAACTGAAACAAGTGATGTTATTGAATAAAATGTTTTTTTTTAAATTTATAGTAGAAAACCATTAAATAACGTATTCATCATTTCCCAAAGGACAAATAACATGCAATCTAACATTTATGATTACATAAAAATTGAACAGAAATGGCAAAACCTATGGCTTAAAGAAAAAATCTATGAGTCGAAAAAAGAGAATTTAAAAAAATTCTTCATACATTTTGCATATCCTGGAGTATCCGGTTATCTTCATGTTGGACATATGAGGGGATTTACATATTGTGACATTATTGCCAGATACAAACGAATGTCTGGTTATGATGTTTTATTTCCAGCAGGTTTTCATGCTTCGGGCATTCCATCTATTGGTTTTGCAAAGAAAGTAGAAAGAAATGATCCAACAACGTTAAAAGATCTCAAAAACTATGGTGTCTCAAAAGAAACAATTAAGAAGCTATCTGATCCATCAGAAGTAGTAAAATATTTTGGGAATGTTTATGTAGAAGATTATTGGAAAAAATTTGGATTTCTAATTGATTACTCAAGAATTATGAGTACTATATCTGAAGGATATAAGAAATTTATTCAATGGCAATTTTTTCAACTTAAAGAAAAGAATCTACTAATTCAAAAACCTCATTTTGCACCTTTTTGCCCAAATTGTGGACCTGTTGCAGTTGATAAATCAGAAACAGATATTTTAAAAGGGGGATCATCTGAAATTCTTGAATTCACAACCATTAAATTTAAAATGAAAGATGGTACAATTTTACCAGCTGCAACACTTCGACCTGAAACCATATTTGGTGTCACAAATATGTGGATAAATCCAAATGTTAATCATGTTAAAGCAGAAATCAATGGTGAAATATGGGTTCTTTCTAAAGAAGCACTAGAAAAACTTTCTCATCAATTAAAAGATGTAAAACCACTTAATGAAACAATATCGAGTAAAGAATTAATTGGAAAAACATGTATAGTTCCAATAGTTGATCGTGAGATTCCAATACTTTCTGGTCCATTTGCAGATCCAACTGTAGCAACAGGAATAGTTATGTCTGTTCCGGCACATGCGCCATATGACTGGATTGCTCTTGTGGAATCAAAAACAGATATTGAACCAATTACAATTATTGATGTGAAAGCATTTGGTACAAATCCTGCAAAGGAGGTATGTGACAGGTTTGAAATAAAAAGTCAAACCGAAACAAAAAAACTAGACCTCGCAACCGAAGAAGTATACAAAAAAGAGTTTCATACAGGTTATCTTAATGAAAAATGTGGAATATATGCTGGAATAAAGATATCAGACATAAAAGATGCAGTTAAAAATGAATTAATTGATAATAACCAAGCAATAGTTATGAGGGAATTTTCAGAAGAGGTAATTTGTAGATGTAGTGGAAAGGTTGTAATAAAACAAATTCCAGATCAATGGTTCATTAAATATAGTGATGAAAAACTCACAAGTGAATCTAAGGATCATGTAGACAATATGAACATATTCCCCGAAGAGTATAAAGACGAAATACCAGGAGTATTAGACTGGTTTGATGATAGAGCCTGCATTAGAAAAGGATCATGGCTTGGAACAGATTTTCCATTCAAAAAAGGATGGATTATTGAACCAATATCAGATTCGACACTATATCCTTCATATTACATTATTTCAAAGTATGTAAATGAAAATAAAATAAAAGCAGATGATATGAACAACGAATTTTTCAATTTTGTATTCCTTGGAAAAGGAAATAGCAAAAATTCTGTTTGGAAAGACATAAAAAAAGATTTTGATTATTGGTACCCCGTAGACATCAACCTTGGTGGAAAAGAACACAAAACAGTTCATTTCCCTGTTTTTTTGATGAATCATGTAGCTATACTGCCTAAAGAAAAAAGACCCCGCGGTATTTTTGTTCATTGGTGGGTCACCCAAAAAGGAAAAGAAAAAATAAGTAAATCAAAGGGAGGTGTTGAGCATATCAATGAAGCAGCAACAACGTATGGTGTTGATGCTATGCGACTTTATTATGCTCATGTTGGATCGCCTTTTGTAGATATTGAATGGGATTCAGAAGCTGTAACCAAATACAAAAACAGATTAGCAAGCATCTACAAATTAATAAAACAAATAAATAAACTAAAAGATAGTAAAGATGAAAATCTTGACAATTGGTTGAAAAGCTCGTTGCAAAGAACTATAAAAAAGACAATAGATTCCTTTGAAAAATTTGATTTAAGGATTGCAACCAATGAAATATTCTTTGAATGCCAAAAAAACATTCAGTGGTATATTAGACGAGGAGGAGGTAATAAAAAACTGCTTGACAAATTGATATATAACTGGATAATACTTATGACACCTATCACGCCTCATTTTTCAGAAGAAATCTGGCATAGAGAAAATAGTACTTTTATTTCAAATGAAAAATATCCATTATATAATCAAAAGGAAATTTTTGAAAAAGAAGAAGTTGGTGAATACCTTTTATCAAAAGTTGTAGATGATATTGCAGAAATTTTAAAAGTTATTAAGATAAAACCTAAAAAAATTATTATTTATACATCACCCTCCTGGAAGCAAAATATTTATAGAAATGCAATTGAACTATCTGATGAAAACAAACTTAATGTGGGAATTATTATGAAGCAGATTATGAGTGATCCTAAAATGAAGGCAATTGGTAAGCAGATCTCCCAATTTGTAAATAAACTTCCTGGAGAAATTATGAAGTTAAATGAAAATGATAAAAGACGATATCTTATAAATATTAAAGAATATGATTACTTGAAAAAATCAATAAATTATCTAAAAGATGTATTTTCTTCAGAAATTGAGGTTTATAATACAGATGATAAAGATGTTTATGACCCGGGTAACAAAATTCGTTTTGCTATTCCTTTGAGACCCGCAATTTTCATAGAATAAAATATTTTAATTTGAACAAATTCTATAAATGTTCATTTAGAAGATTTCTTTTTCATATCACTTTTTGTAAAGTATATCATCAATATACTTCCTAAGATGATAAAAATAAATCCGATTGCTATAATATAATAAAGGACTGAACCGCTAAGAGCTGGCCTTTGATTAACATATTCAATATAACTAAAGGTCAGAAAACCAAGGATTATGAATATCAGTCCAATTATGTATGAAGATAATCCTTTCAATACTGTCATATAAATACTATAAACAAAAAAGTATGTATTAAATTTTACTGGTTACAATTAAAAACTTTCTACGTTTATCTATATTGATTCAAATTCCTATATCACCATGATTAATGACAGCAACTATCAAATATTCTGCTTATCAATTTCTAAAGATCTGTTTCTTCTAAACCTAAACTAATGAAATTTGATGGATCATTTTGATTATTATATCCTGTAGAAATCCATATATCACTTCTTAATACATTGGAAATTCGAATTTCATCTAAGTAACCTTGCATAGACGCCATTTTTCCATCTTGAGAACCAATAAATAATGTACCTCCTGAACCACTTGATATAGACCCAGGTTCAACACCAGCGCCCTTCTCATCATTAATCCAAATATTTGCAAGACCATTCTTTACATATGTAAAAGTGCAATAAAACCATTTATCTGAACTGGGTTTAGAAGGCCCATAAATAAAATTACCATTTCCAAATGGTCTTAAGTTTAATCTTTCATCATCAAATGTTCTAAAATAAAATCTTTTTGAACTGCTCACATACCATTGCATGATACAATGTTCATCATTATCATCGGTTTTATGATACCATGATTCTATTGTTAGCTCGATGGGAAATGCATTCAAAATATTGTATGATACTAAATGATCATTTTCATTTTCATCAAACGTATAGCACTTACCAATTTTTCCTGTTGCACTAGGGATTGGTCCATTGTTTATTAATTCAAAATCATTTAAAGTACTATCTAAAAGACTATTCATATGCCATACCGCAACATAGTTTGAATCCCAAACCAGTTTAGAGGTTTGTTGATTTGTACAATTAGGATTACCATAATACATATACAAAAAAGAGTCAAGACTACTGTTTAGGCTAGTTAAATTAATCCAAGCAGTAAGCCTACCAGTGGAACCATCATATGTTTCAATCTCATGAAATAGTCTCATTGCTTCTCCCTCTTTATCCATAAACAGAATATCATCACCATCATTCTGTGCTTTATTATGTAAATCATTGTCAATAATGCTTAGCAATATTGGGAAATTCTCTAGATCTCCAATAACCTGAGAATGATTAATAACAACTTGTTTACGATACATCCAACTCTCATCAAAAGGATCAAACACCATTAAAGGTTGAGTCTTAAAATCATAGACTTCTCCAGTCCAATGCTCGCCATCTGTCACATTTACATACCAAATATAATCCGATATATGCTCAAGACTACCTATTTCAACAGAATAAATTCCATTACCAACGCCATTACCACTACCTGCCCCAATATCAGGAACTGTCTCAATAGTATAATCCATGAGATCACCCTGCAAATCTTCTAACTTAAAGCTCAATTTTGTTAGATTAAGTGGAACCCAATTGTCACCATCTACTGGTAATGGATCAGATACAAGTGGTGCTACAACCTCTGTATGAAAAGAAAAATGTTTCTCAGCAATATCTTCTTTATCAGTAACAACTACACTCCAGGTATATTCAGTATTGCCATGTAATCCATTTATAGGTATGGTATAAACACCATCAAAACCACTACCTTCACCACTACCAACATCCGGCTCCGTAGTAACAGTATAACTCATTCGATCTTTATCTGGATCACTAATACGAAAACTCAACTCAGACAAAGAAACAGGAACATCCCAAGTACTACTTGGAGGATTTTCCTCAGAAATTACCGGTATCTGATTAAGCGGATATGTTTCAACATCTTCTGCTCCTACAAATGCTGATAAGGCATAACCGCCAAAACCAAAAGAGGCAGGTTCACCAGGAAAAGCAAAAGATAGGCCAATACCCATAAAACCTAAAGCTATACCAAATTGAGAACCAGATGCAATAAAACCACGCCCTGTTAAGAGATTTGCAGCACCAGAGTGAGCATCAATATATGATGACCATATAGTAGCTAGACGAGGTCTAGGAAACATTATGGGTGTAAATAATAGTCCATAACCACCACCAGCAATACTACAAAAAAAGGCAGAACCAGTATTAGCAAACGGACCAGGAAGAACACCATTTCTAATCCCAGGATTTAAGTCTCTATCTTTTATAAAAGGATTATTACTTCCAGCGTGTCGAAGCCATCTAGGATTCAATAAAGAAAACACATAATCTTTTGATAATTTTGGAGGAATAAGCCCATATGTATCTAAAATTTCAACGAAATCGTTTTTCAATGTTAATGTTTCATCACTTACAGGACCATTAGTAATTTTATTTTTCAACGCTTCAAACATAATAGAAATTTCCTCAGCAATTTCAGTTGGCAACTCAACTTTACATTCTTTTGTTCCAGTTTTATTAAAAGTATAAAATGTCAAAGATGTGGTATCTTGTTCGTTATTATAATCTCCAATAATAGTTGGGACAATCCCTGCTCCAATAAACAAAACTAATATCCCAATAACTAATGTCGTCCTTATAAATTTTTTTTTCATAATACTTTTCCTCCCTTAAAATATTTTTTTAAGGATTCAAATAGAATAATTAAATATAAAATTTTTCATTAAAACATTTATTTAAAACAATAGTTAAAAATAAATTATTTAAACATGAATAATTCTTTTTGGTTGTCCTTTTATTTCAGGAGGTAATTGACCTATATTAAATTGAGAAGTTGTGGTTTCGCAATAATAATATTTTTTACCATTATCCTCAACATATTCTCCATGATCACCATCTAAGTATATCCCTGCTGCTAGATGCCCTGAGTTTTTGTCTTCTAGTCTATAAAACAATAATACTACATCATAACCTAAAGCATCCATAATCGATGCAAATAGAATTACTGAATCTTCACAATCTCCATTTTTATCTACTAAGGTTTCAACTGGAAACTTCCAATATTCAATGCACCCCTGACTTTCATTATCTAATGTATATTCAACATTCACCTGGACAAATCTAAGTATAAAATTAGCAGTTGTAATTGTATTATATCTTCTACTATCTGCAAGTGACTTAAGTCCATTAGCAAAATCAATAACAACTTTTTCATTTGAGGTAACAAATGCAGCCATTGCATCATTTGGAAATGGTTGATCTTGAGGCGATCTATCAATGTCAGTTTTCACATATTTTTCATATGCATCAACTGGTATACTCATAGTGAGTTTCCAATGATAATTTTTATAAAACCATTTATAGATTCTATTTATGTTTTCATCATTAGTGGATGTCTCATCAGATAGAATAATATCATACCAAAGTTTACCCTTATCGCCCTCTGTAAATCCAGTTCCATCAATTGTGTTTTCTTTGTTATCAAGTTGTAAAATAAGCGTTTTTTTACTAATCTCTTTATTTATATCAATTATGTCGTTACTACCTATAAAATCATAGTCGTACATAATTATTTCAATGTTTGTAAAAGGATCTTTGGTATTATCAGGGATATTAATATATATAGTGTCATGTTGTATTTCTTTTACCTTGTTTAACCATACCTTCCAGCGTTTACCATCATCATCAAGTTTTTTGATACTTTCTCCATTAATTCTAATATCAAAGAAGATTTGAGCCCATTTTAAAATATCAACTCTAGATGTTACTATAAACTTTTCAATCTTGATTTCAAAAGAAAGGTCTACAAAAGGATTGATATCTGAATTATCTCCAAAACCATCCTCATCTGTATCAATCCATTCATTTGGATCATCTGGAAAGGTATCGCTATTATCCCCAACTCTATCACCATCTGAATCCTTCCATTCATCTGGATCATTTGGAAATTCATCTAAATCTAAAGGTGGATTGGTTGTGCTGTCCTGTTCGTCTTTTCCAGGATTCCATCTATCAGGATAACCATCATCATCAGAATCAATACTAGCAGAGGGATCATAAGGAAAATCATCTATTTCGTCTGCTACACCATCCTTATCTGTATCTGGTTTATTAGAGATATCAGAACTAACAGAGTTATTATTATCAAGAAAAGTACATCCAGTAAGACTAGAGAGTATAATTATTGAAATTAAAATCAAAGCAATTTTTTTCTTGTTCATTTTTAATTAAAATAATAGTATATTTTTACATATAAAAACTCTTCTATAGTGATAAAAATAAAAACTACTACCTTATGTAGAAAATATAAATGACAAACATTTGTACTAAAATATCAGAAGATACCTGGAATGCTATTGCAAAAAGTTTTGATTCAACAAGACGTAAACCTTGGCAGGAGTGTATTGAGTTTATTAACTCCTTGCCAAAAATGAGTATCATTTTAGATGTTGGTAGTGGTAATGGAAGACATCTTATACCATGTGCAAAGCGTTGTAAAAAAGTAATAGGTTTAGATGTTTCAAGAGAATTACTTGAAATTGTTAAAAAAAAGGTTTATAATAAAAGATTTAGAAATGTAGAGCTAATACATTCAGATGCAGTAAATATACCTATTAGAAATAACAGTGTTAATGCTATTTTATATATCGCAACATTACATAACATATCTATACGATATCGTCGCATTATTTCTTTAAAAGAAATCAAAAGAGTATTAAAACCAGGCGGAAAAGCTATTATTAGTGTTTGGTCAAGATGGCAAGATAAATTTCGCCAACATTTTGTAAAAAGATGTTTCACAAGATATAAACGAAAAGAGTTTGGAGATATTAAATTACAATGGAGGCAACATGGTTTAAACATTCCAAGATTTTATCATCTTTATAGTAAAAGAGAATTTGTTAACGACTTGAAAGAAGCAGGTTTAAAAATAGTAGAAATCCAAAATGTGAAGATTCATTCCAAAAAATACCCTGATAATTTTTTTGCAACTGTAAAAAAGGGATAATAATTCTATCCCAACATTTTTTTAGCATTATCGTTATTCTCACCTGGTTTGTAAAATGAATGAGTATTATCTCACTGAACAAAACATTTCATCAAAAACTGATGAATGGTTATCAAATCTTAGTAAGCTCTCTTATAGATTAAAAAAATTTAAATTTATACCAAAGAATTCTGCATTACTTGTAATTGATATGCAGGATTTTTTTCTAAATAAAGAATCTCATGCATATGTTCCATCAGCGATTACTATTGTTAAGAATATTAACTCTATAATAGCTGAATACCGAAAACAAAAACTTCCGATAATATTTACTTTTCATGCATTGGAAGAAGGTGAAGAACCGGGTATTATGGGGCGCTGGTGGGGAGATATGCTTAGAGACACAGATCCATTATCAAAAATTGATCCATCTATTGATTATAATAAAGATGATATTACAATTCAGAAAAAACGGTATAGTGCTTTTATCGGAACAGATTTAGATCAGATTTTGAAAGATAAAAAAATTGATACCCTGGTGATTGTTGGTATTATGGCTCATTTATGTTGTGAATCTACAGCCCGTGAAGCTTTTATGCGAGATTATGAGGTTTATTTTGTTGTTGATGCTACTGCTGCAGATTTTGAAGAATTACATATATCCAGTCTTAAAACCTTGAATGATGGTTTTGTTTTACCTGTTAAAACAAATAATATTCTTCAGGAGGTAAAACAGTTTGCATGATGTAGCAATAATTGGCGCAGGTCCTGCTGGTGTTGCTGCGTCTATTTTTTTAAAAAGAGCAGATTTTGATATAATATTATTTGAAAAAAACATGGTTGGTGGACTTTTACATAATGCTAATCTTGTAGAGAATTATCCTGGTTTTCCTAGAGGAGTTAAAGGCTATGAATTGTGTAATCTTATGAATGCGCAACTTAGCAGATGGAATATTAGACCAACAAAAGAAGAAGTCAATAAAATCAACTTTGAAAACGATGGTTTTGTTTTAACTACTAAAAATAGTCAAGATAAGTTTAGATGTGTGATTCTTGCTACTGGAACAATGCCAAAAAAACTAGGGCTTTCCGGTGAAGTAAAGTTATTTGGTAAATCTGTTTTTTATGAAGTTAAAGATTTATTACCACGGATTAAACCTGGTGATAGTTGTATTGTAATAGGTGGTAGTGATGCTGCTTTTGATTATTCATTGAATCTTTTTGAAAAACAAGCATCTGTAGAAGTTTTTTATAGGTCAAAAAAACCAAAATGTTTACCTTTACTGTTGGAACGGGTAAAGAAATGTTCTAACATAAATTTGCATCCCTCATCTATACCATTAGAGATAGTATATAAGAATGAAAAAGCTGAGGTATCATTTAAACCAAATAATAAATCAGAAGCAGATTTTGTTCTAATTGCATGTGGTAGAGAACCAAATGAAGAGCTCTTGTCAGATGGCTTTAAGGAAAAAAATATATCAGGTTTCTACATTGCCGGTGATGTTAAAACTGGTAAATTTAGACAGACAGGTATTGCTGTTGGAGAAGGTATACATGCAGCTATGCGCATTGAAGAATATCTTCGAGGTAAAAAGGAATGATTGAAGTATTGGAAGAATATGGACGAGAGGATTTAGCTAAGGTTTACGTTGCTTCAATTAGAAATAATAAGGAGCAACTTGTTGAATTTGTTGAATCTGTACAGCCTCCGATTCCTCGTGATAAAAAATGGGTTCTCATTGTTTCTACTCTTTTTGGTTGCCCTGTTGATTGTAAAATGTGTGATGCCGGGGGGGATTACAAAGGTAAGCTGACAGCTGATGAGATTCTTGCTGAAATTGATTTTTTGGTTCGAAAGCGTTTTCCAGATGGTAAGATTCCAATTCCTAAGTTTAAAATACAGTTTGCACGAATGGGCGACCCTGCTCTTAATCAAGATGTTCTCACTGTGTTAGAAAAGCTTCCAATTATTTATGATGCTCCTGGTCTTCTTCCATCGATTTCTACTATAGCACCTAAAAATTCTGAAGAATTTTTTGAAAAACTTTTAGATATTAAGAATCGTTTCTATAAAAATGGTAAATTTCAGCTTCAGTTTTCAATGCATACGACTGATGAAAAAAAAAGAGATGAACTTATTCCTGTTTCTAAGATGAGTTTTCAAGAAATAGCTGATTTTGGTGAGAGATTTGTTTTTGATGGTGACCAAAAAGTTACTCTAAATTTTGCTATGAGCAAAGGTTATCCAGTGGATGTCAACATTGTTAGAAAATATTTTGATCCATCTATATTTATTATCAAACTTACACCGATTAACCCTACTGAACAAGCAATGTGTAATGAACTAATATCAGAAATTGATGCATACAATCCTATTTCAGCGGATAAAATAGTTAAAGATTTTAAAGATCAAGGCTATGAGGTTATACTTAGTATCGGTCAGGTTGAAGAAAATAAAATAGGTAGCAACTGCGGTCAGTATGTATCAAGAATCAAGAAATCTCGTTTACTTAATCAATAATAATTATACCTCGATATCTTTATGTTCAAAATAGATCATTGATATAATCATGCAAACAGTCGTTATACATATTAAAATGAGAGCAGAAGCAATATTAAACTCCCCAAACTTGAGAGTTTCATATGGGATAAAATAATGAGTTATAGAAATAATCCCAATTGATTCATAATCAGGAACTGTTTTGGACATTGTTTCAATTACATACATTCCCATAAGTAATGCAATAAATGTGATACTTGCTTTCATTTTTTCATTGATAATTACAGAGATTAATATTGCAATACCAAGGACTGCAAGAAAGTAAGGAATTGAAGCAACATGTGTTAAAAATAAATTGTAAAAGTCCAATTCCTCTCCTATTACAACAGTAATACCCATAACTGCAAGCATAGTTCCAAAATTTATTATTAGAGTCATTGGTATTAAACCAATAAATTTTTCAAAAACTATTTGTTTTCGTGAAATCGGATTAGACATTAGTATATCAATTGTTTTTCCTTCAATTTCTTTAGATACTATTGATGCTGCAATAAATCCAATAACTATTCCTAGAATTACTGTCCAGAATATCTGGTATAGCTCTAAATTTAAAAATCCAACATAAGTTGCCATATCAAAAGTAGCCGGTCCAAAAAAAGAAGAAAAAGAATCAAATATTCCAGATCCAGCCATTTCCTCTAATGGTTCCTTGAATGCAGGAAACATACCAGAATACATTACTGCAATTGCCATGAAAAGAAGAGTAAGAACTATTGTGGTTTTTTTGTAATCCTTAATAGTTTGATAAGCAATTCTAAAACGAAATATATCATTCATGTTTATCCCTCATAATAATGAATAAAGATATCTTCCAAACTGAAATCATTGATTACTAAATCCATAATAGTATATTTTGAGAATTTTTTAATCCATGAATCAATATCGTCCATTGCAATAAATTCTATCCAACCTTCCTTTATTTTCATATCTTTAGGACCTTTGAATGTCTCTGGTTTTTCCTTTATTTTTAATCTAATAATTTTCCCTCGTTTATTTTTTAGAGTTTCAACATTTTCAAGAGCAATCAAGTTACCATCCTTAATTATTCCAACTCTATCACATACCCTATCAACTTCACTTAAAATATGGGATGAAAGAAACATAGTTCTACCTCGCTTCTTCTGTTTTAGTAAAAAGTCATAAAATTTTTGCTGTAAAAGAGGATCTAAACCAGATGTCGGTTCATCCATGATTACCATTTCAGGATCGTCCATAAATGCTTGAATAATGCCAATTTTTTGCTTCATTCCTTTGGAGTACCCTTTTAATTTTCTTTCTAATGGAACATTAAATATCACTAGTAGTTCATCAAGTAAAGTCATTTCTCGATTTCTAAGAGCTGCAAAGTAATCTAAAAATTCCTTTCCAGTCAAATGCCCGTAAATATTCAAATCTCCTGGAATATATGCAACTTCTTTTTTAATATCAACAATATCATCTTCAATATTTTTCCCAAAAATTGTAGCAGAGCCTCTAGTAGGATATAAATATCCTAAAAGTGTACGAATAGTTGTAGTTTTACCAGCTCCATTGGGCCCTAAAAAACCAAATATCTCTCCTTTTTTAACAGAAAAAGTGAGGTCTTCTACACCCTTAATTTTTCCATAATATTTAGTTATATTAGAAGTTTCAATAACATTCACAGTGCATCCACAAGAGTTACAATAAAAAAGTAATATATAACTATATGGAAAAATCACATTGCAATCATATCTTTGACATTTGAAATAAGTTGATCAATGTCAAAGGGTTTTATTATATAGTCATATATGTATGATTCAAGTCCCTTCATTTTTTCATGATCAGGTGATCCATTTGCCGTTATGATTGAGATAACAACATTTTTACTTAAACCTCTTTTAGATATTTCCTCAATTGTATCCCATCCATCCATAAAGGGCATCATTATATCCATAAGGACAATTCCTTTATATCCTCTTTCGAGTTCCTTAATGCAATCCATTCCACTATCAACTGTAAATACTTCAAATCCCTCTACTTCAAAAATTTTTCTAATAGCAATAAGTATATCAGGATCATCATCCACTATCATTATTCTTTTATCCATCTATTACTCACCCATTTCAATTTATATAGTTACTATGATATACTTTTTATAATCTATTATAAGTACTTATCGTGTCAAAATGTCAATTTGAAAAATATTAATTATAAGATATAATCTTATATAAAATATTACTAAGCTCTCCTATTTGTTCTGGTGCTAGTTCCTCAACTCTATTATCTAAATATGGTAAATCTTTTTTTTGTAACTTGTATAACTCCTTTAAAATATTTTTTATCTTTTTACGTCTATAGTTAAATAAGTTTTTGGTTAAATCAAAGAAGAAATGTTCATTTCTAACAACAAAGGGAGGTGTCTTTCTTTTAATTAGCTTTATAGCACATGAATCAACTTTAGGTTGTGGTCTAAAACATGTTTTTGGTATAGTCTCAAGAATTTCACATTTTGCTCTATAATAAACACCTACAGATAATCGAGAATAATCTTTATTTCCAAAACTTGCTATTAAACGATCTGCAAACTCTTTCTGATAAATAAGTACTGCTAAACTAAAGTTGTATTCTAGAAATTTAAATGTAATTGGAGAAGAAATTTGAAATGGAAGATTTGAAACAATTTTATTAAATTTTGGAAGAGAATCAAAATCTAATTTTAGAGCATCATTATGAATTAAGGTTACATTTTTTGGAAGTTTATCCATAAGATTCCAAACAATCTTCTCATCAATTTCTATTGCAATTACTTCCTTTGCATTATCAGCTAATAACCTTGTTAAAATACCTTTACCCGGTCCAACTTCTAAAACAACATCATCTTCTGTAATATTTGCGTAACCAACTTCTCTTATTGCAACATTTTTATCTATTAAAAAATTTTGACCAAGATTTCTTTTCATGTTTTAATCAGTGGAAACCATGTGTAATTGGTGGACGTGTAAATAAGCGATATTTTTGATTTGGATCGGTAAGTTCTAGTTCAATTCGTTTTGAAATAAGTTTATCTGGTGCCCTTAAAAAATCTATACGTTCACACATTTCTTCGAAGCTTGTAAAAGGTTTCTTCTTTCGTTCATCAAGAATATCATGCATCATTTTTTTACCAAGTCCAGGTAAAAGCTCAAGGACATGGAATCTTGTAGAAATTGCAGGTGATTCATTAAAAAATTTAATAAATCTCTCTTTTTGATTATGAACAATGTCCATGATAATGTAAGGCATTTCTCCATGAGCAGTTGATGTCATATCCTCATAATTTACTCTACCCTTTATTTTTGTAATCTTTTTTCTGCTTTCAGGATTTTTACCAACATAAATTCTTTCACCAATATTAAAAGAAGCATCTTTTTTTGGAACTAATTCAAGTAATGTAAACTGATTTTCACCGATACCAAAAACTAAAGGTTGCCTTTTATGAGGGGGCAAATCACCTCTCCCTTTTGCCAGGTAATCCAGTATATATACATAATCTTCCACGAATTTTACCCCCTTAATCATTCGGTATAGTATTTTCTAATAAGTTCAAGTATCTTCTTTACCTCACTTTCACCGAATGTAACTCTTTCTTTTGCAAAAATTGTTTTTATATCATCTTCAGTTTGTGGAAGCAAATCAGTTAGTTTATAAACATGGATTTCATCTAAAAATTCCAGTTCTGATAATTCCTTTATTAATTCATCTATCTTTTTTATTGGTAATTTGGCAAATTTTTGAGCATGTTCAAGCGCGATTTTCTGTTCGTATAACAATTCCTCTCGTTCTTTTTCAACTTTCTTTAAAATGTTCTTAACCTCAGAAATTGATACCGGTTTTACTTCACTTTCTTCAGGTGCCATTATTGCACTCTCCTAAGATGCTCAGATCGGATTATTAAAACCTTATGTTTTTTTCCGTCATTTATTCCCACGAGATAAGATTCACCTTGTTTTCCTTCTACTTTCCCTGTACATCCTTGAAAACGAATATGAGGCATTCCTTTATGGATAGATGAGTCAATAACTATATTTACAGATTCTCCTTCTTCAAAATGTTGTAAAGCTCTTGTAATAGAGTGTATTCCTCTTTCTCTTGGTTTTTTTCTTAGTATTTTTCTACTCTTACTTCTAATCCCTTTTGAACGTTTTACCAATTTTTATTCCCCCTTAATGTTTATGACATCAAGCTCAGTTACTTGACAGGGAATGCCGATTAAGTCACTTAGATTCGGCTGGGTTTTACCTTCATCGCCGGATATAAGCTCTTTTATGTAGGTTCCTGACTCTGCTTCAATTATTAATGTTGCCATAACACCATCTATCGATTCAACCTTACAATCATATATATGTTTCTCTCTAACCATTTTAGCTCGTCTGTGAGCCACTCTAGATGGCGTAAACTGGCCTATCTTTTTACCACATAATGATATAGCTGCCTTTTTAAGTTTTTCGTTATTTATAGTTTTTGCACTTTTTAAAACAACACGATACATTTTTCTAAAGTTTGAATGTTTTAATCTAGTTATCTCATCTTTATTAGAATATCGGAGATTACTAATTTCAAGAGTATGTTTGTTAATCTTATTGATTTCTTTTCCTAATTGTAAGAAATTAAGTTTTCTTTTTTTGGGATTCTTAATCTCCAAAACAAAAGGACGTCCATTACCAAGCATCCGAGCATCAATATCTTCCCTTCCACATCCATGAAAAGATTCATCTTCACCACCAGTAATTTCTAAAAATCTATTAGCAATCAATTCTTCAACACTTGTTTCGTACAATTTTCCAGAAAAATTACACCTTTTGCAACCTTTTCCATAACATATCTTACAAAACCATCTTGTTTGAGGGATACCTCGCTTAAATTTCTTATATCTCCCATATATTAAAAGAGAGCTGATCTGCAAGTTTATTTCATCAAAAGACGTATCAATAATTGCCATTATAGTTGGTTTTTCAAAATTTACCTCTTTTTTTAAATTTTGTTCTAATATTTTACCTATTTCTCTGTTTAATTCTGTTTTAATTGATTCTGTATATTCCGATCCTGTAAAATTAACTATTTCTTGTTCTTTA
The DNA here is from genome assembly GCA_030672305.1 of Thermoplasmatales archaeon. Taxonomy (GTDB): domain Archaea; phylum Thermoplasmatota; class E2; order DHVEG-1; family DHVEG-1; genus SG8-52-3. The sequence goes on along the minus strand of DAOVGR010000054.1, from coordinate 11,226 downwards.
TCTAATATATCTTCATCAACTTTTGAACCTACCAAAAAAGTTTCATATTCATAACTACTTAATGAATCTTTGATTAAATTTGAAAAATGCACAATTTCATTTATCAAACCATTACATAACCAGCAGTTTTTAGAATAAAATTTTTTTTTGATTTTTAGATTATTTCTTAATATTTCTCCTCTTTGCTGATTTGTTAAACCATGATCTACTTTTGCAAAAATCCTACCAAAACAATGATCACATAAATGATAATTTGATATAGTTTTATCTGCAATCTGAAGAACTTTTTTATCTGCTAAAGTATCATTCATTCTTAGGCAAATAAATAACGCTATCTTAAATATTTTTATCTTAAAAACAATAGCTATTTTTCAATCAAGAGTTTATAAGAAATATAAATCAAGAGTACAAAAATAATTATAGAAACATACCAAATTGATGAATCAACAGCAGTAACATAAGCTAAAGATAGAATAAAAACAATCACTAAAAAATAGTTATGAGATCTCTATATTTCATGTCCTTACGTAAATATATCATATTTTTTTAAGAAATTTAAATTATTTGATTTTGGTAATGTTTTTAATAAATTATTATATTAAGTTTAAAACTTAAGGAGGCAAAATAAATGGTTGAAGTAATTCCATTTAAAGGTATAACATATAATCATGAAAAAATTGATAAATTTGATAGTTTAATGTCTCCACCATACGACATTATATCAGAAAAAATGCAAACAGATCTTTATGAAAGTCATCCTCAAAATTTTGTAAGATTAATTTTAGGAAAACAAAAACCTGGTGATAATGAGACTAATAATAGATATAAAAGAGCAAAAGAATTATTAAATCAATGGTTTAAAGACGCAATATTAGCTGAAACTGATAAACCATCGATTTTTCCATATACAATTGAATACAATATAGATTCACAGAATAAAATCATGAATGGGTTTTTTATTCTGTTAAAACTAGATCCAGATTATAAACTTGTTAGAGCACATGAAAAAACACTATCAAAACCTAAAGAAGATAGACTTAATCTAATGCGTGCTTGTCATGCCAATCTAGAACCAATTCAATTGTTATATATAGATAATAAAAACAAAATAAGAGAATTAATTGATAAATCTTTGAATGAGCCATTGATAAAAGTAAGAGGTTATGATGGTTTTAATCATAAACTTTGGAAGTTAGAAGATAAAGATTTAATATCAGCTATACAAAATGAACTAAAAGATAAAATTTTATTTATCGCAGACGGGCACCATAGATACCAAACAGCAATTAATTATTCAAATGAATTAAAAAATAAAACTGGAGAAACTGATGAAAATGCATCCTTTAATTATCGTATGGTTATCCTTGCAAATATATTTGATGCGGGATTATCAATTCTTCCAACACATAGGTTGATTAAGAAATCCAACTTAGACCTTGATTTACTTCTAGAACAATTAAATAAATATTTTATTGTTGAAGAAAAAAAAGTTAAACTAGCTGATAACAATTTTCAAAAAATTAGTAATAAAATTAAACAAGAATTAGAAACAGAAACAAAACATAAGTTTGCCTTATACCTTAAGGGTAGATATTACTTAATAACTTTAAAAGATGAGACTGCAATGGATAGTTTTGCTAAAGATAAATCAAAAGTTTGGAGAACTCTTGATGTTTCTATTTTACACAGAATAATTCTTGAGCATTTTATGCAGATTAATCAAGAAAACATTGAGGATCATGTAAAATATACAAGAGTGGGTGAAGAGGCAGTTAGATTTGTTGAGGAAGGACTATACAATTTATCATTTTTAATGAATGCAACTAAAATTGATGAATTAAAAGCTGTTGCTGAAGCAGGTGAACATATGCCACAAAAATCTACTTATTTTTTACCAAAGATGCTATCTGGTTTAGTATTTTATAAAATGTAATTTTAAGATTTTTTTAATAGGTTCTAGCAATATGGGTTATCCCGGTAATATACAACCTTGGTACTTATTTTATTCAATAATACTTCCCATAATGAATGCATTAATTACTGAGATTAGTATCGGCATTGGGATTCTTATAGCTTAAAAAAATCATTTCATAATTTTTTTTTCTTATCAAAATTAAAATTAATTAATCAAGTAAAATTTCATTTTGACAGTATTATTCGAAAGTTATATAAACTATAAAATACAAATATTAACATGATATAGTTTAACTATATCGCGTGACAGTCAATTAATATTATAATAAGGGGGAGATATAATGTCCAATCATAAAAATTCAAAATTATTTTTTCTAAAAAATATGGTGGTGGAGAAGTAAATGTCTACATTAGTCGTGGTACTGATTGGCTTTGTAGCTGGATTATTGACCATGACTGTTGTAAGCTTATATAAATGGGTTTTTAATATATGGAATAATGGATTATAATAAATTTATAACTAATTTTTTTTTAAGAAAAGTAAAAAATAAAAGAGAGAAGAGAGATTTTTTATCTCAAAATTTTATCTTGGCATTTTTGGAACAAACTTTTCTATTTCTTCAGTTTTTCCTGCGTCCCAAATTGCTCTTATAGCTAATAGAGCTGCTGCTGGTGCTGCAAAGATTGCAATATAACTTGTTAGGCTTGTAAAGAAGTACGCAAAGTCCTGGTTCTGTAAAAATCCCCAGGTTTGCCAATAGCTCGTGGATGCACCGATTACAACTAATATCAATGCTCCAATCAAGAATGTTGGAATTCGTTCATGAGTGATTTGTCCGACTGCAAAGAATGATAATATACCGACAATAAATCCAAGTACTCCTAGAATCATTGCAATATAGGCTTCAGTATCGGTATACCACCTGGCACCAACTATTATACCAGCTATCAAAGCGATGAGAACACCTAACAGGAATAACCAGCTACCTATTTTTCTGAATATTTCCATTTTTCTCCATCCCTTCTCCTATATTTTGTAATATCGCTAAGAATTTGAGTGATATATAAGATTTTAGTGTAAATGAATATGTACATAGATATGCAAGTGAATAGCTGAATATATTAGATATAAGATTATCTTAAAAAATGGTATTTTGTCAAAAAGAACTCTTTTCATTTTGACGAAATTATAGGATATTCTTATATACTATGATTGACAAATTTTAACACGAAACAATGCGTCATTATAAGCGACAAGGGGCAGATGCATAAGATTAAAATTCTAGATGAAAACAAAGAATATTTATTTAAAAAAGATTAAAAAAAAAATAAGGAAAACAGAAAAAATGATAAAAATAAATGATAGTCTTTTTGAAATTGGCCTTCTTAAAGGATTAACTGAAAAAGATAGAGATGGATTTTTCTTCATTGGAAATTATGAAAAGCTTTTGGCTTTTAAAAATAAAAGAATGATCAATTAATTTGCTGATTTAGATTGAAGTAACTACCCTAGAGGGGGCCTTGAGTACTTTTTGATTCACCTCTTCTTGTATCTTTGCCCCCTCTTTTACCCCCTTATTTTTTAAGAAAGATTTAAGTTTTATATGTCTATATAATCTGAGGTGGAAAATGAAAACTATTATGGTTGTTGATGATGAAACAAGTATACTTGATGAAGTCAAATCTTGTTTAGAAGAAGAAGATTTTAAAGTTGTAGCTGTAGATAACAACAGGAAAGCATTTGAACTGATCGATGAGGATAGTGAAGATAATTATAGTTTAATATTAATTGATACATCTCTTCCAGAAAGTAATATTCCAGCTTTTTTTTCTATGAAACCTAGCTCAAAGAAAAATATAGATACAAGTAGTGAGGAAAATTTTTTACAAAAACCATTTACTAAACAACAATTAATTGATTTTATAAAGAAAAAGATTGATTAGTAAAAATTCAAATATTTTGTTTAATAACCTTAAAATCTGCAAGCAAAATATTTTTTAATTTCTTATTATAAATTACAGCAGCAGGATGATATATAGGAATTATTTTTAATTTATTTAAAAAATTATCTATTAAATAGATCTTACCATGGATTCTGTTAATTTTTTCAAATGGTAATTCAAATTTCTTAAATATATATGATATAGCAATTCTACCTAAAGGAGCAATCACTACAGGGCGGATTATCTCAATTTGTTTATCTATATATTCACTGCACATCGTAATTTCTATTTTTGATGGATTTCTATTTTTCGGAGGTCTGCATTTTATTAAATTAGAAATGTAAACATTATTTCTTTTCAGCCCAATAGAATCTAACATTTCATCAAATAGTTTGCCAGCTCTACCGACAAAAGGCCTACCAGATTCATCTTCATTTCTACCTGGTGCTTCACCAATAAACATAATACTTGCATTCAAGAAACCTTCTCCAAAAACAGGATTGTTTCTTGTCGTTTGTAACCTGCATTTTCTACAATTATTTACAAAATATTTGATATTATCTAAATCTTCTTTTTTTGACATTTACCTTTTGAAATTATGTTTATGTTTATATGTATTAACTTTATTCGCAAATTTAAACTTAAAAGAGAAGAGCAACATGCAAAGTAAAGAAAAGAAGAATATAATATTTATTAGGCTTTTTGAAGATGAAGATGTATATGAACAAATAAAAAAAGCATGTAAAATACATAACGTAAAAACAGCTGTAGTATTATCTGGAATTGGTCAGATAAAACATACTATATTAGGTTATTTTAAGGAAAAGAGAGATTATAGTCCGGAATCATTTAATAAACCACTTGAAATCTTATCATTATCTGGAAATATATGCAAGCAAAATAATGATTATATTCTTCACCTTCATTCAGTTCTAAGTGATGAAAAAAAGAAAGCATTTGGTGGTCATTTAATAGAAGGAATAATCAGTATCACAGCAGAAATAGTATTATTAAAAACTCCAATGGATGTAAAAAGAAAGATTGACAATAAAACTGGTCTACAAGCTTTATATCTAGAGTAAAACTATTTTAAGAAATAATTGATTACAAAGTTTAGGATAGGTGGGAATGGATATGGAAAAATTAACAAAAATCAGTGAGAAAATTAAAATTCTCAAAGATGCACGTAACATTTTACATGAAGAATATTCTAAAACTGAATTTCATAAAAAAAAGGAAGCACATCCTCATGAAACAATCCCTCCATCTCCAGAAGATGAAGAGATTTATAAGCTTTTAACAGCAATTCAGCAACTCGATGTTCATATTAAAAAACTTCAGGATACACAATTTAAAATCTTAAAAGAAAAGGAAAACGAATAATCCAATTTTATAGAATGTTTCTTTTTATTCCAAACATTGATTTTATAAGAACAATTATTGGAATTATCTCAAGTCTTCCTATCCACATATTGAAAATTAGCATAGTTTTTCCTACAGGAGACATATTAATATCTGTAATACCTGCTGTTAGACCAACATTACCTTGAGCTGAACAGACCTCAAAAAATGAATTACTAAGTGTTGTATTTTCTGCAGTTTGCATAATTACAATAACTCCTGAAAAAAGTAATACGATCCACATGAATGAAATAATTGCGGCTTCATTAATCAGATCCATAGCATCGTCCTTTGATAATGATTTATCTCCAAACTTATGAACAAAAACTCTTCGTGGAGTCGAAATAGCTCTTTTTATTCTCCAGCCAACTCCTTTATAAAGTAAAATTGCACGAAATAGTTTAATTCCTCCAGCAGTAGAACCAGCAGCTCCACCAATAACCATTGCAACAGCAAGTATTAATTTTGCAGATTCGCTCCAATCGCCAAGATTTTCAACTGATGCAAATCCCGTGCAGGTTATTGCTGAAGTGAATTGAAAACCAGAATATTTCAGGGATCGTAATATATCATCGCCATACAGATGTAAATTAACAAATGTCAGTCCTATCAATCCTAAAATAATCAATACAATTAATGCCCTAAATTGAGCATCTAAAAAAAACTTCTTAATTCTACCTTTTAATAAATCATAATGAGCAGCAAATGCAATTGCACCAGTTAACATTAGTACTAAAATTGCTATTTGACTTATTGTTCCAAAACTCGTAATACTGTTATCTGTTACTGAAAAACCACCAGTAGCAATTCCAGTCATCGCATGATTAATTGATTCCCATGGGTTCATTCCGTCAGGAGAAATTAAACCAATCACTGTTAGAACTACAATTCCAATTATTGTGAAAAGTAGAAATATCCACCATATTGTTCTAACTGTTGAAACAATTGATGGATGCATTTTTTGATCACGAGCTTCTCCTTTATATAGTACAAAAGAACCGGTCCCTGGTCGAGCAAGAATCGATAATGTAAGCACAATAACTCCAACACCACCAACCCATTGAATAAGCGAACGCCAAAATTGTAGTGTAGCCGGAAGAAGATTTTCTTGAGCAACCATAGTAAGTCCAGTTCCAGTCCATCCTGACATTGATTCAAAAAATGCGGAAAGAGGTGCCATGCTTGCTAATGAAATCTTATCATATGGTATAAGCCAAAAAGGGATACTTCCTACAGCAGATATAAAAAACCATCCTAGAGCAGCAGTAACCATAGCACTTTTGAAATTTGGAGGATCTGCATTTTTAAATATATAAAATAAAGGCAATCCAATACCAAAGTATATTGCAGAAGTAATAAGAATTGGACCTATTGCATCATAAGGGCAATTAGATCCATATTCGCCAAAGTATAGAGGTACTATCAAAGAAAAAAGAGAAACAAATCCTATAATAATGAATATGCCCCCAAGAGATCTAAGGACACTTTTAATATCACTCATTTTAAATGTCTCTCCTTACCATGCCTTATTGAATTTTTACAAATAATAAACATCAACTACTTATATGTTTATCATTTTGGTACACATATCCGACTATATCTTTACATTAGAGACTCTCAACTGGAGTGGGGATAATATTAAACATATCCCCAGTTATCTTCACATAGATTACATAACATTACTGGTATCCATCTAGTTGCTTCTCCTTTCTTAAACCCATTAGAGCCAAGAATTCCTCTTTAGATATCTTACCATCTCTGTATAGCTATATGAGTTTATCCTCTGTAGTCTCGCTTTTTAGGTTGCTGTATAGCGTGGGTCTCTTGGAATGGTTGTAGAACTTGATTAGGCTTACAATTTATCAATTGTACAAGAAGAAATAATAGGAGTTGTTAAATACCAAAGTATTTATTCCGTATACGGAGGAAAAAATTATGGTATACAAACATGAAGGTTGGACACTATATTGTAAAGATGTAAAGCTTAAAGGCGGAAAAACCCAGACTATCTACTATTTCAGCAAGAGAACACCAAAGAGTGGTGACCCCTGTGATAAACCAGATAATATGACTGTTGGTGTTAACAAAAGAACTGGACTTCCATATCTGAAAAAGAAGTAGGAAGAGCATAAATCTCTTCTTCTTTTTCTATTTTTTATTCCAAATAGTAACTTATTGAATTGGAAGTCAGCACTCTAAATTTTGTTATTTATGAATCCTGTTGATATTAACTATAGTTAAGAAAATATTTTTAGATTAGAATATTATATTTCAATGTCATACATTTGGGTGGATGAAGAAATAACTCATGATACCTTATTTGCCTCAAGAGCAAAAAAATAACCATTGTATTTCTGTGGTTAGTCACTCTTTTTGCATTTAGAATGTTTTGTTTTTTCAAAGAAATAATCTATCCATGCTGCTCTAACACTTGGAATCGTCTCCCATTCTATCAGCTTTAATATATCCTTCTGTTCTTTTGTCCTAGCTAGTTTTTTAAGCGCTGAAAAACTAATTTTAGTATCATCTTCTTTAACTTGCGGCGGAGTAGAACAAAATAATTTTCTTAACCAAGATTTCTGTTTTTTCTTTGTATCATGTGTCATTGTAATAGATCTTATTAAGATAGCAACTATCTGTTATAAAATGATTTCTCTTTATTCCTAGATGGGTTTAATACCCCGGAGCTCTGCTCCGATGGTGCCTGAGAATCTATCAACGAAGAATTGCCGTCTCGAAAATCTGCGTAATGCCCCGATGCTCTGCATCGATTGGGATAGCAGATTTTAGGCAATTCCTTTTTACTACACTTATAAAATTATATTTTATTAAATATAATGAATTAGAGTGATATTTGTAAATAAATCTACTCTGTAGTTTATTCTATGTAAAGCCTTTAAAAGCATTTATATGGTAAGATGTAATCTTGGAATTGGATTATACTCCAAGACAACCAAAGGTGTCTAATGGGAGGTAAAATATTATGGCAGAAAAAACAACAGAAGAAGGAACAGTCAAAGAAAAAAGAAGAAATGATGAAAACGTAATATATGTTGGAAATAAGCCCCCGATGAGCTACGTGCTTGCAATAGTAACACAGTTTCAAGGTAGTGATTCAGAGGAAGTTGTAATAAAAGCTAGAGGCAGAGCTATAAGCAGAGCAGTAGATGCTGCAGAGATAACAAGAAATCGGTTTGTTACAGATGCGAAAATCAAGGAAATTAAAATCGGTACTGAGAGCATCACCAACGAGGAGGAAGGTAGAACTTCTAATGTATCCTCAATTGAAATAATCCTAACAACTAAAAAGAAGAGCAAATAGGTAGAACGATAAACCTATAGGATGATGCCTATATCTAGTTTTTCTGCAATCTCTTTGTAGCGATTTCGAATAGTAACCTCAGTTACACCTGCAATATTTGCCACCTCACGTTGTGTTCTTCTTTCACCACATAGAACTGAAGCAATATAAAGAGCAGCAGATGCCATACCAGTAGGACCTCGCCCGCTCGTTAGCTCTTCGCTTGCTGCTTTTTTTAATATTTCCATTGTCTTTACTTGAACATCATTGCTAAGACTTAACTGGCTGGAAAATCTTGAAATATAATCCTGAGGAGTTGTTGGAAGCAATTTTAACTCTAATTTACGTGAAATATTTCTGTAGTTTCTCCCTATTTCTTTCCTAGATATATGTCCTATGTTACTTATTTCTTCAAGAGTCCGTGGAACATTACACTGCCTACAAGCAGCATATAATACTGCAGCGGTAACACCTTCGATAGTTCTTCCCCGGATTAACTTTTTTCTTACAGCTCTTCGATAAATCATAGCTGCAGTTTCCCTAACATTTTTTGGAAGACTTAAAGCTGATGACATCCGGTCTAGAGCAGATAACGCCAGTGCTAGATTTCTTTCTGTGCCATCGCTGATTCTAGTTCTAGTTTGCCATTTTCTCAATCTGTAAAGTTGTGCTCTGTTTCTAGTCGGAATTGATTTTCCATAAGAATCACGGTTCTTCCAATCAATCATAGTAGAAAGACCTTTATCATGAATCGTATAGGTCATAGGTGCTCCTGTTCGTGCTCGTTTTTCACGCTGATCGCTGTCAAATGCTCGCCATTCAGGACCATGATCAATGAAATCTTCTTCGATAACAAGTCCACAATCATTACAAATAAGTTCTCCTCTCCTGTAATCTCTTGAAAGATTTGTACTATCACATTCAGGGCATTTAATTGTTTCTTCTATTTTCTGTTTATTTTTATCGCTTGTCAATTAAATCACGCCTATAAACCACAAATCAAGCTACTAATAATGATAGAATATTTAATGAAGAAGCCCCAAAGAGGAAAGTTCATCTAATAACTTCTCTACTGCTTTTGAAACATCTTCAGTGCTTCTAGCACCAGCGCAAACTATTTTACCAGAAGAAAAGAGCAACATAGCTACCTTAGGCTCTTTTACTCGGTACACAAGTCCTGGGAACTGCTCAGGCTCATATTCCACGTTTTCCAAACCCAGACCCTGAGCTACTTCATTAAGATTAAGCTCGCCTCCTAAATCAGCTGTAGCTACTATATTCTGAACAATTATCTTTGGATTCTTATAAGCCTCTACTCCTAGTTTTTTTAGTTTATCTGATATAATATCAACAGTTTTACGCACGTCTTCAACATTCTTCGCACCAGTACAATTAGCCGCTCCACTTCTAAAGAGGAGTGTAGCGGTTTTTGGATTTTTTAACCGGAAAACTAATCCTGGGAACTGTTCGGGTTCATATTCTGCGTTTTCTAAAGATTGTGCTATTACATCAAGATCCAACTTCTCTGCAAATGTTGCAGATGCTACAATGTTTTGTACTTTTATCTCTATCATACATTATTACCTTCCATTAAATAGTGCAATGTTAAATACTTTAGATGGCTAAACCAAGAACAAGTATACCTATTAAAATAGTTCTCCCATTTTATACTGATTAAACAACCTGTTTTTCAAAATCTTTTTTATACTATCCGAACGGGGTTGGCTTTATAAACATTATAAATAATAATAAAATATTATTAGGAATCCTTAAATACTAATCTTTTATCTACCTGATTTAAAGTTCTAATTGAACAATAAGGAAATTGTAAAAATGTATGATGAAAAAAGAGAAATGCACAAAGTAACTTGTGCAGAATGTGGTAAGGAAACTGAAGTTCCTTTCAAGCCAGATGGAACTAGACCTGTCTATTGTAGGGACTGTTTTCAGAAACGTAAACCAAAAAGATTTTAGATAAATTTTTCGAAATCATCTAGATTTTAATAATCTTTATTTAAATATTTTTTTTTTTATAATTCCTTAAAATATTACCACGTTTCGTAGATCATAGGTTTTTAAACAAGTAAACGTTATAAAATTGTATGTAGCTACGGAGGGGAAATGAGCAGAGTTGGAACAAAATATAGAGAAGTAATCGAGTTATTTGATGAAAAAACAGGGATTGTAATAAGAGTTATCCGTTTCCGTAATTCAATAGCGTTTAACGAATTCTTAAAAGATTTCAAAGCAATGAGATATCCTGGTTACGATTGGAAGTATAAAGAGAAAAAGAAAGGAAAAAATGAATAACTAGCGCTCTGATATTTAAATTACTTTTTTATCCTCCCCAAAAACCCAAGAGATTAGTTTTTAAGGCGTTGGCTGCTACAGAATTTTGAAGGTGGGGAAGGCTGGGGAAGAAAATTAAATTTTCATATGCTAAACAAAGGAGATACCCTTATTGGAGGAGCAGGAAGACGGAGGTTTAATACCATATAGGAATTCGTAATTATCTATCTTTTTCTTTGTCAAATTGCGTGCCTGCACCACCAGTCAAATAGACTGGTGGCATGCTCGGCTAACTTTGTTAGCCTCGGCAGTCACGCTCCACAGGGTAAGGTTCAACTCTCAGTATTGATCCTCTAGGACGCAAAATCATCGAGATG
>DAOVGR010000013.1 GCA_030672305.1 Thermoplasmatales archaeon | reverse complement strand
TCCAAACTAGACTCCTTAGTAATTATAGTATTATATTTAGGTTGATAAATCTTATCTGACAATAGCTAGCAGTCTTTCAAGCATTGGGAATCGCTCTAGAAACCTATATGTCATATGGTTCTTTAGCTGGATGCCAATCAATCTCAAACCAAGGCATAAGATAAACAAGAGGCATTACTGTTTTACCACCAACCACTATCCTAGGTATATATCTAGGTCTACCCCAATAGTTTTGATCCCATCTATTATTAGAATCAGCAAAAAAAACATTTCTAACATTCTTCATAAAAGTATTACAAACAATTTCATTATCATCTGAAGAAAACTCAAGATAAAGACCTTTTACATTTTTCTCAATAATATTATAAGAAATTATGTTTTGAGATGAAGATTTTATATAGATAGCTTGATCATTATTTTTAAAAATATTATTAGAAATAATAGAATTGCTATAATCTGCTAATCCCATTCCAATAACAGTATTAGAGATAATATTTCCAGAAATTGTATTTTTATTAGATCTTTTACCAGTAATTCCCACCTGACAGTCAGTAATAGTATTATTTGAATAAATATTTGAAGAAGTATCATCTATAAATATACCATCACTACAACTGCTGATGATATTTCCCAAAACTAGATTGTTTTTAGATTTAACAAATAAATATATACCAAATTTATTACTATTCTCTATATGATTGTCTCTTATGGTATTATCCTGAGCTTGATAGAGAAAAATTCCATAACTGGTATTACCTAAAACAACATTTTTGAAAACATTGTTATGTGATACCCATTCCAACCAGATACATGCTCCATTTTCATATAAAATATTCTCAAAAATATTATTAAAATCTGATACTACTCTAATTCCAGCATATGCTGTTGTTCCACAATTTCTAATTGTGAATCCAGATATATTTACCCTATCTGCAGATATATAAACAACATTTCCAACTTTTTTCCCATCAATTATTGTAGTATTTTTATCTTCACCTATTAGATTAATAGATTTACTTATAACAATATGCTCGTTATATGGAGAACTATCATCATAAACAAAGACAGTATCACCTGGATTAGCATCGTTTACTGCATATTGTATCCTAGTGTAATTATCTTCTCCACTACCACCCACATATAAAATAGTTCCATTAAGACCAATTCTAGGGTTTTTAATATTGATTTTTTCAATGTTTACCCCTAATGAATTAGCATTGAGTACTATGAATAAAATTATTATACTAATGATCATACATTTCTTTTTAATTTTAATTTTCATATCATCACCTTAATTTTCAATATGGAGGCCAATCAATACATTCATAATTTATCATAAAATACATAAATAAGTTTAATCTTATTTCAAAAGATATAGAAAAAAATTCTCCCAATAATGGAAATAAAGGAAAAAAGGAAAAGATGAATGCGAGAAACAATCTTCCAAGAATTAATGGGGCAAATAATAATTCTAAAATAGCACATATAACTGGACTATATTGATATGGTGGATCTAATTTTAAATTATTATTTTTTTCACCCAGTTTTGTAGCTTTTGCCTTTAATTCAGAGTTATCATTGATTATATCATTTATTTTTTCAAAAGTTTCAGGGTTTTTAAATTCAACTGATTCTATTATTTCTAATACTTTATTTTCACCAAGAATGTTTGTTATTTCTATACCCATATTGTAACACTTATCAAGATACTCAATTGACATAGATGGTTTAGTAAATAGAAAATTAATGAAAAATCTTGGATTTCCCAATAAAAGTTTCCGATTCATGTTCCTCTCAATATTAATACTTAACAAATCGTTATCATGTCCTTTTAGCAATTCTTTTAACTCTGGGGTGTTTACTATGTCAATAATTGTATTAAACAGGTAGTCTTTAGGATTAATATTATTTATTTCTTCTGTAGTATGAACTGATGCTATTGCAGGTTGAATACCCATACCTATGAATAAAACTATAATTCCAATTACAAGTATCTTTTTCATTTTTAACACCTACCAATCACATACATATTTTATGTTTCATGTTACCGTGCTACATATTATACATATTTATTTTAAATACTTTATGTAAAAAACATAACTATTCTCCAAATCTATTACTTCCTTTAATGATAACATCAGGTCAATCCAAAAATACTCATAATAATATACAGAATACTATGTAGTTTTATTCGTACAGCTTTTTCAAGCCAAGGTTCATAATAAACCGTTCCCCCATTAATCCCTATTATATCACCACTACCAGGTCCTATTCCACTAGGGCCATCAGATGATCCCCACCAGTTATCCTTCGCATCCACTGTGCATTCTACCACAAACAATCCCTCAGTATTACCAACAATGTTGTTATGATCCACTTGAGTTCCTTCAGAGCGCGCTACCATTATTCCAACACGTTGGTTGTTTTCAATATTATTATAGTAGATTCTATTGTTATCTGATGTCTCAACATTAACTCCCCATGTATAACATTCTTTTATGGTATTATGATGGACTTCATTTCCCCTGGTAAACTCCCACATGGCGATACCTATATCACAATTCTTAATGCTGTTAAAACAAACCTTATTCTCCCGACTATCAGCCCTCATATCAATTCCTCCATAAAAATTGTCTAACAAATTATTAAAACATATGACGTTGCTCCATGAATGTTCATAAATGATCCCATAATAGCCATTGGAAGCTATATTACATCCCCAAATAAGAATATCATGTGAATTATAAAAATAAATACCATAAAAATTTGTGTTTGTTACCCTACATCTTATCAAACGAACATTTGAAGCATGTTGCATATAAAAACCATCCTGATTAAAGTTAACTGTACAACTAAAGATTGTTATCTTTGCATCACCCAAAATTTGAATACCAGCATGGTTAAACGAAAATCTACATCCTCGTATAATACCAGATGTATTAACAAGCAGTAGACCCTGCTCATTATTTGTTAGTACAACATTTATCACTTTTACATTCCTGCAATTCACCAATGCAAGATACCCCAATTCAGTGGACTTTGTAATACGTACATTCTCTTCTCCGACAAGATAGTAGATTGGTTTCCCATTAATAGAATTGGATTTGTCTATATCCTGCATGAAATCCTCAAATGTATCCCCATAGACACCAAATCCAAAATGAAAAGGCTCACCACCAGTAATAATCTTATTGTTTCTCATCATCGTATGAGATGAATAACTAATCCAAATACCATATCCCACCCCTGTGCTATCACAAACACAATCGATAATAGAAATATTAAACGACCACACACAACTAATACCTATCAAATTGTTAGTAAAGACTGATTGTGACACAGAACAGTCTCGACAACCCGCAAAAATCAACGCATTCCCATTATTGCTCATATTGAAATTCTTAACCGTAATATTGTCACATTCAACAAAGCCTAAAAAACCAATATCTTCACTGCCATCAAATACCAGATCACTTGCATTCCGTAAATAGTACATTGGCTTACCATCAATGGTATTTGATGTATCAATATCATGGATATAATCATCAAATGATACCAAACTCCCCATATGAAAACCATAAATATTATTATATATACTATTATTTCTCATAACTACATATTTGGATGCAATAAGATCTATGCCAAAATAATTTGAAAACACATCACAATCCTTAATCGTGGTATGATGAGATTCAACGGCTAGGATACCAGCCATACCATTTTTCACACTCAAATTTGATAGATCAACATAATTGGAACTGGAAAGATGAACACCAGCATATAAAGATGCAGATGAGGTGATACTACAGTTTGATACAGAAACATGATTTGTATTTCTAAGACGTAAACAAATATCATTAGTAAATGTAGAATTTTTAATTATCAGATTTGATGTCTTTTTGTCAGTATTTACACCGACTGGTGTGCCAGCTGGTACAACTATATCATCAATTATTCCATTAGTTACTTGATATAACTCGACACCATCGTATTCGGCCGCTAAATAGCAGTTACGCACTATAAAATAAGCGGTTGTAAATGATATGTCAATGGCTGTATGTCCTGTGGTTTCGATTTCCCATCCTTCAATGATGTAGGGATCATTTATGGTACCATTGCCTCCAGTTACCCCATTAGCTGTGGTAAATTCATCATTCCCATCAATTTCAATCGGGTCATGTGGCGTATAATCCCCTTTTAAGGATATATCCATATCTACGGAATATTTATAGGATGAATCCAAATCCTCATATTCTATTAAATCTATTGGAATTTGACTAACTCTCTCTTTTGTAATAATTCTACCATTCGTATCTCTATCCTGGTGATATAACTGATATTTCTCATATTCCAATTCTTTTGAAATAATTTGAGATTTTACATAAACAGAACTCATTCCTTTTGGTTTGAGAGATTCTTTTGGTAGAATGTTTCCTGTTGCAGGTAATATATTTGTCCCAATGAATAAAATAATTATTACAAATACCAATCCTTTTTTAAATAAAACATTTCGCATATTTATTTCCTCCCTCAGATTTTATCTGAACAATTAACAATCAATTATTACTTATTTAAATAAATCGGAAATATATAAGTAAGATACAAGAAAATTATAAGAAAATAGTAGAATATGACTAAAAAATAATCAACGAATGTAATTTATACCAATAATCAGATAACATACATAATGAATCCTTCAGTATATATTGCATTAATATCTGGAATATTCAACGTAATAATTGGTGTGTACATACTATCATTAAATCCAAAAAAAACTACAAACAAAATTTTTTTCTTATTTATATTAGGTTTTGTAATATTTAATATAAGTGAATTTTTTGTCAGAATATCAACTAACCAAGAAGATGCACTATTTTGGGGCAGAGCAAATTATAGTGTACTGTGGCTAAGTGTAAGCTTTGCTTTAATTTTTGTAATACATTTCCCCAGAAAAACAATTTCAAAACAATATAATTTAATCTTTAAAAATTTACAAGTAGTAGTTTTTATAATTGGATTTATACTATACATATTTTTAATAAATCAGTTATCTATCCAAAATGTTAAGGATACCGAATGGGGATTTCGAGTTATATTAACCTCTTCAACTTTTTTTATAGCAATTTGGTTAATAATTATTACGGGATTATCTACTATTATATTGATTCATAAATATTTTTATAGGGAACTATATCGTTATGAAAAAAAACAGATAAAGATATTTTCATTAAGTATACTTCTGGTAGCACTCATCGCAGTAATAACAAATTTGCTCCCTCCAATCTTAAATTATAGAATATTTCCTATGACCTCTTTATTTTTATTAATGTTTGCATTCATGGTTGCCTATACAATTAAAAAATACTATTTTTTATTTCCATCATTAGAACTTATCGCAGAAAATATTCTTGAAACTATGAACGAATCCGTAATAATTATAGATAAAAACGATAAAATCATAAGCGTTAACAAATCAACAGTAAAATTACTTGGTTATGATAAAAAAAACTTGATAGGATTATCTTTGAATAAAATAATTGAATTATCCTCAAGGGATAAATTTGATGATTTAAAACAAAAGAAAAAATTAGAAGGTTTTGAAGCAGGTTTTATTACTAAGTCTAGGAAAAAAATCCCTATGAGTATCTCTCCAACTATTATTTATGATGATGAGGAAAATTTAGGAGGAATGGTATTGGTTGGTGGTGATTTAACTGAGACTAAGAAATCTTTAAGGGAAAAAGAGGTTCTTTTAAAAGAGATTCATCATCGTGTTAAAAATAATTTGCAGATGGTTCACAGCTTACTTGATTTTCAATCAGATCAATTTGATGATGAGCAGGTTCTTGAGAAGTTTAAGGAAAGTAAGGATCGTATTAAGTTGATGGCATCTTTTTATGAACAGTTATATCAATCCAAGAATGTTGGAGAAATAGTTTTTAAAGAATATATTCAAAATATTATAACAGATTTATTTCAAGCGTATAAAGCTGATAATGATATATCTCTGAAGATTGATATTGATGATGTTATTTTGGATTTTGATATGGCTCTTACTTGTGGTTTTATAGCTAGTGAGCTTGTATCTAATTCCTTGAAACATGCTTTTCCAGATGTCGAGAAGGGTGAAATTAGCATTAGATTTTATAGTAAGGATGATAGTTATGAGATGGTTGTAAGTGATTCAGGTATTGGTATATCTTCAGATATTGATGTTTTTAATCCTAAATCACTTGGTTTGAAACTGGTAAATATTTTTGTTAAAGAACTCAGAGGAAATATAACTCTTGATAGGGTAAATGGAACAAGGTTTACTATTAGTATTCCTCAAAATAAAAAAAAGTAGGATTTGATAATAATGGTTAAGGAAAAAATAATGATAGTTGAAGATAAAGGGATTGTTGCAGAGAATTTGAAAAATAAATTAGAGAGACTTGGGTATGTTGTTACTGATATTGTTGCTAGTGGTGAGGAAGCTATTAAGAAGGCATTTGAGGATCAACCTGATTTAATTCTTATGGATATTAGATTAGAAGGTGATATTGATGGTATTGATGCTGCTAGTCAGATTAGAAAGAAGTGTAATATCCCTATTATTTATGTTACAGCTTATGCTGATGATGAAACTTTAAAGCGTGCGAGAGTTACAGAGTCTTATGGTTATGTTTTAAAACCCTTTGAATTAAGAGAGGTACAAGGTAATATTGAGATTGCTTTTTATAAACATAGAGCTGAGATGGAATTGGAGAGGTATAGGGGTAATCTTGAAAGGTTGGTTAAAGATCGGACGAGTAAGCTTTTGTCTGCTAATAAAAAGCTTAAGAGGGAGATTAAAAACCGTGAAAAGGCTAAGGAAACAATAAAGAAGTTGAAGGATAATCTTGAAAATATTATTAATAGTGCGTCTGAGGTGATTATTTCCATTGATAAGGATTTCATGGTTCAAACATGGAATAAAAGAGTTGAATCACTTACGGGATATAAAGCAAAGGAGATTATTGGAAAAAATATTTCTAAACTACCAGTTTTTACAAAATCAAATGAATTTAGAGATAATCTTAAACAGGTAATTGATGGGAAAAAACCTGGGATAAATAAATTGATATTAAAAACTATTAATAATGATAGAAGAATAATAAAAGCCTCATGTTCAATTATTGATAGTGAAAGTGATGTATTTTCAGGTGTTCTTTTTGTTGGTGATGATATTACTATTGATCATGAAAGATATGGTAGTTTAAAACCTGGGAATAGTTATTTTATTAAGGGTGAGGATAATAGTTTTGCTACAAATTTCTTTATTAGCTTATGTAAAGATGATCAAAAGGGTTTGTTAATTACTAGATATGTCTCTGATATAGTTAGAGAGATGACTAATAAAAATAATTTTAAAATTGTAATTTTAAGTGAGAGTAAATTTGATGTTTTTAGAAATATTTTCGAGGTGGATGATTTAATCACAGAGATCAATGAATACTGTTCGAAAAATAAGAATTTTGTTATTTTATTAGATGGTATTCATTATTTTTTAACAAGGTTTTCATTTCATGATTTAATGAATGCAATTTATCGTATAAGAGAGACTGTTTTAAAGCATGATTCTATTTTTTTGCTTTACGTAGATTCTTTGATATTGGATGAAAAGCAGTTTGCAATTTTAAAGAAAGAATTTCAACCTTTACCTGATCAGCATGTTGATGATGTTACCTTAGGCGATGGTCTTTATGATATGCTTTCGTATATTAATAATTTGAATCAAACTAATAATCTTGTCAATATTAAAAGGCTTGCTAAGAATTTTTCGATTGTTGGAAAAACAGTTACAAAAAGATTGAAGGATTTAGAAAAGGATGGATTGATCCATATCAGAAGACAAGGTAGGTTTAAACTTACATATATTTCAGAGAAGGGTAAAACCTTGTTAAATAAAAGATAGAATTTACAGAGCTAATTTTTGGAATGGAGTGATTACTCTTTCATTTTTGTATTTTTAAAAAATATTTTAAAATTAATTTCGATAGCATCTTTATTATTAGTTTTCATTATTTTTCTTAATATTCCCGTTTATTTCGTATATTTTATGGATATAATTAAATATCATAAATTAGATTAATATATTGAGGGAGGAGTTCCTTTGAATAAAAATATCCTAGCAATCGGAATAACAATTCTATTTGCTATATCTGCATTTACTCCGATGAGCCTCGGATACAATTATAATACAAATGGATTAGTTATTGAATCCTCTATAAATACGCAATCAATAAAACTACCAGATAAGGAAACAAAAAATATATCCACAAACATATCCTATTTCCCCATCAAACTAAATGATACCATTAGTGAAACTGATACTAGTAATAATCTCTCCCAAAATCTTCATAATATCGAATTTATAACTGGAGAAATGATTGTAAAATTCAACGAAAACATAGACATATCTCCAAAAATTATAGAAAATCATGTTGAGATTGGAATAAAATCAATAGATAAATTAAATAAAAAACATAATGTGAAATCAATTGAAAGAGTTTATAGATGGAAAAAATCTTCTTTTTCAAATACTTATAAATTTACTTTACCTGAATATTGCGTTATTCCGTTAGTCGCAGAGGAATTTAGTAGAAACCAAAATGTTATTTATGCTGAACCGAACTACATTTATCATAGCCTTGTGATACCTGATGATCCTTATTTTGACATGCAATGGGCTTTAAATCAGGATAGTGATTGTGATATCGATGCACCAGAATCATGGGATATAGAAACTGGTGATGAAAATATTGTAATCGCTATTCAGGATACAGGAGTTGACTGGGATCATCCTGATCTAAGAGATAATATTTGGATAAACACAGGTGAGGATCTTAATGGAAATGGTATAGTGGATCCTTCTGATTTTAATGATATTGATGATGATAACAATGGTTTTATTGATGACATTCGAGGTTATGATTTTGTAAACACTACTAACGCTGTTGCTCCAGGTGAAGATGGTACAATTCCAGATAATAATCCAATGGATTTTCATGGACATGGTACACATTGTTCAGGTATTGCCAGTGCTGTAACAGATAATAATATTGGTATAGCTGGTGTTTGCTGGAATTGTAGAATTATGCCTGTCAGAATCGGTTATAAAGGTGTATTTGGAACAGCATATATGGAAGCGGATGATTGTGCATATGGTATTGTATATGCAGCTGACAATGGTGCTGATGTTATAAGTATGAGCTGGGGTGGAAATTCTGAGTCTCAGTTGATAGAGGATGCTATAGATTATGCATATAACAAAGGTGTTGTTCTTGTAGCCGCTGCAGGTAATGATAACATCAATCTTGATAATTATCCCTTACCATTTTTTCCTGCAGAATACGATAATGTCATTGCGGTTGCGGCGACAGATTCATCTGATAAAAGAGCACAGTTTTCAAACTATGGATTCCAAGTTGATGTCGCTGCACCTGGAGTAAACATCCTTAGTACATTTCTAAATAATAGCTATAAAAAAGCCAATGGTACAAGTATGTCATGTCCTCATGTTGCAGGACTCACTGCTCTTATTTTGTCAAAGATACCTAATCTAAACCCAATGGAAATCAGAACGATATTACATTCTAGCACTGATACAATAAATACTGATAAATATGTTAGATTTGGAAGAATCAATGCATATACTGCATTACAAAAAACAGCTCCAGTCATTGTAAATATTGATACTCCCAAAGTAAACACAGAAGTAAAAGGAATTATAGAAATAATAGGAACCGCTAAAGGCGAACAGTTCCAACAATATACTGTTGAGTACGGAAAAGGTATAGCTCCTGATAGCTGGGTACTAATTAAAAATTCAGACATCCCTGTTGATAACAATAAACTTGGGCTCTGGGATACAACAATAGTGAATGAAGGAGTGTACACGATTAGAGTAATACTCAACAATAACGATACTACATATATCGATAAAACATGGGTGATGGTTAATAATTTTCATAATACAATTTTTACCGATGATGAGAACACAGAGGGTCCTTGGGATGGAACTGAAGAATTTCCTTATCAATATATCCAAGAAGCTGTAGATGACGCAGGAACTGGAGACACAGTATATATTTCTACTGGCTTATATAGCGAAGATATCATGGTATATACACAAATAGACATAGTTGGGGAAGAAAAAGAAAAAACAATTATTGAGTCATCCAAGATTTGTTGTATCACCATATTTGCTGATGGGGTAAATGTTAGCAGACTGACTCTTATTAGCAGAGGCTACTGTTTGGAAATATTTTCAAATAATAATACAATCAAAGACAATATTATTAAATCCTTTTTGATGCCCCATATATCTCTTGGTATTGTTATTCAACCATTTTTATTTTATGTCGGTTATGCCCGTGGTGATGGTATAATTAATTTTGCTCCTACAATTCATGGAAATACCATTACGGGTAATGAAATCATAAAACACTATATGGGAATATCGTTATTATCTGCTTGTGAGAATAGTATCTATCATAATAATTTCATTGAGAACCTTATACCAGCTTATTATCGTTATAGATCGTATTCCTTCATCGATTTTGAGTACCAATTTTATTATAAATACAGACCACCATCTTACAAGAATCATTGGTATGAAAACTTCTGGGATGACTGGTATGGATTAAAAAAAGGATTATTTAAAGGATTTCCAAAAATAATAAAAGGTGAGATATTTAAAGAGCTATGGATTTTTTTCTCAGAGGACAGAGCATTTCACAGGATTAGCTTTAATAAATGGTTTAATTTCGACTGGCATCCATTGTCTGAACCCTACGATACTCATGGAGGTGTTTAATCATGAAATCAAATCTCTATAAATACATCATAACCTTGACAATTCTATCGATTCTTATGATACCAAATGCTCTATCTATGGAACATGACAGCTTTTTAAACATCAAGAAATCCTTGAATATAAAAGATGACATCTATGAAACTTTAATAATTGCAGATAATGGGGATATAATTTCTGTTGATGATGATGGCGACGAAGATTATACTAAGATTCAGGATGCAATTGATAATGCAACTTCAGGTGATACAATAATGGTTTTTAGCGGAACATATAAAGAAATCCTTACTATCGATAAACAGCTCTATCTAATGGGAACTGAAGAAAACGAAGAAGGACTCCCAATAATTAATGCTGAAGGATATGATTATGCTGTATGTATAGATGCTGATAACTGCCTGTTTCAAGGATTTAAGGTAATAAATAGCAGTAAAAATGATAATATTTTTGCAGGAATACTAATTTTGTCTGATAATAACGAACTTAAAGATAATATTATTACGAATAATTTTAATGGAATATGGCTTAATAACTCTAATGATAATATCCTTTCAAATAACAATATTTCCTATAGTAACAATGGAATTTTTCTTCTTGAATCTAGTAATAATACAATTGTGAACAATAAGATCAATAGTTCTCGCATGAATATATATTTCAGTAATTGTGGGATATATACATGGTATCAGTGTAACAATAACATATTTTCTAATAATACCATAGAATGTGATTTTAATGGTGATGGTATCATAATTACTGAATCTTCAAGCAATAGAATATCTAATAACAAAATATCTAGCTATAGCACTTCTGACCGTGATGATTTTATATTTCAGTATGGTTTTAATGGGATTCTTCTTCAGCTCTATTCCCATGATAACGATGTAACTAACAACAATATTTCAGATTATTTTTCAGCAACTCAGATATGGAATTCAAATGAAAATTTATTTACTCAAAACTATATCTCAGATAATCTAATGGGACTTTACTTATATGAATCTCATAAAAACATTATTACTCATAACAATTTTATTAACAACTCTTTTCCTTTAGAATTTTTTGATGAAATCCCTTTTGGTTTAGTAAAGTTTTTTTTAAAAAGACTTTTAAGTCAACATGCAACTTTTGGTAGTTCATACTTCAACAATTGGAATGGTAACTATTGGGATGACTGGTCAAGTGTACTTCCGAAACCCATAAAAGGGATTTTTGAACGCAGAACAATGTCTGTCTTTTATGGAATAATTCCAATTCCTTTTCCACCAACTATACCCTTATGGAATTTTGATTGGCATCCAGCTAAAGAACCATATGACATATAGGTTTCTAGAGCGATTCCCAATGCTTGAAAGACTGCTAGCTATTGTCAGATAAGATTTATCAACCTAAATATAATACTATAATTACTAAGGAGTCTAGTTTGGA
>DAOVGR010000021.1 GCA_030672305.1 Thermoplasmatales archaeon | reverse complement strand
ACTGCAAAATTCGTTTTCATCTACGCATGTAGCTAGAACAGAAGTGCAGAGACAAATTTTATACAAATATGTGAAGAGTTGATAAAAGGTTTAAATATTTAGGATTTTATTCCTGTTGCGATTCCGATTAACTGATAACCTTTTTTCAAAAAGCTCATATAGAGTGTTAACCCGCGAGGATTTTTCGTTCTGACATACTGATGACATACTGAAAACATATATAAAACTGAGAGGAGTAAGCCTATTATACCTTTCCATCACATAAAAAGGTATTTAAACTTATTGGTAAGTAATCAGAAGTTGTTGTAGAGGTTTCAAGAGTTGTAAAAAGGTTTTATTTGTTGTTAAATAATTATTGTCATTCTATAACGGTTGCAAACGATAATAAACATGTTTGGATTTTATTTATTATATTATAACGGTTACAAATGAAGTTAAAGCTAAAAAATCTAATTTTTCTACATTTGTAACCGATTATAAATCATAATCGCTGTTTATTTTATTATTATATTCGGGAATATTTTTACCGTTATATGGACATATATTTTTGATTATAGTAATCCTGTTTTATTTTAACTGTCATTCTACCTTAGACGATTGTATTTAAAGGTATTTTTTACAGTTATACATACACAGTATTATCATTAAGATCTTTAGCTTTACATACAAAATTCTTAATTTTTCTCTATTCTAGTTTATCTTTATTCCGTTTACAATCTGCATGATAGAATTTACCTGAATGTTTCTCAAAGCAATATTTATCCTTATATATGATTTTTTTACAATAATCACATATCATAGGTGGTTTTTCCTTAACTTTTCTCATAATTCAACACTTATTTTACACGATACAACAATCCTTTAAAGAGAATTGGGAATCGTTCAAAAAACCAACTAAGCAGGTCAAAGTTGAAAATGAAAGGTTTGTTTCTTGGAATAATGATTTCCAATTGATCTGACCAAGGGCTCTCACAATCATAGATGTCTTTTGATTTTACACGTACCTGGTAACTCCCCTTTTTCTTCCATTCATGAGATGCGGTGCATGTATCTCCAGAGCTGTATGGCCCAATCCATCCGCTATTAGTTCCGTCACCCCAGTCAAACCAGTAATAAATATTATCTCCATTGGAATCCGTGGTGCTTGTGGTATAAGTATATTCAACACCTGGTCTTCCACTTGTTGGACCATCTGGTTTAGCTGGTTTATATGGTGGGGGAGTAGTGATATTTGTCGGCTCTATTTCTCTATCAACAACCCCATCTCCATCGTCATCCATATAAATGGTATGATTAATTGAATCCATCTTTACATACAGCTTTCCTATAGAACTATTCATAATGGATAAATTGCTATAATATGAAGAGATATCTCCCATTACTCCCCCTGTGAGATAATCGAATTTAACATCTACAAAGCCATTTTCAATCCCTTCTATCTTAAAAATATAATCATCTTCCCCAAAATTGATTGAAGCTTGGACGCCGTATATCGTTTCATTAAAATCTATTAAGGGCGAGTAATATCCACCTTCAATTTCAAAATCAAAACCTCCAATTTCATTCTCTCCGATATGATTACCCTGAGAATCATATATATGTAAATTAGCAATCCTAGAATCATCTTTATTTCTTAATCCTTGACCAATGCGCCAAGTGATTCCACCATTACCAGTTGGTTTTGCATAACCATAGGCATAAACTTTTATTTCGTCTCCATCGACTGAAATTTTCCTATAAGCATAATATTTTGCAGTATCAAGTGTTTGAACATTCAATGTTCTTGTATAAGATGATTCTCTATCATATGTCAAGTAATAATGGTGCCCATTATCATCACCGTCAAAGTAGTATGTGATTTCCTTTTGTGGGTTTGTTCCAGAATGTTCATAAACATCAAAACCACATTTAGGATAAGCACCATGGGTGTGCCCACTGAGAATGAGACCAATATGATTATCTCTGCAAAATGATAACAAATCATCTTTATTCCAACGAATACATCCATCATCCCAAACCGAATATTTATTCATGACAGGATGGTGCAAGAAAATAATTGACATTTTAGAATTATCCAAATTATCCTTTAACCAATTGATGACAGTAGGAGATAAGCCTTCTCCCTCAGGCATTCGTCGCCAATTAAATGGATCATTCGGAGGAATCCAAGCCTCTGGAATCAATAAATCCGCCCCAGAAGCAATAGAAAAAATCTGAACATCAAGACCCTGGAGCTGCTCAAAATAACAATGAAGATCATCATCGTTAGGATATTTAAGAATATCATCGTAATTTTTCAATAAATAATCTCTTCGATGATCATGGTTGCCAGGGCAAATATATGCAGGAATCGTCCGACTAGGGTCAATAAATAACTGATAGCTGTCGGTGTTTTTAAAAAAACGGGTTTTAAACCTATCATAATTTTCCTTATTGCCTACTTCAACCAGATCACCAGATATAACAACAAAGTCAGGACTAGGCTCAAGATACCTAATATATTCCAATGTATCAAAAAGTCTCACCGCGGATCCCCAACTATCATCACTGGCGTCAATATGAGTATCTGTTATATGAATAAAATTGAAAGGTTGAGGCTCACTTTCTTGTATAGTAAATGTAAACCATTCACGAGTATATAATCCACTTCCATCAGGATCTGTTGCATTCACAAACCAAGTATAGGTTGTATCATAATCCAGACCAGATACGCCACAGGTTTTAGTACCATTATTTTCGCTTGAGCCACTATTGCTACCGATATCAGGACTTGTTTCAATACTCCAATCAAAACTATCACCCTCTGGATCCTCTATATTAACGCTTAATGAAGATATCGTTACTGGTATATCGGTTGAACCATTCGCAGGATTCTCATGGTCAAGGACTGGTGGATTATTCAGTTTTGTAGTAAATGTGAACCATTCCTTTGTCCAATCACCACTACCACTGTCAGTAGCGTTCACCCATACAGTATATTCTGTGGAATACTCGAGACCACTTATTGATAATTTTTTCGTGCCATTGAAATCATTATTCGAGCTGTTTGAATCCCCATTGCTACAGTTAATGCTCCAATTAAAACTGTCCCCCTCAGGGTCACTTATGGGTATACTCCATGTAAACGCAAGAGGCTGACCAGTTGAACCATTCGCAGGAGTTGGAGAACCAAATACTAAAGGTTGATTACCAAAACAGTACATCTTATAATCATTTGATCCAATGTAGACCTTCCCATCGGCAACCGCAGGTGAAGAGTGCACATGACCGCCTGTTTGGTAAATCCAGATTTTCGAGCCTGTGCTAGCGTTAAGGCAATACACCTTACTGGTACATGCTCCGATGTAGACCTTTCCATCAGCAACCGCAGGATATGAGTATTGTAAAAAAAAGGTACCGCCTTGTGTGTAGTTCCAAATCTTTGCTCCTGTGTTGGCATTGAGGCAGTACACATTACGATCATTTGATCCGAAGTAGACCTTTCCATCAGCAACCGCAGGAGAAGACCACACTTTTTCGCCTGTTGTATACTCCCAAATCTTTGAGCCTGTGTTGGCATTGAGGCAGTACACCTTATAATCATTTGATCCGAAGTAGACCTTTCCATCAGCAACCGCAGGAGAAGAGTACACCCAGCTGCCTGTTGTGTAGCTCCAAATCTTTGCTCCTGTGTTGGCGTTGAGGCAGTACATCTTATAATCTCCTGAGCCGATGTAGACCTTTCCATCGGCAACTGCCGGAGAAGACAAATACAGAGTATTGTCTGTTGTGTAGTCCCAGATCTTTGCTCCTGTGTTGGCGTTGAGGCAGTATACCTTATAATCATTTGATCCGATGTAGACCTTTCCATCGGCAACTGCCGGAGAAGAATAAACATAAGAACCGGTTGTATAACTCCAGATTTTAGAGCCTGTGTTGGCGTTGAGGCAGTATACCTTATAATCATCTGAACCGAAATAGACCTTTCCATCAGCAACCGCAGGAGAAGAGCTCACATAGCCGCCTGGTGAGTAGCTCCAGATTTTCGAGCCTGTATTGGCGTTAAGGCAGTACACCTTATATGGGTATTCCCCTGATCCGAAGTAGACCTTTCCATCGGCAACCGCAGGTGAAGAGTCTAAAGAGCCATCTGTTATGTAGGTCCATTTAACATTGTTTGTATCTGGTGCTTTGGATGTGGAATACCCACTATGGTTAAGGTCATGGTGTAACATCGGCCACCAATCAGTAGATGAAGTTTTTAAAATCGGAGTAGAGATTTCATTCTTGTTTCCAATTTTCCCACTTATACCCGATCCAAAACTCGCTCCAACAAATAACATTATTATTCCAAAAACCAAGTTTTTTCTAAACATATTATTTTGCATTTTTCTTTCCTCCCATAAATAAACTTTTAAGATTCTAATATAATATTTTGATATAAATGTATTTGTAACAGTTGGTCATGCTGGTTTTATTTCAACAAAAAACAAGTTCAAAGATGAAAGAAAAAAGAAATGTTTTAAAAAAATCGTCAAAAAATTTCGACGTAAAATTCGACGAATTTTATAGCAAAATTTGTAAGCAAACCACTTTGTTATGTGGCGGAATATGAGAAACTCAAAAAAAAGAAAGAAAAAAGTTTAATGAAATAAAACTGAACTTTGAGTTGAGGCTATTTTTGGTTTCAACCCAAAGTAAATATATCTGTTGAGAGAGTAAGGGCTCGGCTAAGCACGAATATATATAAAAAAAGAAAAAAAGAAAAATTACAATCTTTCTTCTTTTCGCCTCATTGGATAAAATAATAAACAGATAATGTATTAATATTTTCCTTTGAAAAAATCAAGCATTTAAAGAAATCCATCAATTTCTTTCAGAAGATAAATAATATCAGCAATTGATAAGTCATTGAAAATTACCTCTTTTCTGTTATCTGCGAATAACACTAACTCCCGAGAACCGTTATCACATAGATTTAATATTCGGGATTGTTGCAATATTCGATAAAAAAACGTCTTGATAGTAAAAAGGAATTGCCTAAAATCTGCTATCCCAATCGATGCAGAGCATCGGGGCATTACGCAGATTTTCGAGACGGCAATTCTTCGTTGATAGATTCTCAGTCACCATCGGAGCAGAGCTCCGGGGTATTAAACCCATCTAGGAATAAAGATATGGAGTTATTCTAACTTCTCAATAATAAGTCGATTATTTTTCTTGTCGATACTAACTTTTACTGTTTCTTTTACCTTGAATGGAAATAAACCATCCCTAGCAATTTCTGTTGGTATATAAATAAAGTGTTTATCATAAAGTTTTTTTCCTGTTTTAGTTGGTCTGTTTATAAATCGTCCTTTACCTTCGATCATTTTGTAACCCGAATTTGGTGTTACAATAATTTGGAACATTAAAATTTCCGAGCACCAATTGGGTAGCACAATTCTTATTAATGGACAACAAATCCAAGTATGGGAGTAAAAAATGAAAAAGAAAATGACAATATTTGTAATCCTAATGTTATTTTTAACAGGTAGCATTAATATATTAGAAAAATCTGTTTGTGCCCAAGATGAAGATATTGTAATTCTTACTGATAATGTGCTAGATATAGATCTGATTATTCAAACTCTAAAAGAAAAAGGCGTTGAAGTAAAGAGATCAATGGTTGAGACAGCAATGGAATACTCCTTTGAAGATTCAGTAGTAGAAGGAGATGGAATCCAGGGTGAAATTATTACTTTTGAAAGGCCTTCTCCAGCCGTAGAAATAACTGGATTAGACGCTGGAGAAGATGCAACTCTAACTGCAAAAACATCTTATTACATATCGGTGTTGATAACAGCTGATGAGGAATATATATCGAAGTTTCCAAATTGGAAAGCTAAGACATACAATTTAGTGGAAAAAATTGATGACTATTTCATTGAAAATTTTGGTATTGATTTTGTAGTAACTCGTTTTGAAGAATATTACTCTGATAATTTATTATCAGATGCTCATGATCTTTTTTCAGATGTCAGGAGAAAAGTCGATAAGAAGGATGCAAATATTATGATAGCTTTCAACGCTCAGTATTTTGGATGGATAGGAGGTATAGCTGAGCTTTGTGGTGATGATGTTATTATTTTTTCCCGTTTTTTAGATGCTAATGTTCTTCAACATGAATTAAGCCATCTTTTCAACGCACCTGATCATGATCCTGGATTTTTTGATTGGTGCGTCATGTCATATTTTTGGTCTTCCTTTACCCATTCTTGGTGCGATGAGTGTTATTATAGAATGAAAAAATACATTGATGAAGAGCTTATTGAGCACTTTGATCCTCTTGAAGTTCATGTTGTTAAGGATTTGTATTTCCCAGGCGAAAATGTTACAATCACTGCTAGGAACATCGTGGACAGTGTTTTGTTGTTAAAGAAATGGTGTATTGAAAAATGGGTTAAAAAATCGGAAATAATTATAGGCTGGGAGGAAATCTATTGGTCATTTGATTTTTCAGATGGTCATCATGATTTACCTATAATACCTATTGATGATTCATCTTCTATTATTCCTTATGATTCTTTTCCATGGGAATCTATAAAGATACCGATAATTAATCTTTCAGATGGTACTGTAATTACTCCATTCAATTCTTCTGGATGGGAAGGAGAGGATTGGCCTTATGCTAAACCAGCTACCATGTTATATCCTTATCAACATATCAGTTGGACATGGTCTCAGATAACCTCAGAGAAGGATGAAGCTGGATTAGGAAATTATCGTGTTAGAATTGAATATGACAGTGATTATGTTGCTTCTGAATCATTTAGTATAGCATATTATTTGAAATTTAAGGAGTCGCCTGAAACGATGGGTTTTTTGGATGAAACACCTGAAATTGTGCTTAATGTCACTGAGGCCACTTTGGCTGGCATAGAAGAATTATCATTTCCTGATTCAATCCATGTATGTGATGGATTTCTTGTTGATTTTGAAAATGATGGAACCTATGATATGTTCCAAAGTCTGCTATATCAAAAAAGAACTGATGTTGAACAGGAGGATAACGGAAACTATTTGATAGATAGCGATGCTGATGGTGAATGGGATTATATTTATGACACAACTGAGAGGAAGTCTACAGTTTTTAGTGAAATAGGAGGGATAGCAACCAGTAGCGGAAGAGGAATACCTGGTTTTGAAATAATAACTATGATTATTGCAGTAGGATTAGTCTTATTCTTAAAACGAAAAAGAAGATTATAAAATTGTAGATTTGAGGAAGGAAATATGGAACAAACCAGCAGGATAGTTACCTTTTCTCTTCTTCTTATAGCTACCATATTTTGCAGCGTAGCACTCTTTATTCCCTGGGCAGGATACACGATTCCAATTACTGGGCAATTCTTAGCAGCGGAAAAATATGTATATTCAGTATATTCAGGAATGGCATACCCTCTAGGCGAAACTCAATCAAAAAATGTAGAATGGGAGTCTTTAGCGATATTTATTGCTTTTATTCTTCCCCTTATTTTAAAAATAATTACACCGATTTTAGGTTTTTCTGCCGTAGTTCTTGCTTTAAGTAAAAGAGAGACATATGTGTTTGCTTGTGCAGCATTTGCCGGTGCGACTGCACTTTTGTCCATTATAACATATTACCTTTTCATTTTCACCCGGGCTCCTCAATATATAGTACTAGATGGGTTATATGCTAATCTCATCTGGTCACCAGGTTTTTATCTATTCGCCATAGTGACAATTCTTTATTTTGCAGGTGCTGGTATGATAGTGTATTTTCCGGGATCTGAATTAAAAACAGGGTTTATAAAAGAAAAAATCTCTTCACCAGGAGATGATGCAATAAAAATATTAAATCTTAGATATGCAAAAGGGGAGATTACTAAGGAAGAATATGAGCAAATGAAAAAAGACATTAGTGATTAGTAGTTTTGAGGGGCGGAAAATATGGCTGAGGAATCCGATGATGCTATGCTAAAAGGTTAAGAAGATATATTATTTGAGTTCGTTAATAAATCAATTTCTGAATAAAAAACTCATATTTATCTATTGCTTCTTAAAAAAGACTAGATCATAAGTTGAAGGGTTGTCTATATTTATTTTCTTCCTTCCTCTTAGTGATTTCTTCTTTTACAATTGAGATATTCTTTATTGCTTTCCGATTTTTTCTTCTTTAATAATTTATTTAGCTTTTTAACATTGTTTCAATTCTGTGGTTTATCTGCATTTATCATAGTCAGTTCCACACAGGTTCATTAATTGTAACATTTAAATAGTAACTAATATAGCCCTGATTTTTCATATTCTAAATATGTGGAGATATATAAATAATCCAAGGATCGTAATCTCTAATAACCAACATATTGCTGAGTGTGATTTTAATATTTATACAGGGACTACAAATACATATGGGCCTTCATCAGCTATCATAAATATTCCCAATGTCGTTAGTGATGTTAGAAGGCTATACGACAATCATTTCCCTTCTTTTCCATTTCCAGACCCAAATGAAGATGAAATTTATATATTAAATGTATCTCAAATTGTTGATGGATTTAGAATAACAAGAACTGGAAGAACCCCCGATACCTATATTTATCCAGCAATGATAGACCCTGTTGAAGATAAAATAATTTTGCCACACCCTGTTAAAAGAATGACGCCTTTACAAGCATTATCACACGAGTTAGGACATTGGTTTTATGATAGGATTATAGACGATATTGTTAATGAAAGTGCTGGATGGTATTGTCGAGATGATGTTACTGGGTTCGATCGCTATACTGAAATTGCAGCATTATATTGCCAAGAGGAAATAAGTGGTCTAATTCAAAATCGACAAAGCTATCATATCACTGTTCAAAGAATGCTTGAAGAACTTGATTTTTTCCGTGGCACATCTGACGACGTAATTTCTTTAATAATTCAAAAATTACTTCAAAGATGAAATTAAATAGTTTCTGCCAGGAAAAACCATATTTAACAAGAAACATCGACAATTTTCAAACGAATAGGCCATCGTAATATTGGAACGCCAATATCACTCAAAAGAAGAGGAGGATTTTCCATATTCTCAAGTTCCTGCGGATCACTAATGGGCCTACTGTCTAATAGGTCCTCTGGAATTTGAACTTTTATTTTACCAATTAAGCCAAATTCTTTAGAAGTAACATAAATAGTCATTGGTTCTCCTGGTTTTAAAATGGGCATGAGATTACGAGAACTTAAATGAAGCTCTCCTACTTCTTTGATTTTATTGAAAGGTTTATTCGTTTTTAATTCTATAGGTTCTGTTATTATTTCAACTGTTATCTCTGATTCTTTGTACATATCTAATGATCTTTTGGATGGATCAGAAGTGGTTTTTAGATTGCATTTCAAATATTCAGTATATAATTCTTTCAATTTTAATGGCGCAAATGTTTTAAAAAATTCATCAGCAAAATAATCACATGGGCCTCTGAGGTTTAATGATAGCGGTGCATTGTAAAATGTCTTTGGCAATTTGTGTGTAAACCACATTTTATTTTTAATAGATATGCCATGAAGTAACAAAAACCCGTTTTTACAAGAGACACAGCGGGTATTAAGTCTAACTGATATTAATGGGCTTCCTAAAACATATCTGAAAAATCTTTCCGCCTTAAATCTAATGTAGGCATTATCTAATAATAATGTGATAATTGCTGTTAGAATTATACTTAGAAGTACTGTTTCGAGCGGAGTTAAGTTCATATGATCTTGAATATAACTCTTGTAAAATTAAATAGTTTCTGCTAGGAAAACCCTTACATTTTTGGTCCTATTGTTATTATTGTTCTTATACTAATGGCTATTTTACTTGTTATACCAATTGGTATGGCAATAATTTATCCAATTTTTTTTGGTTTTTTTGGATTTATTTTAGGTTTTGGAATCATGGCTTTTTTATCAACAATACCAATTATCGAAGATTTTATTTCCAATGGAGCAAAAAGATACCCACGTTGTGATTTATGGTGGGGACAGAATGATTCCGGACACTGGTTAGAAGTTAAAACCCTTCGATTACATAATAAGACTAAGGGGCTTAAAAAAGATTACAAGGAAAGAATCGAAAAAGATTTAGATAGAGTTGAATTAATAAAACCGCCACCACAATATACCTTTCACCATTTACTCATAATTTTCGATGATAAAAAGTACAACAATGGAAATTGGGAGGAAGATGTATATTCACTTTACAATGACCACGGTATGAATAAAGAAGATAAATGGACAATAGAACTAGACGAAAGAAGGATATTAAATATTTTTTTACATTTTAAAACAAAGAACGCTTTAAAATAAATGTTGGCTTGAATAAATAGATTGGTTGCTACATTAAGAAAAATCATAATGAGTTTTGTTTTTTACATCAACATAAATGAAAATAATTCCATTGAATCTGTCATTTTCAAATAGTCCTCGTAATTCCCTCTTGGTGTGATTCCCCATCATATCAAACATAATTAGAAATTGTAAATCAGATTTCTCCTTAATCTCCGACAAAACTTCTAAATCCCATTGAATTTTTCTAAGAGATGAACTGCAAGAATCATACATAAAATTATATTTCAATTCAATTACAGCTTGATAGTGTTTTACCGTCCATAATTTTGGAGTTTTATTAATTGTTAATTTGTAATCAGAGTATTTTTCATCATATATGACCATGTCGTGCCTATTTTTTTCTGTTACTTCTGTATTTATGACATATTTTTTGGGATTGTATAATTCTTTGAATAAATAGCAGCATAGATCATTTTCACTTAGGATAATTGGATGTTTGCCGATACCATCTTTATTAGAATTGTAAACATCAACTATTATTTTTTCTACTGCTTGCTTTATTATATTTTTTAGATCATTCATTAAAATTCCTTCTACGAACCTCATGAGATAAATATTGAGATTTAATAGATGCCATCTACTTTTTATGTAATATTTAAACTTAACTTTCTTGCACTATAATTCATGATTCTGCACTTTTATTCAGCTTTTTTCCAAATAAAGGTGCAAAGCCCCTTTTTTACCTTTTTTAGGCTTTGCCCTAAAATTACAGAAAATCACCTATTTTTAAGTCAAAGGGGATAGTATTAAATAGTATTACGGTAAAAATAAAAAGTAGAACTTTCTTGTTATGTATTTTAGATTAGGAAGATTATCTGCAAATTGGTCTTTTAGGCTAAAGCCATTTTTATGTAAAATTCAATATATCTAAAAAGATAGAACTAGGTTAATGTTCTGTTTCTATTGATCTCTTTATTGAATCATAGGTATCTTTGAGTTCTTTTATTGCATCTAAGACTTTAACTACCTCATCCATTCCAAAAGTTAATGGTCTTGGAGAGATATTCCAGAAGTCATCTCCATCTTTATTTTTTTGTTTGGTATAGTAACAAGGTCTAATAATGATACGATTGTCCCACTCTGGAACTTGGCATAATTGAATTTCATGTCTAGTTTTTTCTCCGTCCTTTGTTGTGATTCTTCTTAATATTTTCATTTTGGTCATTTTCATTCCTAATAAGCATGTCAATTTGCATGCAATTAAGCATGTAATATTGCATGCATTTATAAACTTATCGGAGGGGGAAAATTTGATCCAAAGTTCCTTTAAGTTAGATTTTTAAATCAATAGGACTATCCAAATTGGGTATTTTGATGGATTTTAATAAAATAAGTATGCTTCAACCAACAGAAGAGGAAATTGATGTTTGTATTAAGGATGATATTAAATATAAAACATATTGCTCAAAAAGAATTAGCGATAAAGTTATGAACAATTTTTTATTAAAGAATTTGTAAGGATTTTAGATAAGATGGGGCAAATGAAATTTTCAAAGAGAAAACCTCCAGAAAAAGAAAAAACTGAAAAATTATATCAAACATTAAAAGAGATATATACAAATTTGGAACGCACCATAAAGAATAAAAAAGATTTAAATGACATCATTTTAAAGGAAAAACGAGTTTTAGAAACGAAAGATACATTATTAAATGAGAAGCCTGAGCCATTTACCAGACGAGTTGTAATTGATCCAATTTTAACTTCAATTGGATACAAATCTAATGAAATCACTAGAGATGCACAACAAGATCTTGGCGATTCAAAAAAATGGTCAGATTATACTCTTGTTATTGATGATGATTCTGTTTTAATTGAAGCTGAACCTTTAAATAAAGATTTGCAAGCAAAAAATACTGGAATAGATCAAGTAAGAAAATGGATATTATCAAAAAAAACACAAACTGATTTCGGTATAGCCACCAACGGATTCCAATGGATAATGTTAAAGTTCGACAATGATACCCTCCAGATAAACCAACTAAAAAGTATAGACCTTAGACCTATCTTTATGGAATTTCTCGGCCAACAGCGTTTCGCAGAAAAAGAAGAATTACTCCAAGAATTTTATATTTCGTTTTCTAAGGAGAGTATAATTTCGACTTTTATTGATGAAGCAGTTATTTTAGAAGAATATCAAGAAAAAATCACTAAGAAATTCTACTCTGAATATATGGATTTAATATTTGGAATAGATGCTACCACAGGGTCTTCAAGTAGAAGTTATTCTCTTTTAACAGCAATTAAGCCTGCATCTGGATATAAAGAAAAAGAACTTAGATTATTTGCTGTCACTTTAATGAATAGAATCCTATTTACAAAGTTTTTAGAGGAAAAAGAAATTGTAAATAGAAATCTCCTTAAAGAAATGTGGAATAAGTATTTGCAGATAAGGAAACATACGTCAAAATCATTTTATAAGACACACTTAGAACCATTATTTTTTGATGTATTAAACACTCCAATAGATAAACGATCTTCTTCTGTTTTAGAAATATCATATTATAAAGATATACCATATCTGAACGGTGGTCTGTTTTATGAATGTATTGAAAATGAATTGAAATATGATATTGAAGATGATATATTAGAAAAAATTATCACTGAATTTATTGAGAAATATGAATTTACTATAAAAGAAGAAAAAGGAATTAATCCAGATATATTGGGATATATTTTTGAAAAAACTATAAATTATATTTCTAAACCAGGAACAAATCGTCAAAAAGCTCTTGGAGCTTATTATTCAAAAACTGATATTACAGGTTATGTTTGTAGAAATGCAATTATACCTTTTATTTTCCAAAAAATGATTATTGAATATGAATTATCATCTAAACAAATACAATATTTATGGGACTTATTAAAAAAAGAACCAGACAGATATATCAATGATTCAATTAAAAAAGGTGTAAAAAGGCAACTTCCTGACAATATTAGAGCAGGAATTAATGATGTTAAAAAAAGAAAAGATTGGAATAAAATCTCAGATTCAGAATACGGTCTCCAACATGAAACCTGGCGAGGGGTAATATTTCGAAGAAGAAGTTATGCAAAAATTAAAAATGAATTAAAAAAAGGCAAAATTCAAAATATAAATGAGTTAATTACCTATAATCTCAAATTAATTCAATTTTCACATAATGCCATTGAAAATTGTAGTGATTATAAAGTATTAGAAGCTTTTTATGATGTAATTTCAACTATATCTATTTTAGATACCGCAGTTGGATCAGGTGCATTTTTATTTTCTGCATTAAATATTCTTGAACCACTTTATGAAGCATGTTTAACTCAAATGCAAATATTAATTAAAAAACATCCAGAGAATCAAGATAAGACCTTTAAAAAATTCAAAAAAATATTACGTCAAGTAGATAAACATCCAAATCGTCAATATTTCATTTATAAATCTATTATCGTAAATAATATTTATGGAACAGACATCATGGAAGAGGCAGTAGAAATATGTAAACTGCGTCTCTTCCTAAGATTGGTTTCTCAGGTGGGCGATACTGGTCAAATAGACCCACTTCCCGATATTGATTTTAATATTCAAACAGGAAATAGTCTTATTGGTTTTGTAAATCGTAAAAAAATTAGAGAAGCTTTAATAGCTGAAAGAAAAGTACAAAAGAAACTTCCATTAGAAGAAGATGAAATAATTTTAAATAGAATTGAAAAAAGAGCTGATGAATCAGATAAAGCTTTTAAGGAATTTAAAAAGCTTCAAATGGAAGAGGAAATAGACGAACAGGAAATGACTAATGCAAAAAAGATTTTAATAGAACAATTAAAGCAATTAAGTGAAGAACTTAATTCTTATCTCTCTTCAAAATATGGTATTTACAATGTAAATAAATTAGAATATCAAGATTGGTACAAAGTTCATAAACCATTTCATTGGCTAGCAGAATTTTACAGTATTCTAAAAAAAGGAGGATTTGATATTGTAATTGGAAATCCACCTTATCTAGAAATTAATGAAGTTGAATACAAACCTGACAATTTAATAAAAACTGTAGAAACCCGTGCAATACATGCTATGTTTATCGAAAGAAACTGTGAACTTTTAAGGGATAACGGCTGCATAAGCATGATAGTGCCTCATGCACTAGTTTCTACACAAAGAATGAAAATAGTTCAAGAATTATTAGAAAAAAAACGAAATGTCTGGTATGCTAACTTTTCATGGAGACCTGGAAAACTTTTTGAGAATGTTAATAGAGCATTAACCATATTTGTTGCCATTCCATCAACAAATAGCAGCAAGACTTATTCAACGAACTACCAAAAATGGATAGCTGAAACAAGAGAATATTTATTCGATAGAATTAATTATACGGAAATTCCTAGTGAAAGAAATTACTATTGGGCTCCAAAATTTGGAAATAAAATTGAAAATTCAATTTTGAAAAAGGTTTTGAGTACTGCCGATACATTGGAAAAATACAAAGCTAAAACAACCTATCGAATATATTACAGAACTACTGGTGGATTATATTGGAAAATTTTTACTGATTTTCCTCCTGCTTTTAAAATTAATGGAAAAAAGGGGCACTCTTCAAGAGAGACTTATTTTTCTGTAAAAAATGAATCTTATGTAAAACCAATTATTGCACTATTAAGTAGTGGTCTGTATTGGTGGTGGTATACAATCACTTCTAACTGCCGTGATCTAAACCCTAGTGACATTGATAACTTTCCTGTTCCGAAATCAATTTTTTCTGATTCATCGATTTCAAAACTAGGTGATAAATATCTCGAAGATATTAAGAAAAACAGCGTTATGCTAAAAAGAGAGCAAAAACAAACTGGAGTTACGGAAACTCAATCCTTTATAATTAATAAATCTAAGCTTATAATAAATAAAATCGATAAGAAATTAGCCTACCATTATCATCTAACCGATGAAGAAGTAGATTTTTTGATTAATTATGATATTAAGTTCCGCATGAGTTTATAGACAATAATAGAGGAGAATAAGTAAAAAGCATGAGGATGAAGCTATATATAAACCAAATATTAAAATAATTATTCAAAGATGCATCATATAAAAATTGTGGGAGGATTATGACAAAGGTTGGTTTTAAAAAAATAGCTGAATTAATACTTGAAGATACTAATAAATCATTATCACCTAAAGAAATATGGAATAAAGCTAAAATATCCAGACGTCCAAAAATCCGAGAGATGGTTAAGAGAACAAAAGGGAAAACACCCTGGGATTCAATTGGCGCTGAAATTTATCGTGATTTGAATAAATCTGATTCTGTTTTTTATCAGCCCTCAAAGGGAGTTGCAAAATTCTATTTAGCCAAGTATAAATAAATTTCTTCCTGTAAATGGCTTTGCACCCTTATTTGGTTTTTTTTCATAATTTAGGTGCAAAATATACTTTAGGTGATAGAGTCAGGTTGAGCTGTTACCAGCTCTCCCTGCTCTCATAGACCATACGTACAGATTTCCCGTGTACGGCCTTCTCCGTTAGAGCCCCTTTACAGGGAGTGAGAATCAATCAGAGTAACCAGGGAAGCAAGTTTATACTCAGATTTTAAGACATAGTTTGATATTCAGATACTCAAACATTTTACATCCTCCTCACCGACCAAAGTCAGCCTACCTACAACAAATATTGTTGCGTTTCCAAGTCACAACAATGTGTGACTAATCTGTGATCTGCCACCCTTTAGTTCTAACGAACCAGACCCCTTCACATCTGCCAAGTTTTACCCTCGTCAATCTGTTACCAGCAGTCATCGGCTCAGCATCATAGCTACTATGGGTCAGCTGACTCCTCATGCAACATCAGTATTTGGTTTTCCCAAATATTTGGTTATACTTTTCCTTACCTGTCTCCCCTTACAGGATTACATGAGGTCTCCCCAGGTGCTCAACATAACTCTTTGCCATCATTCTGACCATAACCACACGAACGACCCCCTTGCTTTCATACCCTGTTTAAATCACTTCAGCAATGTTTTAGGCATTGGACTTCCCCGGGCTTCGGGCGGGTCGCCAATCGTCGTGCCACCTCTGGTTCACTTTTGTTCCGGACTGATGGCTCATCTGCAGCCTCTTCACATATCACATCACTGTGATATGTTGGCTACCTCTACTAAGGTATTAGAGCTTTTGACTCAT
>DAOVGR010000023.1 GCA_030672305.1 Thermoplasmatales archaeon | reverse complement strand
ATCAATAATTAATACTAAACCATCTTTGAATTTCATTCCAACTGTTGTTGTTCCTCTTTTTACTGCTTCACGGGCATATTCAACCTGAAAAAGTCTTCCCTCTGGGGAGAATATTGTAATGGCTCTGTCATATGCTTCATTGGATGGTTGCATTACTAAGTCCTCTTCTTTTTAAAATCTTAATTAAAAATTATCTGCCCCCCCAAACGCGATCTGGGTATTATATTACTTTCTTGAAGTTTTTTCCTCTTGAAAACAATCCATTCCTTGATTTTTCGATCATCCTCATATCTATTAGACAAAATAGCGCTTTTCTTCAAACAGATTGTTTTTATTTTAAATAATTTATAAATTAGTGCAGGGGAAGGGATTTGAACCCCCGAACCTCTACAGGAACAGATCTTGAGTCTGTCGCCTTTGACCAGGCTTGGCTACCCCTGCATAAGAAACGCTAAAATGATTATAGTATAATAAAAGTTTATGTAAATATTTGTTATCATAACTTAAAAATCAGTTTGTATTGCTTTTTGTAGTTTTCACTAGTTTTTCAAGTGTATTATAACATCGCATTGTATCCTTTCTTGATATAACTAGGCTTAATTCCTGTGGAGTGAGTGTAATATTAAATATATTTATGTTCTCCCAAGTTAAAAATCTTAAAACATTATAAAGCACTCCGGGTGTAAATAAAAAATCTCTTGAATACATCAGGGAAATTACTACAAGCTCTTCAACAATTCTTAATACGTTATCTTTTCCAAATGCATTTATTACATTTTCTTTATTACTTTGATTTGTAATAATTCCAAGTTCATAATTACCTTGTACGATGTTAAAGATTTTTCCTTGTTTAAATACCATCTTATTGTATAATTCTTGAGTTTTATTATGTGCATCTGGACTTTCTTCAATTATAATAAGACAAACATCTGTCTTTAGCAAGGTTTCTCTAAAATAGTTTAGTGATGGTTTATTTCTTCTTTTATCCAATTTTTCTGAATACCTTCGGAGCGCCATTACAATTGCGTTATGTTTAACTTTTTTACCTAGTTC
The DNA here is from genome assembly GCA_030672305.1 of Thermoplasmatales archaeon. GTDB lineage: Archaea > Thermoplasmatota > E2 > DHVEG-1 > DHVEG-1 > SG8-52-3. The sequence continues at coordinate 51,426 of DAOVGR010000023.1, read as the reverse complement.
TGTTTCAATCTTTGGTTTTATATTATTTGCTAGTTTGTTATAAGATACAATATTATGATTAATTGCCTCCTGTAAAAACACATGCTTATTTAATATATCTTGAACGGCATGGCTTATTGTTACCATAACAACACCCGAGTCTAATTTTTATAGACTGTCACAGTTTATAATATATTGTTACACATAGTTATACTATTTGTTATTATTATAACAGAAGATAGATATACAAAATATTGTATATATTAAAAATGGGGTGAGATCAATATAATATCTCGGGGGTCTAGTTTGGGTTTAAGTAACCCACTTTTTTTATTCACCTTCACCTAGACCCTTACTTCCTCCCTCCCCTTTTTTTAAAAAATTACTTTGCAACTTCAAACTTTTCTTTTGCATTATATGCATTTTCTGCAAATCTACCTAATATTTTATAACATCTCATTAAATCTTTTTTATCAACAATAAGGCTAAATTCTGTTTTGGTTAAAATAACATCTACTGCATTGATATTTTCCCAGGCTAAAAATCTTGAAACGTCATATAGTATTCCTGGAGTAAACAGAAAATCTTTGGTATATGTTAGCGAAATTGAAACAAGATCATCAATTGTTTCCAAAATATTTTCATCAGATAAAATTTCTAGAACTTTGTCTTTATATTTATTATTTGTAACAACTGCAACTTCATAGTTACCTTGAACAACATTTAATAAACCGCCTTTTTTGTAATCAATTATTGGATAAAGAGTACCAAGTTTATTGTATAGATCAGGTGAATCTTCTAAAACAAGATAAAATATATCTGTCTTGATAGTCTCAATAGAATAACTAAATGTAGGTTTTGATGTAGTTTTTTCTAATTTTTCTGAACTTCTTCTTAAGGCCATTACAATTGCGGAGTGCTTTACCTTTTTTCCTAGCTCTTCCTCGATTTCTGGTTTTAAAACTTTAGCAAGTTTGTTATATGATACAATTCCATGGTTTATTGCTTCCTGCATTAAAACATGACGTTTTAGAATATCTTGGATGATATGACTGATTGTTACGATTGTAAAACCTCCTGCAAATTTTTTAGAATATTTACAGAATATTACATATTGTAACATATTGATATATTTTTTGTTATCATAATAACATAATATTAATATGTATTGGGTTTTATAAATTTAGGCGGTGAAGATGAAAAAAGGAGAATTGAAAGTCTCTAAAATAGAGATGTTTTCTAATTTTAAGAAAAAATATCAATTTATTCCTTTATTTTTTTTCCTAGATCTCTTAAAATTATTCAAACAAATTATTTTTATCCAAATGATAATATTTTTATATAATAATAATTATAAATAAATGTGATATATTATGATCCGTTCGGTCAGTATAATAGTAGTTGGAATTATACTTTTCCCAGTTTTTATTCCAATTACAACAACCGCAGATGATAATTATAAATCCAAGGTTTTAACATCTGGCCAATACGGCAAAGGATATAGATATAACATCCAGGGATGGGTTTACATTCATATTGAGGGTGAACCATACGAAAGGGGATATCAATATGGTTATCTTGCTTCTGCAGAAATTAATGATATAATTCAAAGATGGATAAACTTAGAATATGAACAAGTAAGGATATTAAAACTTTTTAAATTTAGAAATCCGGAAAGATTATGGGATTTCTTTAAATTAAAAGCAAAAAAATGTTTTTTAAAATATGTTCCTACTGAAAATCAGGAAGAATTACGAGGTTTAACAGATGGGTTAAAAGCTAAAGAGGTGAAAATTTTTAATCGAAATATTGAATTTGATGATATTTTAGCATATCAATTCATTCAAGATATTGAGTATAGTAACTTCAGATATCCTCTTAAAAGATTTCAACCTTTTTGTAGGATTTTTTTTAAATTAAAACAAATCGTAGCAAAAGGTGATGATGAGTCTCATTCAGGACATTGTACAGCCTTTATTGCTACAGGTGATGCAACTAGTAATGGTGAAATTATTGTATCACATTCATCAATATTTTCAAGTTATATAGCAGAAAGATGTAATATTATTTTAGATGTGCAACCTTCTAAAGGAAATAGATTTTTAATGACGTGCCCACCAGGTTCGTTATGGAGCCAAGAGGATTGGTATCAAAACGAAAAGGGAATAATTCTTACAGAAACAGAACTATTTCCACAAGGTATTTGGAAAAAAAGAGGAATACCAAAAGGAGTACGTTCAAGGACAGCGATTCAATATTCAGATAGTATCGATGAGGTAATAGAGTTATTAATAAAAGGAAATAATGGTCTTATTCCAAATGAATGGTTTATTGGTGATACAAAATCAGGGGAGATTGCATCAATTCAACTTGCATTAATTAATAAACCAATAAAAAGGACATTTAATGGCTACTATTGGTCATGTAGTATACCTCATGATATAAAGGTGCATGCCGAACTTTGGGGCATTCCAACCTTTTTATTTAAAATTGTATCCAGAAGATTACCAAAAATATTGACAACGGACACAGCAGAGAAGTTCATAGAACTAGGGGAAAAATATTATGGAAAGATAGATACAAATATTGCTAAAAAAATTATGTCAACAAACCCAATCTATGAAAAAACTACAGACTGCAAAATAACAAGCTCTAAACTAATGGACAAGATGGGTTTATTTGTATTCATGGGTAGACCTGATGGGGAACAGTGGAACCCGACTGATGATGAAAAAAAGAAATTTCAAGGGGTTACAGAACTACCTACTTGCGGATGGCTTGAATTATATCCCCCAAAATCTGCCCCAGGTGAAATAAAACCAACCATAAGTCTTAATGCAGAAAAAAATAGCAAAGTTTTATGGAAATATGAAACAGAAAATGCAAAAAATATTGATTATTCTTCTTCAACTGTTTCTGATAATATTGTCTTTACTGCAATGTCGACAGGCAGGATTTTTACTTTAAATACATATTCAGGAACATTAAATTGGAATGCTAAAATTGATGAGAAATTTGTTGAATCTGTTGCATTCAAAGATTTACTATTCGTGGGAGGAGAAAATGGTTTATATGCATTTGAAAAAGAAACAGGTAATATAAAATGGAAACAATTTGTAGGATATATATCTTGTAAACCTATAATTGTAAATAATTTAGTTATTGCTGGTTGTGATAATGGAAATATTTACGCATTTGATGTTAACTCTGGAAAAATAAGTTGGACTAAGGAGTTTCTAGATTCAACCACTATTTCTGAGGCATCCCATAATACTATCTTCATTGGCTCTGGAGATTCATGCTATGCTTTTGATATAAAAAATAAAGAAATTATTTGGGAATTTAAAACAAATGGGAAGATATCTGCATCTCCAAAGATAAACAATAACGACGTTTATGTTGGTTCATGGGATGGAAATCTCTATGCACTTGATTCAAGAGATGGTAATCAAAAGTGGACTTTTAATACAGGATGGGGGATTGTTACAACACCAGCAGTATCAAAGAATTTAATTTTTGTTGCTTCAAATGATAATAATTTTTATGCAATAAATAGGAAAAATGGAAATCTTGAATGGGAATTTAACTGCAAATCAGCAATTCATTCAAATCCTGTAGTTTATGGAGATTATGTATTCTTTGGCTCTGATGATGGTAGATTTTATGCTCTTAAAAAAACAGAGGGGGATCTAGCATGGAGCTTTACACCAGGGTATTTTATTAAAGATGATGCTCTAAACTATTTAACAACACCAATACTTTCTGATCCTTATGTAGAAGATGGAATTGTTTATATCAGTGCAAAAGGAACTATTTATGCATTAGATGCACAAACATTTGAAAAACCAGAGAAAATTTCAACAAGTTCATCCTACAATTTAATCAGCATATTTATTATATTTGTATTACTATTTATTACAATAGCTATAATTTCAATAAAAATTAAGAAAAAACAGAAGAGATGATAGGAGATCCAAAGCATGGCTAAACGAGAATTCTGGAATTCACGATTTGCTTTCATCATGGCAGCTGTTGGCTCTGCTGTAGGACTAGGTAATGTTTGGAGATTTCCCTATGTCTGTTATGATAATGGGGGTGGAGCATTTCTTATACCATTTTTTGTAGCAATTTTTACTGCAGGAATTCCTCTTCTAATTCTCGAGTTCTCTGTTGGGCACTGGGCTCGCGGAACGCCACCAAAGGCATTTAAAAAAGTAGGTGCGAAATGGGAATGGGCTGGCTGGTTAACAGTTCTTATGCCTTTCATTGTAGCAATCTATTATGTTGTTATTATGGCCTGGTGCTTTTCCTATATGATTTACTCCCTTGATTTGAGATGGGGGTCACATGCTGAAAGCTTCTTTTCAAGTTTTCTAGGAGATACCGGCAGTCCTCTAATAATTGGTGGAGTCAGTTTACCTGTTTTACTTGGTCTTATAGCAGTATGGTTTAGTATTTTTTTCATATTATACAAGGGTGTTGGGCGAATAGGAAAGGTTGTTGTTTTAACTGTACCAATACCAACAATACTTTTGATAATACTAACAATAAGAGGTTTAACTCTGCCTGGTGCAATTGAAGGGATAAGCTACTATCTTACACCTGATTTCTCAAAACTTGGAGATGTGAATGTATGGCTTGCAGCTTATGCTCAGGTATTCTTTTCTTTTAGTCTTGCACAAGGAATAATGATTACATATGCTAGTTTTCTTAAAAAGAAGTCTGATCTTACTAATAATGCATTCATTATAGCTCTTGCTGATGCTGGAACGTCATTTCTAGCAGGTTTTGCCGTATTTAGCGTAGTTGGGTATCTTGCAATGACGCAAGGAATTGGAATTGATGCTCTTGGCACTCAAATCGCAGGACCAAATCTTACATTTATTACCTATCCAACAGCAATAGCACTTCTTCCATTTGCAGCAGCGTTCTTTGGATCCATCTTCTTTATAGCATTACTTACTTTTGGAATTGATTCAGCCTTTTCAATGATAGAACCAATTGCTGCTAGTGCTAATTATAAATGGAAAATAACAAAAGCAAAGGCTACGGCAATAATGTGTATATTAGGATTTTTCTTAAGCTTAATATTTGCTACAGGTGGTGGACTATATTTACTTGAGATAATTGATCATTTTATCGCAAACTTTGGTCTTGTTACAATTGGGCTACTCGAGTGTTTGGTATTTGGTTGGATGTTTAAAATTAAACGCTTAAGAAATCATGCAAATGAGACCTCTGAAATATTACTTGGCAGATGGTGGGAAATTTTAATAAAAATCGTAATTCCAATAATACTTGCAATATTACTAGTAGCCGCTATTGTAAATAACGTGTTAAACAATCCCTATCCAGACTATCCAGGATGGCTAATTGTATTAATGGGGGTATCACCACTTCTAATTATAACTGGTTTTTCCTTTATCTTGATGAAAATCAAAGGAAAAGGGGAGGATGAAGAATTATGAGCTTACCTCCATCAGCAGTAGTTATGCTAATTTTTGGATCTGTTGTATTATATGGTGGACTTGCTTATTTCGTCTATAGGGCTCTTAAAGGAAAAAAAATTAGATAATTATTTTGTTAAGTATCCTTTTTTTTAAATCTTCTAGTATTATTAGTAATTTTTTATTGTAATTAAAATCAAAATCGTAAAAAATATCTTTCAATATCAATGGTTCTGCTGGAGCCAAACCATAATCAACATTTTTATCAGGATTGCAAAGAGCTTCTACAATATCTTGTTTTTCAAGTTTTCCATTTCCTACTTTTTCTAAAGCTGAAATTATTCTTCTTATTTGATTCCAAAGAAATGTTGGAGCGTAAAAATCAATTAAAAGATATCTATCAACTTTTGAAAAAACAATGTTATCAATTATTCTAACTGGGTCTTTAAAGGATTCTAATCTAGAGAAATTGGTGAAATTTTGTTCACCCGTGAAAGCAGATGAAGCCGATATAATCTTATTTACATCAAGGTCTTCTAAATTTAAATAATAACAGTAATGACGATATTTTGCATGTCTTGGATTAAAATCTGATTTTACGTCATTTGCTCCAAAAACTACAATATCTTCAAACTCATCTGATAGTTTTTGCAATATAGATTTTTTAGAAGCAATTGTATTGAAAGCAATAACATTCCCAAACGCTGATACTTTTTTATCTGTCCTGCTAGCTGACCTTAAAAATGAATCCTTTGTATCTTCAATAAAACCATATTTTATCAAAGCTTTAATCAATTCATCTTCTACAGTTCTTAGATTGGGTTGTCGTGCATATCCATAGAATTTTCTACCGTCGTATGCAAATTTTAATGCAATTCTCATATTTTACACAACGGGAATTAAAAATAACCTATCTTCTAGTTTAACAATCTTTATAGTTTTAGAATCAAATGATATTGGTTTTGGTTTTCTAATAACCTTTATTTCATAATTTTTTTGATCCATTACTTGCACTTCATCTTCTTTTTGAGAAATTAAAATCATTTCTTTTATGAGATCTTCTTTTCCTAATGTACTTGCCTTTTGAATTGATTTCACATCAACTGTTGTTTCATTCCATTTAGAAAGATCAATCATTTTTACTTTATTTCCATGAAAAGAGATAATTTGGTAAAAGGAATTGTTATATTTTAGAAAAATTCCCTTTTCATAAGATGGGAGTCTTATTAGATAGGTCATTCTGTATATTTGTTTGCCATCTTTCATACCAATATTTTTTGATGATTGTTTTATCTCCCCACCATATTGTTCTTGAATTTTTTTAGCAATTACTAGTCCTGCCCCTTTTTCGCTAATATAAAAATCAAGACCACCATGTTCCTCTGCAATATCAGTTATAAAAAGAGCCCTATTTCCTTTAGCCTGTAAATCTTCAATAAGACATTCGATAGATGTTCCAATATTTTTAAGCTCATTATTTGTAAGTTTTCTATGATCTGCTCTTATTTGTACTATTGCCTCATGATATCCACCAAAGCGTTTGGAACAGATATCGCACACGGTTCTTTCAAGACGAACTAAGATTTCATGTTCCTCATTTATTTTCTCACTATCTATCAATCCAGAAATGTAGATTTTACATGACATACCATCTTTTACTTCTCTGCATTCCGAGTTAATATCAACATTTTCTAACTCTTTACTTATTTGAAAGTTATTCTTGATTAATTTTCTTAGAATGTCTCCAAAATGTTCAGAAAGCCAAGTGTTTTTATATTTAAAAGAACCACAGTGAGGACAATTTGGTAGCTCAATAATTTTTGGTCCCTTTGTAAAAGTATGAGTTTTAAGATAACAACTAAGACATGTACCGTCTCTGAATATTTGACCTTCCCTACCACATTCCACACAAAACATAATAATACACCAATTCACAAGTAGGTTTAGCTTGATTAGAATTTAAATAGGTTAGTATTTCTTAATAGCTTTTAAACCACCCTCAAATGCCTTTTTATTCATCTCTTTAAACTTTGTAGGGATATTTTCAAGAATTGTTTCTAAAAGATTTTCAGGTTTGAATGGTAAAACATCGGTTGCTGCAAGGGCACCCAACATTACAATATTTTTTGTAATCAAAGCACCAGCATCTTTAGAAATTTTCACAGCATCAATCTTGTATAATTCTCCATATTTGTTTAGTTCATTAAAAACTTCCTTTATTTCAGGATACTTTTCCATCCCAACGGATACAGTATAAGGTATTACAGGATTGATATCAGTAATAATTTTAGTATTCTTATTTGAGTATTGAATATAACGTAATGCTTCAATCGGTTCGGTACTAATTATAATATCAGCTGTTCCAGAGGAAACCAAGGGGCCTGAAACATTTCCCATCCTAACAGAACAATTAACAGATCCGCCACGCTGAGCCATACCATGAACTTCTGAGACAAAAACATTTACTTTTTCTTTAAGAGCAGCTTTTCCAAGAATATTTGCCGCTGTAATAACTCCTTGACCGCCAACACCTGTTAAAATTATATTTATTTTTCCTTTCATTTCTTAACCCCCTTTGGAGAAATGGCTTCGAAGGGGCATATGTCAGCGCAATTACCACAGCCATTACATTGTTGTGAGTCTATTAATATAGTTTCATCTTCACCATAGTAAAACGAGGGACAGCTAAATCTAGAAATACAAATTTTACATTTTTCACATTTTTCTTGATCGATTTCATAAACATAGATTTTTTCGCCTCTCTTTTTCTTGTCTCTGTTTTCTAAAAGAATGCAAGGGGATTTACTAACCACAACAGCTGGTCCTTTAAATGCAAGAGCACGTTTAAAAGCCTCAGTTGTTTCCTTAATTTTATTTGGATCAACAATCTCTATGTGCTTTACGCCACATCCTTTTACAACATCTTCAACTAGTATTTTTTTTGCAGGACGACCCATACCATCAAAATCATTTCCAGGATGAGGTTGATGACCAGTCATTGCAGTTGTTCTATTATCAAGAACCGTTATAACAACATCATGATCATGATGAACAGCATCAATAATAGGTGGAATTCCAGAATGGAAAAATGTGGAATCACCCATAAATGAAATTATCTTTTGATCTGTCGCAACTGCAAAACCACATGCAGTTCCTGCATTAGATCCCATACATAATAATAGATCTGCAACCTCATAAGGAGGTGCTTTACCTAATGTATAACAACCAATATCCGTAGGATAAATAGTGGTTTTTGGTGCAGCCTTTTTCACTGCATAATAAGTAGCTCGGTGAGGACAACCGGGACATAGAGCAGGTGGGCGACTTGGTAGTGTAATTTTGGATTCTTTTGGCTTTATAATAGGGTTTTTAACTTTGAATATCTTTGAAAAAGCATCTGCTACAATGTCCAGATTATATTCATATAAACGGGAGAAATGTCCTGATGATTTACCATAAATCTCAATCTTTGATTTTAAATCATGAGCAATTACCTTAAATTGATTTTCAAGAATTGGTTCAAGTTCTTCAACAATTACAATATTTTTACTAGATTTTATGAAATCTTCACACATCTTATTTGGAATAGGATGTGTCATTCCAAGTTTTAGAATTCTTACATTAAGTTTCATATCATCGGCAAGTTCCTTAACATAATTATAAGAAACACCAGAAGTTACTATCCCCCACCCATTTGGTTTACCTACATTTATTATTTTGTTAAACTGTGATTTTTCTGAGATTTTCTCAGCTTGTTTTATCTTCTTTAAAAGAATTGGATGTTGAAGTCTAGCAATCGCGGGAACTGTAACAAGCATTGGATCTTTTTCAAAATGACCTTTACCTCTTGGTTTTTGAATCTTTTTTAATTCAATTCGACCTCTTATATGATTTAGTCTTGTTGTTGTTCTTAAAAGAACTGGCAATTTTACTTCCTCGGATAATTCAAATCCTATTCTTGTCATCTCCCTTGCTTCGTCTGGAGTTGATGGTTCAAGCATTGGTGCATTACCAAATAATGCAAAATATCGATTATCTTGTTCATTTTGCGATGAATGACAAGAAGGATCATCTGCTGAAACAATGATATGACCGCCTTTACAACCCACATAAAGGTAAGTCATAAATGCATCGCTTGCTACATTTAGACCAACATGTTTCATACAAGTAAGTGCCCTTAGACCAGTAATTGATGCTGCTGCAGCAACTTCTAATGCTACTTTTTCATTTGTTGAATATTCAAAATAGAAACTTGGTTCTTTTTTTTGTTTTGTTAAAGATCTTGCAATTAATGAAAAAGTGTCAGCAATTTCTGAAGAAGGGGTTCCAGGATAAGTTGTTGATATGTCAATTCCTGCTTCAATTGCACCTCTAGTAATAGCTTCATTTCCTAACAGAAGAACTTGTTTTCCTGGCTTATCTTCTAATATTTCCATTATATTAAAACCCCCTTAAATTATTCCTAGAAGGACAGTTGGGCGTGGAACTTGTAAAAGCGTACAGAATATAAATCTAACTCATTGGATTAAACACACACAAATATTTTCATTATTATTTTTTTGTAAAGTTTAATATATTAAATCTAAGATATGTTATTTTAATTAGTTTTGAATCAGATATGATTTTAAAAGGGGGTAGAAAATGAAGAAAAAAATATGGAATAAATTAGTAATATCACTAATTTTGACTTTTTTTGTAATATCGTCATTATTTTCAACTCTAAATATATCCTCGAAAAATGAGTTGAATAATATCAATGAGCTGAAGGGAATAAATGATTCTTCATCTCAAAAACCGGTAACTATCAGCAACATAGATGAGATTATTGCTAGTGAGAAACTTGATCCTAATAATTATGGTAATGGCTACGTTGAACATATGGATGATTGTATTGAACGAGACAAATTACTGCAGTCTAAATTAAATGTAGATTTTAATAAGGAAAATAAACATGGTACCTGGATTATACCGTCACGAGGAGCTACATACTATCCTTACTCAGGTAATCATAATGTCATAAACAAATGGGGTGACACAAAGATGGGTATCTCATTTCCAACAATAGTTGATATCAATGGTGCATGGTTTGCTGGCCAGGGGGGAGGTGAAGGTGTTTGGGCAAAAAGTATCCGTGTTCTTGGGTATAGTAATGATGAAAATACCCAAACTACCGACTGGTTTGAAGATATCGACGATATACCGTCATGGTTTACAATGAACCTTCAAGATGTTGATAGAATAGTCGTTGAAGCTAATCCTGTCTACGATGGCGCTGGTTGGTATGCAATGGATGATTTAACTTATACTACAAAGATTCCAACTGAACAAGGACAATCTGAAACTATTATCCTAGATTTCGAAGATTGCTCTTATAAGCAAAATCTTGATGATTCAAAATATGGTGGTTTGACATGGGAAACTGGAACAGGTAATTTCTACAAGGATGAAAAGGAGTTGCCTGTACAAGAGATTTATAGCATTACCAACACCAATGATGACCCTCCTATTTCACCTACATTAATCCATAATTTTCAGGGTGTTATAAGAGGTGATGCTGAATCGTGGTCTTATCCCCCTGATACATGTGGTGCAGTTGGCCCTAACCATTTTGTCGAAACAGTAAACAGAAATTTTGCTGTATATAACAAATCGACTGGAGAGGAGCTAATAAATATACTATTAGGTTCTTTTTTGCCAGGGAGTAATGGAGACCCACGCGCTCTATATGACCAATACAGTGACCGTTGGTTTGTTATTGTTTGTGACTTCTCCACAAAAATCTTTCTTGCTGTTTCAACATCTGATGATCCTACAGGAGATTGGTTCAAATGCGATTTCGTGGTATCTCAGGGTAGCGATGCTGGAAAGTGGCCCGATTATCCAACTCTTGGAGTTGATGAGGATGGAATCTACACTGCTGCATACATGATAGGGGGCAGTAGTGGGATGAGCATTTTTGCACTTGAAAAAGCCCCCCTAATTGCAACAGAACCCAGCCTAGGTGATATTTATGCATTTCGAGAACTACCATTTGAAGGAGCTATTCAACCAGTACATACATTTGGTACAACGGATGGTGAATATTTTGTTTCACGAATGTCGGCGACAGGCATCCGCGTGCGTCTTTTGACAGACCTGCTCACTGATCCTACCTTAACTGAATTAGGTTATGCAACTGTTCCAGCACATTCTATGCCGCCCGATGCTCCGGCTTTAGGTAGTACTGCTCCACTTGATACGGTAGGTCACCGTTTGATGAATGCGGTCTATCGTGATGGTTATATCTGGACTGCACATTGCATAGGTCTTGACGGACGAGCCGCCGCTCGCTGGTATAATATCAGCGTCTCCGAACCTACGCTTGCTGATTATGGTACAGTCAGTGATCCAGTTATGTACTATTTCTTTCCTTCAATCATGGTCAATGCTGGAGGTAATGTAGTCATGGGCTTTTCTGGATCTCATTCTGGCCAATATGCATCTGCTTATTACACTGGTCGGTTAGCCAATGACCCACCAGGTGAGATGGATCCTCCTGTCTTACTAAAAGCAGGAGAGGATACCTACAACCTGATTGATGGTTACGGTCGAAATCGATGGGGAGATTACAGCCTTTGCTCACTTGATCCTACAAATGAATACACGCTTTGGACAATTCAAGAATATGCTCACTCAATTAATAGCAGTGGCCAAAACCGCTGGGGTACCTGGATAGGAGAGTTAGAATATGGAAATCAACCTCCCAAGACACCAACAATTGATGGTCCAACAAATGGAACCACAGGGGCCTCTTATGATTATACCTTCAATTCAGAAGACCCAGATGGCGATGACGTCTATTACTGGATCGATTGGGGAGATGGTACCTCCAGTGATTGGATTGGTCCATATACATCTGGTGAAGAGATAACCGTAAGGCATATATGGGATGAACCAGGGGAATATGAGATAATTGCAAAATCAAAGGATAAATATTTCGAGAGTGGCTGGTCTGATCCTTTAATGGTTAACATAGCACCCTTAATTGAAATAGAGTCTATAAAGGGTGGATTTTTCAAAGTAAGTGCAGTACTAAAAAACAATGGTGACGAGGCGGTAACTGGCGTACCGTGGACTATCACTCTTGAGGGTGGTGCTTTTATTGGTAAAGAATCCTCTGGTCAAGTGGATATTCCTACGGGCGGAGAAGCAACTATAAAATCAAGGTTAATATTGGGATTTGGAAAAACAAAGATAACGGTAACTGCTGAAATACCAGAATGCTCGGATACGGTGAATAGAGGTGGATTTGTCTACGTGTTTTACATACATGTTAACATCGGAGGCGAGTGATTTCTAAGATAACGTCTGGAAAGGATCCACCTGTTTCATAATTCTAGAAAGTCAGAATTATAGATAAAAAAGAACCTTAGACATACAGGTTTTTAGAACGATTCCCAATATTGGAAAACTTCTTTATCCTATTAAAAAGACTTTAGGTGAAAAAACCAGGCTTTAAGAACAAAAATAATTCAGCCGGCGTTATATAATAATTATTCTTCTAAGGGGCCGCAAAGTTGAAACATCACATTATGTGCTTTTAGAATATCTTTTTCTTTAACAAACCAGAGCATCTCAGGGACACAGCTCATAAATTCCATAACATTTATGTTATTCATTGCAAGCTCATTAGAAATTACAGCAATAATTCCTGGAGTTTTTACTGCTTCAGGATGTAAATGGATATTTAATTCAGCCAGATTTCGATCAATTTTTATAATTTTCTTTTTCGGCAATAGGTCCTTAACATTATCCAAATTTTTTTCATTAACAAGAATCTTGATTGCTTCATCTGCTTGAATAATTCTAAGAACGTCTCCTCTGTTAAATTGAATTATTGAGAATAATTTTGGGAGAAGTTCTTGTATTTCAGTGTCTTTAATAACTGCAATATTTGCAAGTTTACTTTTCGTTGAAAGTTCTCCAAAACTAACAATTCTATTTGCTATATCAAATATTTCATCATATCTATCAAATTTATAACGTCGAATTGCGCTACTTACTGCATCTAAGGTTGCATCAATGTTTTTTTCTTTTATAATATACTTTGCAAGTGCAGTAGTATTGATAAGCCCTTGACTCATACATCGTCTAATACTTGGAGTATTGTCAAGCATTTTTAGCACTACATGTGTTATATTGGTCATAATGGCTGAATATTCGTCCAAATATAAAAATCTTCACCATTTCTGTCAATTTTTATATTTATTATAGTTATATTCTATCTTTAAGTTAATTATTGAGGGAAGAAAGAAAAAAATGAGTATTATTTTCTGTCGAAAACTTTATAAATACGCTGATTGTTGATAGTGGAACCAAAAACTATGATAATAACAGGGAGGAATAGTTTATGGCAGAAAAGGAAATAAATCCTGACGAAAACACAATATTTGTTGGAAGCAAACCGCCGATGAGCTATGTACTCGCAGTAGTCACACAGTTTAATGGAGGCTCTGATGTAGTGATAATAAAAGCAAGAGGCAGAGCTATTAGTAGAGCTGTTGACACTGCAGAGATAACAAGAAACAGATTTGTACAAGACGCAAAAATAAAAGAAATAAAAATTGGAACAGAAAGCATAACAAACGAAGAAGGTAGAAATTCCAACGTGTCTTCGATAGAAATATCTTTGACAACAAAGAAATAAGTAAAGCAATCAAGCAAAAAAGCAACACAACTAGTATACAAACCTTAATTATTGAGGTTGTAGGTTAGTTGTAACTCTTTCTTCATTTTTATTCATTTTTATTAATAATCATTTTAAAATTTTTATATTTAAAAAATTCTAATAATGGTAAAGAATTTAAATTACGTATTATATTTACCTTGCCGGTTGAAAGGGATGGTAAATTATATTATTATAACTGGCGGGGTCATTTCTGGTTTAGGAAAGGGAATCACTACCGCGTCTATTGGGAAAATTCTCCAACTTCATGGATATAAAGTTACAGCTATGAAAATCGATCCATATATGAATTGTGATGCTGGAACACTTAGACCTACCGAGCATGGAGAGGTATGGGTTACAGAAGATGGTGGAGAGATAGATCAAGATCTAGGTCATTATGAACGCTTTTTAGATATTAATATCCCAAAGTCCCATAACATAACAACTGGTCAAGTTTATGGAAAAGTTATTGAAAAAGAAAGGAAAGGAAAATATCTAGGTAAAACTGTTCAACCAATTCCTCATGTAACAGATGAAATTAAGAATAGAATCAGAGGACCTTCTAATAAAAATTCTTGGGATTTTGTAATGGTTGAAATTGGTGGAACTGTTGGAGATTATGAGAATGTTTTGTTTCTTGAAGCAGTTCGTCAAATGAAGCTAGAGGGTGATAGAGTAATTTATCTACATGTGACTTATGTTCCTGTTCTTGATACACTTGGTGAAGCAAAAACCAAACCTACTCAGCATTCTGTAAAACTTCTAAGAGAAATAGGAATTCAACCAGATTTTATTATTACTCGCTCAGAAGACCCCTTGGATAATGTCCGTCGGGAAAAAATTGCCATGTTTTGTAATGTTCATGAGGAAGATGTTATTTCTGATTCAAATATTGATAATGTTTATGCAGTAACATTATTATTTGAAAAACAAGACCTTTGTATGAAGATTCTTAGAAAATTGAATATTAGGAAAAGTCATAATGGTTTGGAGGGTTGGGAGAAATTTATAAAAAAGATTAGAACACTTAAAAATCCTGTAAAAATAGGAATTGTAGGAAAATATTTTGATATTGGTACTTCTCAACTATCTGATTCCTATATCTCTGTAATAGAAGCAGTAAAGCATGCTTCATGGAATAATAATCTTAAACCGGATATAAGGTGGATTGATTCAAAGATTTTTGAAAAAAATCCAAGGAAGCTTTCTACACTTGATAAGTTAGACGGGATTATTGTTCCAGGAGGTTTTGGATTATCAGGTATACAAGGGAAAATTGATACTATTCGCTATTCGAGAGAGCACGGGATTCCATATCTTGGTTTGTGTCTTGGTATGCAGCTTGCTGTTGTTGAGTACGCTCAAAATATATGTGGTATTGAAAATTCACATTCTACAGAAGTCGATAAAAAAATACTCCACCCTGTAATAGATTTCATCCCAGATCAGATAAAAATCGTTCAGGAATCTAGGTATGGTGCAACAATGAGATTGGGTGCTTATCCAGCAATTCTTAGGAAAGGCTCTATTGTTCATAAACTGTATGGGGAAAACAAGGTTTATGAGAGGCATAGGCATAGATATGAGGTTAATCCAGAATATGTTGAAAAACTTGAAAAATGTGGTTTGGTATTTTCAGGTCGTTCACCTGATGGCATTTTAATGGAGTTCATGGAGATACCAGGTCATCCTTATTTTGTTGCAACCCAGGCTCATCCTGAGTTTAAATCAAGACCTTTAAAACCAGCTCCTTTATTTGATGGGTTAATCAAGGCTGCAAAGAAAAAGAAATAGCTGAAAATTTCATTTCTTTAAAATTATATTTCAATAATTAGAAATGTTTTTAAGCAAATAATTAATTAAAAACTTTGAGGAGAGAAAGGGATGGAAAGATACTGGGTGATGGATTACAGATTCTTTCTAATTAGCCTTAGCATTATTGGTTTACTTCTAATGCTATGGATATTACTGTAGAATTGTAATTTAATACAAAAATAAACTATTTTTTTAGTTTTAAATATTTATCAATTGCACGTGCTGCCCGTTTTCCAGCACCCATTGCAAGAATTACTGTTGCCGCACCAGTCGCAATATCTCCACCTGCAAATATTTCTGGAATATTTGTTCGTCCATCTTCATCAGTTTCAATGTTTCCCCATTTTCCAATTTTCAATCCTTTAACAGTCTTAGGAACTAGTGGATTTGGGCTTTGACCAATTGCTACTAGTGCTGTATCAATCTGAATTTTAAAGTTAGATCCTTCAATTGGAATTGGTCTTCTTCTTCCAGATTCATCTGGCTCTCCAAGTTTCATTTTTATACATTCAACTTCCTTTAATATTCCTTTATCATCACCTGTAAATTTAACAGGATTTGTAAGAAGATGGAATATGACTCCTTCCTCCTTTGCATGCTCTATTTCCTCATCTCTTGCAGGCATTTCTACGTCTGATCTTCGATAAATAATGTAGGATTTCTCCGCACCTAGTCTTAATGAAGTCCTGGCACAATCCATTGCTACATTTCCTGCACCAAATGTTGCTACAATCTTTCCGATTTTAACAGGAGTATCATAATTTGGAAAATCATATGCCCTCATCATATTTACACGTGTAAGATACTCATTTGCAGAATACACGCCATCCAAATTTTCACCAGGAATTCTTAGCCAACGAGGAAGTCCTGCACCAGTACCAATAAATACAGCATCGTAATCTTTCATGAGCTCATCAACGGTAATTGTTTTTCCAACAACTATGTCATATTTTATTTCAACACCAAGTTTTTTAATATAATCAACTTCTGCCTTCACAATCTCTTTTGGCAGACGAAACTCAGGAATGCCATACATAAGAACGCCACCAGGGTCATGAAGAGCCTCAAAAACAGTTACAGAATGCCCCATCTTTGCAAGGTCACCTGCACAAGTAAGACCAGCAGGTCCTGCTCCAACAACAGCAACTTTTTTATCTGTTGGTTTTGCTTTTTTAGGTATCTTTACTCCTTTCTTACGTTCATAATCAGCAAGAAATCGTTCAAGTCTACCAATACCAACAGGTTCACCAATCTTTTTAAGTGTACATTCTCCTTCACATTGACTCTCATAAGGACATACTCGTCCACAAACCGCTGGAAGATTGGTTTTTGTTTTTAAAATCTCAACAGCCTTATCAATATCGCCCTCTGCAATATGTTTAATAAATTCAGGGATATCTATCTCAACAGGACAACCATCTACACATGGCCTATTTTTACATTGAAGGCAGCGTTTTGCTTCTTCAATTGCTGTTTTTTCATTGTAACCATATGGAACTTCATTGAAATTTTTAATTCGTTCTTTTGCCGATTGCTCTGCCATTTCGTATTTTGTCTTTCTTACAGCCATATTAAACACCTGCTAGCTTACATGATTCTTCTTCTTCACAGACAAATCTACGATTACGTAGCATTAAATTATCATAATCAACCTTATGGCCATCGAACTCAGGCCCATCAACGCAGGCAAACTTGGTTTCATTCCCAACTGAAACCCTACAACCACCACACATACCAGTTCCATCAACCATGATAGGATTCAAACTGACAAGAGTTTTAATCTTATAAGGACGAGTAACATTTGCAACAACCTTCATCATGATAACAGGCCCAATTGCCATAACCATACCAATCTTTCGACCCTCATCAATAAGTTTTTGTAACACGTCACTTACAAATCCCTTATCGCCCTTAGAACCGTCATCTGTTGTAATATACAACTCATCACTATGCTTTTCAACTTCCTTTTCAAGCATCAATAGTTTTTCATTTCTAGCACCAAGAATTGAAATAACATAATTTCCCATTTGTTTTAACTCTCTAACAATAGGATATAATGGTGCTATTCCAACACCGCCACCAATCATAACAACAGTGCCATATTTTTCAATATCAGAGGGTTGTCCTAAAGGACCAACGAAATTTAAAAGAAAATCACCTACATTAAGTGTTCCAAGATGTTTCGTTGTCTTTCCAACCTCCATAAAAATAACTGTGACAGTGCCCTTTTTTCTATCATAATCAGCAATAGTTAATGGAATACGTTCCCCTTTCTCATCAATTCTAAGAATTATAAACTGACCAGCTTTTGCTTTCTTTGCAACAAGTGGTGCTTTAATCTTCATTAGTTTTACAGTTTCTGACATTACTTTTTTTTCTATTATTTCATACATATAAACACATCATTTCATTTGTAGGCGGATACCTGTATTTAGGAGGGTTTTTAATAGTTTATGATACACTAAATTAGGAAAAAATTAGAAGAGGATTTAGGAAATTAACCAAGTATTTGATCAACTTCTTTTTTATCCACATCCATTATGTATTGTATACCACTAATCTCTGCTACATCTTTTGTAAGAGATGCAATATCATCTCGTGTTATGTTATCAAGTGAGAACTTTCTTGCACCTGTCATTAATTGACGTAGACCCTGAGCAAGTCTTTCTGAATAGGTATAAACACCCAGTGCACCTGCTGGTATTTGATCGAATTTTTTACCAAATTTTTGTTTTAGTTCTGGAGTTGTTATAAATATTTCTCCTTTTGTTCTACCAAAACGCCCAACATAAACAGGCATTTCACCTGAATCCAATTTACTTCCAATTGTTTTACCTACCATTGCTGCTGCCAAATGTCCTCTAGCCATTCCAATTAATTTGACATAGGGCGCACCAATTGCTAGTCCCTTGAAGATTTGATCCTCAAGGATAAAACCACCTGCCAGAGCAACATCTGGTACATACTCTCCCTTTTTGTCAAGTTTTGATAGATATTTATGAAGTAGTGAGTATATTTCAACTTGAGGTAATCCCCATTCATTCATCATTCTCCAAGGACTCATTCCTGTTCCGCCACCAGCAGCATCAACTGTTAAAAGATCAATTTCTGCTTTTGAGCTGAATTTTACTGCACGAGCAAGATCTGAAGGTCTATAGGCCCCTGTTTTTAAAAATACATGTCTGGCGCCATAATCTCTTAATTCTTTAACCCGTGCCATGAAATCTTTTTCTGTAACCATTCCAACTCTTGAATGTCTTTCAAATTCCTTGAAACTACCTGAATTAAATGATTCAATTGCTTCTTTTTCAAGCGGATTAGGAAGGACAACATATCCTCTTTTTTTGAGTAGTTGTGCTTTTTCTAAATCTTTTATTTTAACTTCACCACCGATATCTTTTGCCCCCTGTCCCCATTTAAGTTCAACTGTTTCAACTCCACATTCAGATATAGCAAATTCTTGAACACCTAAACGAGTGTCTTCAACATTTGCTTGAACGATAATGTCACCGTAACCATCTTGCTGCCATTCCTTATAAAGCTTTATTCTCCATTCAAGATCTGGTGCGTGTTTTACTTTCCCATTTACAATTTTTGATTCTGGATCCATCGCAGCAACGTTTTCACCAATTGTTAAAGGGAAACCTGATATTGCAGCACCGACTGCAAGTCCCTCCCAATTATTTTTAGCAACATTTGTTGAGCCTAAGCCCGGTATAATCCATGGAATCCTTAACTTGATTTTTTTATCTTTTCCAATTTTTGTTTCAATATTTACATTTGGAAAAATCGCTTTATCACTATCTTCCTCAATTCCCTTTGCACCAACTGCAGTACCCATGATATTAAAATACGATAAATCAACGGGGTAATCTTTTTCAGATGCAGATGTAGTAATTCCAAAGGGTTGCGGGTATAATGCTTCTGGTCCACGGTATGCTGATTTACCAATTTCACACATACCAATGCATCCATCAACACAAGTCACACACATTCCACTAATTGGTGTAATATGATCTCCAGTTCTATTTTTTGTTAATGTTGCAGCTGATCTATTTGGTCTTGTTAATGTCATTTATTTTTCCTCCTATTTTTCAACTTCTTTTTATTTTCAATATTCTTTTTTACTTTCTTATCTTCTAAACAAGCTACACAAGGATCCAAATAACACATGGCATCCTCATATAAATCTAAACATGATGGTGAAAAATTTAGACAACTACTACATAGAACCGTATCTGCTTCAAGTCCTTGGCATCTAAGCTGGCATGCAGGACAGATCCAAATACATGCTCCACATGTTCTACATTTTTCTGATTTTATATCAAATGGAGTTGTTATTCTTTTATTTACACCACGACCTACAAAACCTATTGCTTTGGCACCCATCTGTTCTTCGCACATCCGAATGCATAGTCCACAAAGTATACAATCATCATTTTTTGGTTTGAACCTTACCTTTTGAATTCCCATGCTCGATGCTAAATCCTGAAGAGTCTTTGATTGTGGACAACGGGCAACTAAAAGTTCGACAAGCATCTTTCTTGCTCTTATGACACGTTCTGAATGTGTATGAATATTAAGTCCCTCTTTTACGGGATGTAAACATGATGCAACAAGCTTTTTTCTATCTCCTTTTCCAATTTCAACAACACATAATCTACATGAACCATAAGGTGAAAGTCCTTCATGATAACATAACGTTGGAATATTAGCACCATAAAATTTTGCCGCATCTAAGATAGTCCAATAGTCCTCGACTTGAACATTAACTCCATTGAGTGTTATCTCTATTTAATCACCTCTACCTTCTGTTTATGGCGTTAAATTTACATGTATCATAGCATGCACCACATTTGATACATTTTTCTTGATCAATTTTATGTGGTTTCTTTTTTTCACCAGATATTACGTTCTGTGGGCATTGTTTAAGACACATTCCACATCCAGTACATTTATTTTCATCGATTGTAAATGTTATGAGTGCTTTACACACTCCAGCAGAGCATTTTTTGTGTTCTATATGATCCTTATACTCATCTCTGAAATATTGAATTGTACTAAGAACAGGATTTGACGCAGTCCCACCTAATGCACATAAGGCTGTATCTTTTATTACTCCACCAAGGTCCTCAAGTAGTTCCAGATCCTGATTTGTTGCTTTCCCTTCAGTAATATTCGTAAGAATTTCACCCATTCTTTCAAGGCCTTCTCGACAGGGAACACATTTGCCACATGATTCTTCCCTTAGAAAGTTAACAAAATATTTAGCTACATCTACCATACATGTATCTTCATCCATTACAATCATACCGCCAGAACCCATCATTGAACCAGCTTCTGAAAGTTTTTCATAATCAACTGGTAAATCAATCAGACTTTCAGGGATGCAACCACCAGATGGTCCACCTGTTTGGACTGCTTTGAATTTTTTACTATCAGGTATGCCCCCTCCAATATCATAAATAATTTCGCGAAGTTTTATACCCATTGGAACTTCAACTAGACCTGTGTTATTGATTTTTCCAACGAGTGAAAATATCTTGGTTCCTTTACTAGTATTAGTTCCAATTTTCGCATACCACTCTGCGCCTCTATTTATTATTAAAGGTACATTTGCCCAAGTCTCAACATTATTGAGATTTGTTGGTTTATTCCATAATCCTTTTTCAACGGTATGGATATATTTTGCTCGTGGTTCCCCAGGTTTTCCTTCAAGTGAAGCCATAAGAGCAGTTGATTCGCCACAAACAAAAGCACCACCTCCACGACTTATTTCGATATTAAAACTAAAGCCTGAACCCAGTACATTTTTTCCAAGAAGACCGTATTCCTGTGCTTGCTTTATTGCATTTTCTAAATGTTTTACTGCTAATGGATATTCATTTCGAACATATACATAACCTTCATGAGAGCCAATTGCATATGCCCCAATAATCATACCTTCAATAACACTGTGAGGATTGCCTTCCAAAAGACTTCTGTCCATATAGGCCCCTGGATCACCTTCATCAGCATTACAAATAACGTATTTAGGTTCCCCTTCAGCCTTACTAGCATATTCCCATTTTTTTCCTGTTGGAAATCCTCCACCGCCCCTACCTCGCAAACCAGATTGTTTAATTACATCAATGACCTTCTCTGGCCTCATTTTTTCTAAAACTGTAGCAAGTGCTTTGTAACCATTTATAGCAATATAATCATCAATAACAAGAGGATCGATAAAACGATTATTTCCCAGGACAAATCGTCTTTGTTTTTTATAAAAGGGCATGTTCTCTTCAGTTTTACATTTTTTTCCTTTTACTGGATCAACATAAAGCAAACGATCAATAATAATGTCGTTGAGAATTGTTTCAGTTATAATTTCAAGAACGTCTTCTTTTTTAACCTTTTGATAGATAATTCCTTTTGGTTCTAATATTACGATTGGTTCAATCTCACAAAATCCTAAACATCCCGTGGATTTAATGTCTATTTGATTTTCTAAATCAAAATTTTTTAATCCATCCTTAAAAGCTTCAACAACTTCTTTGCTACCACTTAGATAACAACATGTTGATTTTTCTGAAATAATTATACATGGTTTTTCTGAATATTTTTCTTGAAGGATAGATTTTCTTAAAGCTTCAAGATCTTGAAGATTTCTGACTTTTTTCACTAACTTTAACTCCTAAAATTTCGACGAATACTTTTTTAAAATCTCATCAACTTTATTTTGCGCCATATGCCCATGATAATCATCATCAACAACCATCATAGGACCAAGTGCACAGGCACCTAAACAATTAACAGTTTTCAATGAGAATTGCATATCTTTTGTTGTTTCTCCAACATCAATATCAAGACTGCGTTTTACTTTATCAAGGACTTTTTCTGCACCTCTTACATGACATGCGGTTCCAAGACAAACAGTACAAGTATGCCCGCCTCTTGGTATAAGGCTAAAAGCTTTAAAAAAAGTAGCAACACCATAAACTTGAATTAATGGAATATCTAATTTATCCGATACATGAGTTAATGCTTTTCTCGGGAGATATTCAAATACCTTCTGAATATCTTGAAGAATACATATTAAAAATTCCTTTTTTCCATCATATTTTTTTATTATAGCGTTTAATAATCTGATATCTTTAGGTTCTAACTCCCCCTGCTTTTCCATTAGAAATCAACTCTATATCTAGAACAATGATAGTAAAGCGGTATTATACTTCCTCTATAAATGTTTTCTTACAAAGTTTATTACTTTTTAATAAATATAAGATAAAACTTTAAAGAATTAAGATATTACAATTATACTACAACAATGAAGATGAGATTGAAAAAATGGAAAGTAAAATAAAAATATATGGACCTCCACTAGATAAAGCTATAACAAAATTGTTAGAATTAGCGGAAAAATTGCCAACAATTTCAAATGGCAATCTTGCTTCAGGGATTATTCCATCTGGTGAAACAACAATGGGAGATTTTGATTTTGTATTTCATTGGTCTAAAAAACCTGATGAAAAACTATTAAGAGAATTAATCTGTAAAATCGATGAGACTTTAGAAGATATTAATTGTAGATATACAATAACAACTACTGAAATTTCTGAATCCCCATATAGGAGTTAAACTAGTTTTTCACAAAAATTATAATTTTCTAAAAAGAAAAAATTACAATTGGTAACTGGGATTTAATAAATTTTCAGGTTTTTTATTTCCGAAAAAATTCCCCCCTAAATACTCTTTTGTTACCTTGGGTTTTGAGTTATATACTTCCAAATGTAACATACTTGCAATACTTTTTTTCTTTATCTCTTGGATGTATTGCGGAGAGTTGTTAGTTATTTTATCAAAATTTAAAACAGTTCCAACATAACCAATTAACTGTCCACCTTTTACAAATTCATTAAGTTTAACCGTTATTTTTTGCAATTCAGCATACTTATATATACAAAAATCTAGACACTTTATTAAAACATACTTGGTCTTATTCCAATATGGGATTTTATTTGTAGTTGTAAAACTGCCTATGTCTATTACAGTTCCATCATCAATAGACATAACCTCACTTCCCGCAGGTGCATATATATCAATACCACAATGTCGCCTATCGCCACGATCTTCCCAAAATGAACCGGGAGTTCCTTTAATAGGAATCTTTTTTGAATGACTATTTGGTACTGGCCAATATTTCATAAATATCAATTTATTAATTTGATTTTTCAATCAGAGCGCTACCATTTCTACCATCAAATTTAATTATTAATGAGGATTTAAGTTGTATGAGTTTCACATATTTTAAAGTCTTAATTGGTTTTTTTTCATTAATCCATTTCCAGTCTATATAATTCATTTTTGATTTGAATGGTACATTGATATAACCAATACCTCTAGATGTAATGTTATGAAAGAAATGGTTTCCTTGAGAAGGTTCAATATTAAAATTTTCAAGTCCTGTTTCAACCATTACTCGAACTCCAGAAATCTGATTCCATTTAACAGGGATCCCTAGAAATCTATCTTCTGTCCCCCATCGGCCAGGGCCAATAAGAATATAAGGTTGTTTTTTTGCTGTCAAATTCTTATTTATCTTATCTATTTCATCTGCTATCTCGATAGTTTTTGTTGATTCAAATGTTTCTGGTTTGATATAAATAATATTTTTTATAGCTTTTACCAAACCATTTCCCAAAGCTCTGTCTGACTTAATAAAAACGTTTTTTAAATCAATATCGTCATCCCATGAAATATGCGATTGTTCATGTGATGGCACTAAAGGTCTGAGTTGTAGTATTGAAAAAGTAGCTGGGGTGTTGCTATTTTGATTAAGATCTACTGCAAATTCGATTTCAATCGCGCACCCCATTCCTTTTTGTCCAATTTCTAAAATGTCTTTAAGAATTGAGGATAATGGAAATGTTTCATATTTTAAAATTCCAGAAAAAGTAACAAGATTTGGGCCAGTGCCAGATAATTCATCTCTAATCATGCCATCGTTTTTATCAAATGTACTAACAAGGTTTTCGAGAGTGCCATCTTCTTTAATTTCCTCGACATTTAACTTATTCAAATTTATATCTTCTTTATCGTTCAACTTAAATATTTTCTTTGATGTATCTAAAACGAAAAGTTCTCTTTGGGCATTTTCAAATATTGATTTTGGTGAGGAAAATTCAGTTATATTTTCTGGATATCGAGGACAAAATCTAAGAGCCTTACCACCTCCGACAACAGTTTTGCCAAGACCTACAGCAACAGTTGCTATTCCATCTTCAAATGTTTGATGACCAACAGGATAAAAATTATATGATTGAGCAACACCAGAGAAAGTGGGATAAAATCTTCCTCCGTAATCTTTTCCTATGATATCTTGAATTACTATCGCCATTTTTTCTTCTTCAATTTTTGAGGATGTTGACTCGATGTAGATTTTTGGCTCTAAAAAGAATACCGATGCATAAATTAGTTTAATTGCTTGGCATAGTTGATTTAGCCTAATAGCATCATTCTTATGATTATTCGGCAACATATACGTTGAATAAATTCCAGCGAAAGGTCTACTTTGAGAGTCCTCAAGAAGACTTGATGAGCGGACAGCAATAGGTGATTTATAGTGCTTAAGAATATCCGTGAGATCTTGTTTTAGTTCGCCCCTAATCTTTCCTTTCATAAATGCTTTAGCAATTTCTTCATCAGTGATGTTTTCTTTGTTCACAATTTTTTTTAAATTATTTTCTTCGATGAATTTATCAAATTCTAGTGTACCAATCACAATGGTGCTTGGTACAGTAATGTTAATTCCAGGATATTTTTTATTTAAATCATATATGGCAAGAAGTGATCTTATAAATGCAATTCCACGACCTTTACCTCCAAGAGAATCTCCTCTAATTCTCGTGAAAGATTCATCAAATTCGAATTTTTGATTAGGAAAATCAGTAATAACACCAAGTTGTCTTTCTCTACGACTTTCATTAAACATTGTAATAATACGTTTTCTTACTTCATTTAAATCTGTAAAATCAGATGCTTTCATAGGTCTTAATTTCATCGCGAGTTTAAACTCACAGCGCCCCATTAACCAATTAGAAAAATCATTTCTATCTGAATGAAATCTTATTGATTCGATAGGGACTTTTTTCAGGATTTTTTCGAATTCCTTCATATTTGATGCACGAGCAATTTCAACAGTTTCTTTATGAAATTCATCAATTCCTATTTTCCCCTTACTTTTTTTCTTAGGTTTTAAAAAAACAAAATCTCCAAAACCAAGATGCTCAATTACGAAATGATGAAAATCTTGAATTAGAGTTGGTGAGTTTTTATCTAAAAAATAAGATCCTATATTTTCAGCTTTTGTTTTATTTTCTGGTTTTGATGACTGCATTAGAATTGGAAGAAATTTTGACTCATTTCTGATTTGATTAGCTAATTTAAAACCTGCCTCTTTATCTATTTTATCTTTGCATTTGAATTCAATATCTGTAATAACACCAAGAGCATAATCCTTATATTTATCATATAGTTCCACGGCTTCTTCATAAGTTTGAGCTAGCAATATTTTTGGTCTTGCTCTTCTTCTAATTAGTCTTTGCATTTCATTTAAATCCTCAGAAAGAGATCGCCTTGTTTGCTCAACAAGTTCTGTATAGATTATTGGTAAAAGCATTGAGTAATGATGTACTGTGTCTTCTACCATTATAATAACACGGACGTTTCCATTTTTTGTATCATACTTTGCATTAATACTATCCTCAACATTTTTAATAATAGCAAGAAAAAGTGTCGAGTCTCCTGTCCAATAATATACTTTATCAATTCCTTTTTCAGTTTCCTTGTTTTCAATTATATCAAGATCTGCTATATCAGTCGCTAAAATAATAACGGGTAAGTCTGGGATTAATTTTTTAATTTTTTTACCAAAGTCAAATGGATCCATCCCAATATTTTTTGACATTGTTATAACTAAATCATAATGGCAATCCTTAGCTCTTAAGAGAGCCTCTTTTCCAGCTATTACACGTGTTACACGAGGAGGTTGGCTCAAAAGATGATGACGATATTGCCCAATAACTAGCTCAGAAATTAAACCTTCTTCTTCAATCACAAAAGCATCATATAAACTTGAAACTATTAGAATATCTCTCACTTTGAAAGGCATTAAAAGATGGTAAGTTTGTTTTTTAAGTTCAAATTCTGTATCTGGATCTTTTGGAATTTTTAAGAAATCAAAACATGAGTCTATGTCTTTCATGATACTCTTTCAATAAGGAGCTATGATATTATAATTTTTGCATAATATGGAATGAAAAGGGATCTTTATTTATAGAACTCCCTGATCAATCATTGAATCTGCAACTTTAACAAAGCCTGCAATATTTGCTCCTTTAACATAGTTTATAACGTTGCCTTCTTTACCATATTTAACACAAGAGGCGTGGATGCTTTTCATAATGTTATGTAATTTTTCATCAACTTCTTCTCTACTCCATGCAAGTTTTAAGCTATTTTGTGACATCTCAAGGCCGCTTGTTGCAACCCCCCCAGCATTTGCTGCCTTACCTGGACCATATAGAATCTTTGCTTCCAAAAAGACATTTATTCCATCAGGTTCAGTTGGCATATTTGCCCCTTCGGAAACACAAACACAACCATTATCAACAAGTGTTTTTGCTTCAGCTTTGTTTATCTCGTTTTGTGTAGCAGACGGAAATGCCATATCACATTTAATATGCCAAGGTCGTTTCCCATCCTCATAAGTTACACCATATTTTTCAGCATATTCTTTGATACGTCCGCGTCTAATATTCTTTAATTCCATAACATAACTAAGTTTCTTGTCATCAATTCCATCTGAATCATATATCATACCGCTTGAATCAGATAAAGTTACAACCTTAGCTCCTAATTGATTTAATTTTTCAACTGTATATTGTGCAACGTTTCCTGAACCAGATACTGTACATATTTTTCCCTTCAATGATTCTTTTCTTGTTTTCATCATTTCTTCTGCAAAATAAACACAACCGTACCCTGTTGCTTCTGGTCTGATTAAACTTCCCCCCCAGTTTAGTGCTTTTCCAGTAAGAATTCCAGAGAACTCATTTCTTATTTTTTTATATTGTCCAAATAAATAACCAATTTCTCTACCACCAACACCAATATCGCCGGCTGGAACATCTGTATTTGGCCCAATATGCCTATATAGCTCTGTCATAAAACTTTGACAAAATCTCATTACTTCATTATCTGATTTGCCTTTCGGATTAAAATTTGAACCACCTTTTCCGCCACCCATAGAAAGGGTTGTTAAACTATTTTTAAAGACCTGTTCAAATGCAAGAAATTTTAAAATACTCAGATTAACGCTTGGGTGAAAACGAAGGCCACCCTTATATGGACCTATTGCACTATTCATTTGTATTCTATAGCCCCGATTAATTTGAACCTCGCCACTGTCATCCACCCATGGAACTCGAAACATAACAACTCTTTCTGGCTCAGCTATTCTTTCAAGAATTTTTGCCTTTTTGTATTTTGGATTTTTCCTAATAAAAGGCATTATACTTTCAACTACTTCCTGAACTGCTTGGTGAAACTCTTTTTCACCGGGATTTCTTTCAATAATACCTTCCATAAATAAATCAACGTCTTTATCCATAGTATACCTCCCAATAATCGGTGGTCAACCGTATCAACATCCCTTATTAAAAGTTTATTATCAGAAAGGTCAATTTTTAACATAGAACTTCGATTTTTCAATAGAAGACAATAAACAAAATTAGATTTTTTAAACAAAATTTACTAAATCAAGTAATTATTTAATATTAATAATGTATACATATTACAAAATTTTATTTAATTTTTTACGAGGTGGGAAAGTCTGATGGAGAATAAAAATTTCACAAAAGAAGATGTTTTAAATATTGTAAAAAAAGAAAAAGTATTCTTTATTCGTTTGCAGTTTGTAGATATTCTTGGTATGCCTAAAAACATTGTTATACCTCCAAGCAGACTTGAAGAAGCATTAGATGATGGCATACCCTTTGATGCATCTTCAATTGCAGGTTACGCTACAATAGAAGAATCAGATAAAATTGCTAAACCTGATTCAAAAAGTTTTGTAATTCTACCAGAAGAAATTGAAAAAAGAAAAACTGCAAAACTAAATTGCGATATATATGAACCAAACGGCAGACGATTCCTAGGCGACTCTAAATATATTCTTGAACGAGCACAAAAAAAAGCAAGAGATTTAGGTTATATCTATAACACTGGCCCTGAATGTGAATTCTTTTTATTTAAAAAAGAGGGGGATAAAAATTCATTAATTCCAAATGATGCAGCGGGTTATTTTGATTTATCTCACCGTGATCTTGCAGAGGGTGTTCGTGCAGATATATCAATAGCATTGGAGGCTCTAGGAATAAATACATATACTTCTCATCATGAAGCTTCAAGTGGACAGCATGAAATAAATTTCAGTTATGCTGATGCTCTAACTGTTGCCGATAGGGTGATTACGTTAAAATATGTTACAAAAGTTATCGCTAGGACACACAATCTTCATGCATCATTTATGCCCAAACCAATATTTGGTCTAAATGGTTCAGGAATGCATACCCATTTGTCTCTTTTTAAACTCGATGGTAAAAATGCTTTTCATGACTTAAAAGATAAAAATTTATTAAGCCCCTTAGCAAAGAATTTTTTAGGAGGATTAATCAAATACATTAAGGAGATAACTGTTATTCTAAATCCTACAATAAATTCATATAAGAGATTAGTTCCAGGCTTCGAGGCACCAACGTATATTTCATGGGCTTGCAGAAATAGAAGCGCACTAATTCGAATACCAACTGGACGTGGTAATAGTACCCGATGTGAGCTTAGGAGCCCTGATTTATCTGGAAATCCATATTTACAATTCGCAGTAATGCTAGCTGCAGGATTAAAGGGTATTGAAGATAAAATCGATCCTCCACCACCCGTTGAAAAGAATATCTATCTATTATCAGATAAAGAAAAAGAAAAATACAACATCCATCATTTACCTGAAAGTCTTGGACATGCATTATCTTTAATGGAAGAAAGTGAGCTATTAAAGGATACTCTTGGAGAGCATATATATAATAGTTTTCTACATGTTAAACAAAATGAATGGGAACAATATAGAACTCAGATTACTAAATGGGAGATAGATAAGTATCTTCCCGTTCTATAATTTAAAGCGCAGTCTATACCGAATTATTACTTTTCCTTCTCATAGTTAAGCAAATCTTATAAATCAAAAAATGATACTCATTTATGAGGTGTTTTTTATGAGGTTTGAGATGCAAATTGTTAGTAACACGCCATTAGTAGGTGAAGAAGATCCAGATGTTGTTGCCAGACAATTCTTTGAGCAAATTGGTTATATATCAAAAGGTGCAGATCCAGATATTCCCTATAATATATTTGCAGAATTCTTTTTAAAGCATCCATCAAAAGCATGGTTTGTTGATGAAATTTCAACAAAGCTCAATACTTCAAAACCTACAGTTTATAGACATCTTAACAAACTCAAAGGATTTGATATTTTGGAAGAAATTCAGATTTTTGATGACAGTTCTCAACAGAATAAGAAAGCATATCGTTTGAGATATGGAAATATCCAAAAAGCCTGGAATTTTGTTGAAGCCCATCTAAAAGTAGCAATAGAAAATTATAGTAAGACTGTTGAACATTTGCAAAAACTCATTGACAAACAAAGGAAGGGTGTTGAATGATAGCTGAAAAAAAGATGGAGTTAACAGAAGGTTCTACTTATAAAATCACTTCTTTAGGCGCAAGGGATAGTGTTCTTGAAACTGAAGGTATGTTTAAGGGCTTTATTTCTATAGGTGTTGACGAAACAGGTCTTTTGATGGAGCTGAATAAAAGTCACGGGAAAATGGCAGAGAAAATAAGAATTATACCGTTGCATGTAATTCTTCTAATCGATATATTAGATGCAAAAGAAAATCAGACTAAGGACGATTATAAAGGAATATCACATTATGTAGGATAAATTAAGATATTCTTTTTTAATTTTTTTAATATTATTTATCATTAATTATTTATATTAGTTGTCTCTTCTTAGCCTTAATCAGCTATGGGTAAAATGAAAAATCCTATCATCATGCTTGAAAATATTACTAAAAAGTATGACGAGTATGGCGTTGTAGTAAATGCACTAAACCAGGTTTCATTAAAGATATATCCTGGTGAGTTTGTTTCTATAATTGGCCCCTCAGGTTGTGGAAAATCTACACTTCTTCATTGTATGGGTTTATTAGATCGCCCTACAACAGGCAATGTATATATTGAGGGTAAAAATACCTCAGAGATAAGTGGTAAAGAAGTTGCAATGTTTAGAGGATCTAAACTTGGTTTTGTATTTCAAAATTATAATTTGATACCTCGTTTAAGTGTTTTAGAAAATGTAATTTTACCCGGATTAATAATGCAAAAAGATCCTGTTTTTTTAGAAAGAAGGGCAAAGGAGTTGTTAAAAGAAGTAGGAATTCACCATAGAGTAAACCATAAGGGGATTCATCTTTCTGGTGGTGAACAACAAAGAGTTGCCATTGCTCGGTCCTTGATAAATGATCCAATTTTAATTCTAGCTGACGAACCCACTGGTGCTTTGGATACTGATAGTAGTGAAGAAATAATGGGGTTACTTGTAAAAGTTAATAAAAATAGGAATGTAACATCTGTTTTTGTATCTCATGATATGTATATAGCTAGCTATGGAAAAAGAACACTTGTTTTAAAAGATGGAAGCATAGTTGGTGACACCAAGGGCAAGTTAAATAGTTTTAAAAAAGTGCTAAAAAAACTTCCTAAAAATAAGAGGGGGGAGCGTTCTGGGAGTTAGTGGTCATCTTGCCTTTGGGGAATTAAAGGACCATAAACGAATTTATGCAATAATTATTCTTGTTATAGCTCTAACCATGACCTCTTTCATGCTTGAAAATGCTTATTTAAATTATATGATGCAAGTTGTAGATGATACCACAAAGCTTGTTACAGCGGATGCAATTATTGTTGATGAGAGCAGCAATATTAGGGATTTATATGGCACTGAAAGTGAATTAAAAAATGCAGGGGAAATTGCTAGAAGAATAGAGCGAGATCTTCCGGGCTATAAGGCAAGCATTAGAGTTACGGCACAAGGAACGTATGGTTTAGGTGAAGAAGGAGAAGTAATTGATGGATGTGGCATTCAGGGAATTGATCCTTTAAAAGAGGGTTATATTTCTGGGATAGCTGGTAAAATTGTTCAAGGAAGATTTTTTAGAGATGACGATCCAATTTTAAGAGGTCATACTCCTTTATACATTGAAATAAAAGGACCGGGTGGTTTGCCTGATTTTTCCTATGGTGCAGGGGAAAAACTAAGGGAATATGAGGAACCATACCCAATAGTTGTTGGTTCTACTGCTGCAAAAATTCATCCTTCAGTAGATATCGGCAAAGAATTCCAAATCACGTTAAGTGTCTCAGGCAAAGAAAAAAGCTATGCAACTGTGACTGTTAAGGTAATTGGGCTTTATGAAAGTGGGACACCAACTTTAGATGCTTTGGTGTGGTTTATGCATGCTGATTCTCTTCGAGAGATTAAAAGATATGGCCAAATTACTGGGAAAGACTGGCATATTCCTGGAGTTGGTACATTTCGAGGGTATAATCCAATTGATATCGATCCTGACAGAGGGGATGCGGTTTTAATTAGAGCACCAGACCCATTACATAAACTGGATCCTATTGGACATTCAGAAAGTGTTAAGGAGGAGGTTATCGGTTTTGTCCCTTTTTTAAAAGTTTATAGTTGGCATGATTTCTTGATATATATTGCTGGTTCAATGCAAGATGTTGTAACGATTATGTTATGGGGGAGCATCGGTGTAACTCTTTTATTATGTGGGGCTGCAATAAAATATGTAATGGATTCGATTATTATGCGAAAAACTAGAGAAATTGGATCTCTAAAAGCTTTTGGAGCACGTGATAGAGTAATTTTTAAAATTTATTTATTCCAAGGTTTAATAATAGGTTTTATTGCAGGAATTCTTGGGATAATTATATCTATTATAGTCATGCAACTTGTAAATTTTTATGGCCTAAGTGTTGAGTTTATAGCAGGCACTCAATTGAAAGTTGATTTTATTATAAATTGGCTGACTATTTTGATTGCAATAGCTTTACCTGTAATACTAGCGGTAATTGCTGCTGCGTTACCTGCAAAAAAAGCTTCAATGCTATCACCTGTTGAAGCTTTAAGAAAAGGGGAACTAGCTTTATAATAAAGCGATATTTCTATTTTTGTAATTTTCTTTTTTTGACATTTTAACACGTTATCTTTTTATATTATTATTGTTAAAAGTTAGCAAGGCACAATATGTCACGATATAATAGATGGATGTAAAAAACAAAGGTGATCTATTGAACTTAGAAAGTCTAAAGAAAAAGATTATTCATTCCCCTAGCTCTCAAAGATTCATTGAAATAGATATGCTAAGAGGGCTTGCAATTATTTTAATGATTTTTGGTCATTTTCTTTGGGATTTGGATTACTTTGGATTGGTGCCAATGAATAGTGGAATTTATTCTTTTTTACAAATTACTGTTCAACCTATGTTCTTCTTATTAGTGGGCATTAGTCTAGTAGTAGGTAAAAAGAAAATAGAAAGTATGACAATAAAGGATGAAAAAAAATACTATGAACGTCTTATATTTAGAGGATTGAAAATACTTGGTTTAGGTATGATTTTTACGATTCTCACATTATTTTTCATACCAGAAAAACCAATATTTTTTGGTGTCTTGCATTGCATCGGTCTATCAGTGATTTTAAGCGCTCCATTTCTAAAATATCGAAAATACAATCTACTGTTTGTAGTAATAATTCTTTTTGCTAGCTTAGTTGTTGCAGGATATAACATTGAAAATCCAACAATATTTCATCTTGTATTAGGACTTCACCCAACAAATGTTGGGAGTTACACGATTGACTACTTCCCCCTACTACCCTGGTTTGGAATTTGTCTGTTAGGAATAATAGTTGGGGATTGTTTATATTCTGGAAATAAAAGAAAATTCCGCATGCCTGATCTTTCCAGATACAGACCAATAAAAATATTTCAATGGTGCGGTCAGCATTCTCTAATTATTTATTTAATACATCAACCAATTATTGCAGGTGCACTAACTGTTTTCATAATATTCTAGTAGCTTTCAAGTCGTTTTAATTGCTATTTTTACTCCATATGATAGATACCAGAGGAATACAAAAAAACAAATGATCATCTCAGGTATAGCTATGCCCTTATAAAAATAAAGAGTTAAAGGTGAAAAAAAAGCTACTAAGGCAATAACAATTGCTGCATTTCCCATAATCTGATCAGATTGATTATGTTTCATGGTAATTCCAATAGTTAATAATCCAATTGTCATTGATATAAAGAAAATAGCTGACGTAATATAATGTAAATTATAGATTGTTATAGGAAATAACCCAACACCAATAAGAGCTAAAGAGCTTATAGCAAGAACGTATCCACCAATTTTTATTGATAAAATTTTAATTAGACCTATTGAGAAAAAAAATGCAAGAAATCCTGCAGATATCAAACCGTTGTTTAAGAAAAAAGCAGAAACTCCTTCTGCACCTAAATCACTTAAAGCATTGTTTGTCCATTTAAACCATGGTGAATATAACATGGCAATTAAAATACTAAATAAAAAAACAAAAGGGATAAGTATGCCACAAAGTCCTGCTAGTTTTGGTTTACCAAGCTTCTCAATGCAAATTTTATATTTCATTTTATTAATATAGTAATTTTGGTTTTATTTATATTTTTTTATTATATTATTATTTGTTTAAGAAATCCTAAAACTTTATGTATTAATAATACATTCAAGAATTCTGGGGGAATTTGGTGGACCAAAATAAGGGTAAAGGATGGGTCTTCCATTACCGATTCCTCGATAAAAAAGTGTTTGGGGTTTGATGGGGACCAAATACAATTTACGAGTTCCATAAAAAAGCATGATATATATAAACGCCTTATTCCCCCATAACATATTGTAATTTTAATTACCAAAAATTAAAAAAATTTTTTATGATAAAAAAATTATATTAAACGTGTTTGTCCACGTATTTTATAGTGTGATAGTTCTTTAAACACATCATCTTCATGTAAAATATTAAGAATATCTTCAAGAGATGATGAAATTTTAATGTCTCTAGTTCTTCCATATCTGCCCTTTGAAATAACACGAGCAGTAATAATTCCTAGCATATCAAGTTCAGATATTAGATCTGCTATCCGTCTTTGCGTTAGAACATCGGTTCGGATTTTTTTACTTAAATCCTTATAAATTTCATAAACTTCTCCAGTTGTAATAACACCTGTTGAACCTGATTTTTGATTTTGTTTTTCCTGTAGAAGAATTGCTAAAAGTATTAATTTTGACTGAGTTGGTAGAGTCCGAACAACTTCAATTATTCTATCAATTTCAATTTTATTTTGTGCAAGACGCACATGTTTCTTTGATATTTTTAAAGATTTGCTTCGTTCAGCAAGCTCAGCAGACATTCTTAAAAGATCTAATGCCCTTCTTGCGTCCCCATGCTCCTGAGCTGCGAGAGCGGAACATAGTGGAACTACATCTCCTTCTATAGAATCTGGTTTCAAAGCAATTTTTATCCTCTGATTTAAGATATCTTCTAACTCTTTTGCATCATACGGAGGGAATATCATGTTTTCCTCGCCTAGACTTGATTTAACACGAGGATCTAAAAATTCAGTAAATTTAAGATCATTTGAAAGACCTATAATGGATACTTTAGCATTATTAAGATCTGCATTTATTCTAGATAGATTGTAAAGTGCCTCATCTCCTTTTAATTTATCAACTTCATCAAGAATAATAACTATAACTCCACTTTCTTTTTCTATCATCTGTTTTAATTTAGTGTAAACTTCATCTGTTGGCCAACCAGTAAAAGGAATTCGCTCAGACCAATCATCAATAAAATGATTTGCAATATTTTGTAATAGACGATATTGTGTATCAACAACTTCGCAGTTAATATAGATAAAATTCACTTTTTTCCCTGTTTCCTCACCTTTTGATAAAAGCTCTTTGCCCACATATTTTGTAACAGCTGTTTTTCCAGTTCCTGTCTTTCCATAGATAAATACATTAGATGGCGTTTCATCCCGTAAAGCTGGCACAAGAATAGTTGCTAATCCATCAATTTCCCTTTCTCTGTGAGGAAGAGTTTCAGGCATATATGTTGTTCTCATAACCTCTCTGTTCAAAAATAGACCATCAAATTTAAGCAAACGACCAAATATGTCACTATTTACTGTCTTTTTCTCCCTCGTAAAAATATCTCCCCCGGGCTAATGTAATCAACAATAGCATATTAAAAATTTATGTATGATTTTTCTCCTGTTTTTCTCCTGTTAGTTAGGCTATAGAGGAAGGCCTTTATTTCCTGTGGAAAACATATTCTACTATATTAAAATTTTATAATTTTTCTATATTTTTTATATTTTTAAAAATCAGAATATTCAAATACTTATAATTGCATAACATTTTGGATATACTTACGTTTATTACATTTTAAAATAAAATATACTTACAATATTAGTTTCCAAACGAAATAAAGGGGTCTCACTTAGAATCTTAAAATAATTTTTTAATTTAACTATTGGCCACCAATAATAATTACATCTTTTACAGATTTAATGGAATTAAATGGAAATACAAGGTTACCTTGGTTGTCTAGATGATATAATCTTGGATCAATATCATCTGAGGGTTCTACAAGAAGCCCTACTAACTCTCCTGTTTTGCTATCAACTGTAGAATTTCTCATTATACCTAAATATAAACCTTCTTCGCTCATCACAGATTTTCCTCTAAGTTCATTTTCAGTAATTTTCAATTTTTATCCCTCCTTTTTATTTAATTTTCTTACATATATTGAATATCTTTTTCGCTTTTATCCTTTTTGGCTATTCCACTCCCGAGCGTTTCAGATACTTTTTCATAGAATTTTATTATATTTGGTGTAATTGAAGCTCTTACATTTTCCATGGCGCCGTCAAAATGTTTTCTATTTACCTTTTTAGCTTTTTCATCGCCCCGTATTGCAATCATTGCGGCTTCCCTGCATAGCGCTTCGATATCTGCACCAGAATACTTGTCACAAATTTCTGCTAGTTCTTCTAGTTTTACATCTTTATCCAGAGGCATTCCCTTTGTATGAATCTTAAATATCTCTAAACGCGCCTTTTTATCGGGTGCATGTATCAAGACCAATCTATCAAACCGCCCTGGTCTTAAAAGACCCGGGTCAATGATATCCGGCCGGTTAGTAGCTCCAATAACTACTACGCCCTCCATGCTTTCTAAACCATCAATACTTGTTAAAAGTTGATTTACAACACTATCTGTCACATGAGTTCCTGTATCTCGTCCTCTCGTAGGTGCGATAGAATCAAGTTCATCAAGAAATACTATTGTTGGAGCAACCTGCCGCGCTTTTTTGAATAATTCACGTACGGCCTTTTCACTTTCGCCGACCCATTTGCTCATTACTTCGGGTCCCTTTATTGATATAAAATTTGCTTTAGATTCATGTGCAACTGCTTTTGCAAGCAAAGTTTTACCTGTCCCCGGCGGGCCATATATTAAAATACCACGAGGCGGGTTGACACCCATTCTTTTGAAAACCTCGGGTTTTGTAAGAGGCCACTCCACGGCTTCTTGGATTTGTTGTTTTGCTTCTTTAAGCCCGCCGACATCATCCCATGATACTTTTGGGATCTCAATCAGGAATTCTCGCATTGCAGACGGCTCGATTCCTCGATGGGCTGCCTTAAAATCTTCCATTGTAACTTCCATCTGTTCTAATATTTCTGCAGGTATTATGGGATTTTCAAGATCAATTAACGGAAGGTATCGTCTCAGAGCATTCATTGCAGATTCTCTAGCAAGAGCTGCAATATCAGCACCAACATAACCATAAGTCACATCTGCAATATCGTCTAACATCTTTTCTGATGCTCTTTTATTTATTTCTTTCTTGACATCATTTGAAGCCAGCCCTTTTAATACTTGCTCTTTTATGTCTTCGTCTTTGATATAAACGTCCAATATTTTGTCTAATTCTATCCTTGAATTCTTTATTATTTCTGCCCTAGGGTCATTCGAATCTAATATTTTTAGTCGACGATCTATCTCTTTCTCTCCTTCAATTACTATTTTCAAGAAATCATCTGATAACTTTATTTTTTTCTCTAAATAAAAAAGGTTTTCTAATGCCTCTTTATTTTTAATTTTCTCTTTAAATTCTCCGATCTTTGAAGTATTTTTCTTGATTTTGTCTTTTATTTCCTCTTGTTTTCTTTCAAGTTCATTTAACTCTTTTGTCAGCCTTTGTTTTTTTAATGTTAATAAATCAACAATTTTGTCGCGTCTTGATGAATATGATGTGTCTAAGTTGCGTTTGTTTTTCATTAATTCTTTATTCAGATTATTTAACTCTTCCTCTAAAGACATATTTTCTTTTTCAAACTTCTTCAATTCTTTCTTATTTCTGTCCTCTTCTATCGCGGAATTTCTGATTTCCTCTTTTAATTTTGGTATTTCTACTTCTTTCATCCAACTTTGCAATTCTTCTAAAGCTATACTTCTATAAAATGGTGGATTTTTTGGCATACCTCTTGTGTGAATCTGCAAAATCTCCTTTCTCCCACCTCTATCAGGGGCGTCTATTCTAATTTCTCTATCAAATCTTCCAGGTCTTCTGAGCGCAGGGTCTAAAGTATCAGGAATGTTTGTAGCACCAATAACAATAAGTTTGCCACGGCCCTTCAACCCATCCATAAGAGTAAGCATCTGAGAAACAACACGGCGTTCAACCTCACCATGAACCTCACTACGTTTCGGAGCAATCGCATCTATTTCATCTATGAAAATAATAGATGGAGCATTTTTTTCGCCATCTTCAAAGATTTTCCTAAGATTTTCTTCACTCTGGCCGTAAAATTTACTCATAATTTCAGGACCATTAATTGTATAAAAACTTGCACCTGATTCATTTGCAACAGCTTTTGCAATCAAAGTTTTACCGGTTCCTGGGGGCCCATGTAATAAAACCCCTTTTGGCGGATCAATACCAAGACGGTCAAACAATTCAGGGTGCTTAAGGGGAAGCTCAATCATTTCTCTGACTTTCTGTATCTCTTCCTGAAGACCACCAATGTCTTCATAGCTAATACGAGGGCCTTCAGCCTCCATTTCTTGAGCGGCTTCTTCCTTTACTTTTATTAGAGTTTCCTCACTAATTGATATAATTCCTCCCGGAGAAGTGTTGATAATGATAAAAGGAAGTGAGCTTCCAAATAAGGCGATTCCTGGAATAATTACACTGTCTCCTTTAGTTAGAGGTCTCTTTAATAATCCTTTTTTAATAAGATTATCAATGCCACTACCAAATTGAATTTGCTGTCCTTTAGATATTAAGGGCGCAAGTGTGACATCTTTTGCCTCTTTAACCTCGGCTCTTTTTATTTTTATACGTTCTCCTAATCCGCTACCACAATTTTTTCTTGTTAAGTTATCAATACGAATTATTCCTTTACCTTCATCAGTAGGGTGGGCCCTCCATACTACAGAGGCTGTCTTTTTTGTACCCTCAATTTCTATAACGTCTCCTATAGATAGATCTAAATTCATTCGTGTTTGATGATCAATACGGGCTCTGCCATAACCAACATCTTGTTGAAATGCTTCAGATATCTTTAATACAGCTTCTTTATCTCTCATTAAGCTCCCACCAAATCAAGGTCTTTTTAGGGTTAATAAAGAAGTTATTATTATATCTTTTTCTGTTGTTTAAAAAATATCAATTTTTTATTATTTGTATCATTTTCATGAGTTAAACAGCATTTACATAACACAATTATTAAATTATTATTGTTAAATTCGATAAAAAATGAAGCTAAAATATTTTTCCATGTTGTTCACCATAATAGGTATTTTAGTTTTATATATGATTTCAAGATTTTCTCAGGCACCGGTCATAATAATTAGTGAAATACAAGATTATGAAGGCAAACAAGTTACACTTAAAGGTATTGTTACAGAACATCATTTAACAAAATTCGGAAGTCAAATAATAAAAATCGCAGATGATAACGGCTCAGTTGAGATTTTTTTAGAAGGAAAAATTGAGGTAGAGTATGGCGATAAAATACAAGCAACTGGAGAAGTACAAAATTATAAAGACACCTGGGAATTGATTGTTAACGATATTCGTCAATTACAGATTCTAAAAAAATGGCACAATGTGTCTTTTCCTCTCTGGCAGATTGCTGAAAATCCAACAAGATATCTAAACATAAATGTAAATGTTACTGGATATATAGAATCTGTTTCCAATGCATATTTTTTACTTGTAGATATAGAAAGAAAACACTCACTAATTATTTATTATACAATATCAAAAAAGATTACTCTATATCCTGGACAAAAAATTTGTGCTTCAGGAAAATTCACATTTGATGAAAAAAATTTCAGATATATGCTAGACATTTGTGAAGAAAATCATGGCATCACTCTCCCGCCTAGCGAGTAATATTTATGCTCCCTCTTTTTCTTGTTATTCTTTTTTGTATTCTAGGTGTTATTACAGGTATTGCAACAGGTTTATTACCGGGACTTCATGTAAATAACATAGCTCTTATTCTTCTTTCATTGTCGGGTGCAATTGTAGCAGGTTTTAGCTTTCTTTTTGAATATGGAATATCTGAGCAGTTTATACTTATTTTAATTTGTATTTATATTATATCAACCTCAATTTCTCATACCTTTCATGATGTAATCCCATCAACTTTTTTACCAGTAGTTCCGAAGGTAGATTTAAAGTTTGTGTAATTGGTCTAAAATTGATTTTTCAAGACGCCCCTATCGACTGGTTTTATTGAAAATATAACAAAAATAGACAAATAACGATGTCAAAAATTCAGAAAAATACAATATAAATCTAGTTAAGACTAATGAAAAGGAGAAGAAAGTTAGTGGCTTGGGTAGCCACTATCATAACGTCAACCACCTGGATCAATAGTATACAAAACAGTACCGAAATACTTCGAGTTAATAAGATGATCTTCTTCAATTATTCCAAAAAGAGCAAGCCATAACAGAATATCAGCCAAAATCCATAGATTATATAACAGGACTGCGAACATGAAATAAAACAACCGTATCATATAATTCTTAGAGGTTGTTTTAGGAAGATATTGTTTTTTGACTCTATAGCTGCTTTCTATCCCCCAGCGTTTACCATACAAGTCGAATATTTTTTCAAGCAGACCTGTCTCTTCTGGATCATAAACCTCATTTGTGGCATAAACCCATTTAACAATTTTACCATTCTCCAGCTCTTTTTCCAGTATCACCAGATTCAATTTTACATCTTTAAGAACAAAACCTGTAATCACTGAAGGAGCAGGTGTCACATTTAACAGTTGCTTTATATTGTATTGTTTTATCCCAGGTATCAGATATTTCAGATGAAAATGTTCAAACATTTTGATTACTTTCGAATCAAAAAACCCACGGTCAACGTATACTCTTCTTATCTTAATCCGCTGGAGAGCATAATTAAGCATAGTTCTAATGAGTTTATCTTTGCTCACGTTATCCAAAGCACTCACAGGCAATGCTAAAAGCGTGAACCGTTTCCCTGCTTCTACAATGTTGATAGTGATGAATTTGTAGCAGCTTGCTGTCCCTCTCTCTGGTTCTTTACCTACAACCATAAAACTGGATTTATCGCCATAGAAAAACCATTCAGTAAAATCAATAGCAACATTATACCGCTTCCGTATATCGAAAATATTAGTCTGCCTGGCCATTTCCCAGATGATCTCAAATAAGGTAATGAACATCTTATGAACCTGTGCATGATTCGGATAGTTTTTCAAATGATACAGCAATGTATCTGCATCTGGGCTGTTATCTCCTTGGAGTTCTTTATAGGTTTGACTTCCGTTCTCTGCGAAATCCCTTGTCTGCCCCATATGTATCAGGAGATTTATGAAATCGTTTTTCTTGTAGATTGTATTATTTTTCAGATTCAGGTTAATGAAAGGGGATAAACGTTTTTTGAATAACCTAGCGATTTCTCTGGTTTTATCTTTTTTCTGAAGGCGTTGGTTACGTTCTTTTGATTCCTTTTTTGGTTTTTCAGGTTGCAATGTTTTTACATCTAGGAGTATTCCAAATTTTTCAGAGATTTCTTCTATCTTTGATGCTGTAAAATTAAGTATCTCCTTGGTTTCGTCATTAAGAATGGTGTTGATGAAGTATCCTATGTGTCTTCGATCTGGTGTTTCACTAAAGCCCAGTCTGAATTTATCTTTTGGATTTCTTCTCAGGTGTTTTGTTAGCTTAGTATGAAATTTAATGCCCTTTAATTTTTGATATAAAACAAGTTTGATAAGTGATTCATAAGTGAATTTTATCTTGCGGTATTTCTTAAGTTCAAATAAGGATGTATCGAAGTGTTTAAGATACTTAGCAATACTAATATTCTTAGTTTTTTTGAATTGTTCGAATGTCTTATATATCTCCTTTTCAATGTGTTTTTTGGAGATATTCTGTTTGCCTGATCGCATTCATATGTCTCCAAGCCAAGGGGGAAGCCGTAAAATCTTTCCCTTGGCATTACTTTTCTAGTATATTACTAATAAAGTATATACTAAAAAGGTATATAAAACTTACCTAGATAATAATATACCAAAAATTTATATACTAGATAATAAAATACTCTAAATGAAATGAGTAAAATCAAAATCACAGTTGAAGGATTCAAATGCGAACGATGTGGACACGAGTGGGTGCCACGAAATAAAGATGAACCCCCTAGAGTATGTCCTAAATGTAAAAGTCCGTATTGGGACATCCCGCGTAAAAAATCAGATAAATAATTTTTTATCAAGTGTCATCCACGGGGATATGACATAGTTTCGATTTTATATATGATTTTTCGACAAAAATTTCGGCCACCAGAATGCCAGGCCCCTTAACTTTCCGTGCCCCGAAATATTAATGGGCCGAAAATTTCGGGGTACCAAACTATTAAATATTAATATAATATTTAAAATAATTTATGAGTGATGAAAAACTCGAAAAAAAATCCCCTGTTATTAAAATAGGGATATTAGAAAAAACAAAGCAATTATGTAGAGTTTTAAGTCACAAAGGGGCCCTCGAAATACTTTATGCATTACAAGAAAGACCAAAACAATTTAAAGAATTATATGCTGAATTGGATTTACCAAATTCTACCTTTGAAGATGCACTAACTGATCTTTTTAATTCAACTTATGTTCTGAAAAAAAATCTAATAACTTCAAAAAATAGAGATACACATCAATATACTCTTTCACAGAGTGGAAAAGAATTAATGAGATTTATCCAAACTTATGAAAAAATAATAGCTATGCCTTCATCACAACAAAAAATTATTGAAATTGAAAATAGTAAATAGCGATTGGATTTGCACAATAATTATTTTGTAAAAAGGGTATTTAGTTAGAATGATTAATTAAACAATGACTTTGCTTCATCAAATGATTTAAAAACTTTCTTACATCTAATAAAAGGACTTAAATGTTTAGCTTTACAGATAAGATAAACATCTTTCCCATGATCTCTACCATATTCCAACTCTCTTTCAACACCAGAAGATAATATCGGATTTTCAAGTTCATCAACAGGATAAAAGGCTAAAACCATATCACTTTGATCGATTAATTTAAAATCCCTAAAAACAATTTGACCATCAATGTCCTTCATTATTTCTTCAACTTCTGCTGTCTTTAATTTAATTTTTTCATTAAGTGTTTCCATTTCAATAGTATCTTTTTTATCATCTTTTGC
This sequence comes from Thermoplasmatales archaeon, assembly GCA_030672305.1. GTDB lineage: Archaea > Thermoplasmatota > E2 > DHVEG-1 > DHVEG-1 > SG8-52-3. The sequence goes on along the minus strand of DAOVGR010000023.1, from coordinate 7,494 downwards.
CACATTCAAATAAGTATTTAATTCTTTTTCAGTAATTGCACAATAAGGATCAAAAGCGATTGCATTTTTTGAAACCCACTTTCTAAATTTATTTACATCATCTTCTTCTGGTTTACCTCTAATATGAGTAATTGGGAAACTAACATATACTTTTTTAAGATGATTTTCAAACATTAATTTATATATTATTTCAGGACCATAACTCCGAGCGATGATAAAATGAGGACAATTACAGATGCCCGCAAGTATTTCAGTTGCCATCATTTCTTCTTCCCTCCAAACCATTAAATCTTTTAAAGAATAATTAACATCTTTTTTTTCTTTTTTTAAACGTAAATAAATACAATTAACATCATCAATTAAAGAGATAAACATATTTGGTTTTAACATTTCAAAATGTTTAATATTAAATGCAGGAAAAAGTGCATTTTCATATCTAAAAACATTATGAGTATTTATAATCATATTTTCTGTATTAGTATTTTTAATTTTATTAAATATATCTTTAAAAACTATCCTTCGACCCAACTCTAATACTTTTGGTTTACAATTTAATATTTTTTTATCATCTATATCCAATTCTTCACAAAGAAGCTTTCCGATATGATAAAGAGTAGTAGGTTTCTTTTTTTTCACTAAATAGTCTTTCAATTCTTCTGTAAATGGAGTTTTATCTAATCCGCTTGGCCCAGATATTACAACTTTCATTTATCCTATTTCTTATTCACAAATCTTTGGATACCTTCTAAACCAACATAAGTTCTATTACAAGAAAAAAGTGTAGGAACTCTTGATGTTCCAAGATCTCTTTCAAGAAGATGTGCTATTCCATATCTATTAACTTCAATAGGATCAAAATTAATATTGTTATTCTTTAAACATTCAATAGCCATTTGTGATTTACTATGATCTTCCAAATAATATAATCTAACTTCTCTACATTCCTTAATTTTTTTATTAGATTTTAAATTACAACCTATCCTTTGCATTTTAAGACATCTCCCTTAATCATTAACTAAATCAAATTAAATGTTAATATCTCTTAAATTATATTAGTAGAGGTAAATGAAAGTATTTAAGATTCTTTGCCGAATACATTCCACAATTTTCTCATTTCTTTTAAATATTGACAGGTATTAGTATGAGCATCTACACAATAAGCTGCCTCACATTTATCTTTATAACTTTTTTTAGAACAATATTCATTAAATAATTCATTATCAACCTCTTCTAATTTTCTTTTAAATTCCTTTTCGTTATTTTTCTTCAAATCTTTAAGATGAGTGATCTGCTTATCAGTGACAGGCAACTAATTCCCTCTTAACCTCTAATTTTTTTTTAATAACTGGCTCTACTAATTCCGTAATATCATTAAAAACTTGTTGTATAGGTCTATGGGTATTGCCTTCTATAAAATGAATATTTTGATACTCTTTCATTTGTAAAAAAACTTCTCTTACTTTTTCTAAATATTCTTTCTTTTCAAATGAATTACAGGTATCTCCTCTACCGTTTATTCTTTGGATACCAACTTTTGGAGGAACATCGATTATTATCGTTAGATCAGGGATTGGAGCAAATTCTTCATTTATCTTTCTTATTTTTTCAGGATCAATACCTAAAACACTCTGGTATGCTATTGTAGAAAAATAATACCTATCCATGATTATTATCTTGTTTTTTTCTAATTTAGGTTTGATATTTTTTTTAACGTTCTCTCTTCTATCTTCAATAAACAGATTCAATTCAGCTTCTGGTGAATTTGAAAAATCAAATATTCTATGGTGCTGACTTCTAATCTTTATTTGCTTACTATATTTGCTATTTTTAGAAGGTTCTTTAATAACAAAAGCGCAAAAACCTTGAGAATTTAACCATTCTTTCAGTAAATTACATTGAGTAGTTTTACCCGCACCATCAATACCATCAATAGCTATCAATATTCCTTCAGCTAATTGTGGCATTAATCAATTCCTCCCCTTGACATAATGCAACCATGCCTTTTTCAACATCCCATCAAACCTATATAAATTTGCGGTTAATAAATAATATGGTTTTAAATAGTTAAGTTAAGGATAGAAGAAAATATTATTTTTGCTTTGATTGTTCTTTTTATTAGTTCCCTGAAATTTTGTTAAGAATTTCTTTGTAAATTTCCTCTTTGTAGAGTTTCTTATATAAGATAAAATATCCAAATGTTGAAACAATGAGGAAACCATAAATAAATAATGAACTCCAATGGAAGAAATGAAGATCTTGTGGCAATTTAGAAATATCCATAATATCAAATAATTCAACCCATGAATATAAAACAGATACAATCATCGGTATTGCAATAAAAAGCAACCATTTTGATCCAACATCGTATACTAATATTTTTATTTTATCTTGATTGCTGTCCCAATGGTTTTGCCAACCTGTCCATTCTTCATAACTCATCTTTTCTTTTATTTGTTCTTCAAGTTTTTGTAGATACTTTCCAATTTCAAATATTCCATAATTTTCATATTGAAATCTGAGACCCAATGATAAAATAATTAACGGCATAAATAAAATTAGATCACGTGCTTCAGCATATGCAAATGTTATTCCATAAATGACCCCTAACACTGAGATAATAACTGTAAATAATTTAAGTTCCCGCTCAAAAACTCTTACAAGTTCTCCTCTTAAGGAACCATATTCAGTAAGTAGCACCTGTAAAATTTCTTTGTCTCCAATTTTGTCATTATCACCCATATTACAATTTTCATAACATCTTGTAAAATTAAATAGTTTCTGCCCAGGAAAAACCAAAAATTATAAATATAGAATAACCTATTTAAGGTTCCCTATGTATGTAACCTACAGAGGTTCTGTTAAGGTTCCCTACATTTGTAACCACAAATCATGCATGTGAGAAATCGAGGTGATATTATTAATCCAGATATGAAAAATAATATTTCGTTTAATATAGAATCAATAAATCAGTTAAGCCCTGAAAAAAGGTCAGATATGATCAGGATAGCAATAAAAAGAATTTTAAATGAGCATCCTGAGGGTGTAACATCACCAGATCTATCTGAAATTACAGGATTGTCGATAAAAACAATTAGAAAGCATTTGGAATTTCTTACAGCTGTTAGGGAAGCTTACAAAAAAGAATATGGGGCAAGATTGACTGTATATTTTCCAAATGGTCGGTTAATACATCCTTATTCAGACGCTGTTAGAAAAATTGGCGATTCTATTTTTTCTTTTCAAAGAATTGATAACACTTGGGGTAGCTTTATTTATGTTCAAGAAAGAAAAAAAGACCTTCACACAAATAAAACCAAGACCGTTGGAGGAATACTGATAGAAAGAAATAGTATTGAAAAATTCATTGAAATTTTAAAAGAGGAAGAAGAAGCATGGACTATTGAGGAAAGTAATAATAAATTTAAAATTGGTAGGTGATATAATATGGCTGAAGTTGGAATAAATCATTTAGAAAGAACTATGGGGGCATCAGTTAAAGAAGTTTCAATAGGCGGAAAAACTCTAAAGTCTTTACAGACAATACCAAAATTTCAGATTAAATCGGATATTGATTTATTTTTAGATAATATAAAAAATCTCCCTGAATTTGGAGGAGTTGCTTTTGATATGTGGTCAATTCCAAGTATTTATCAATCGATAACATTATCCGGAGGGCAGCGTAATTTAGATGATTTGGCACAGGCAATTACACCTGCAAAAATAATGATTGATAAAAGAATATGTTTTATTGATCCAAATACTGAATGGTATAGGTACAAATATATTACACGAGTTGAAAAGAGAAAAGATGGAAAAATTGTTCATACAAAACAGACAGATATATTCGGTCAAAGAGGATTTCCTCAAGCTATAAAAGATATTTTTTTGAAAAGAGGAACCGAAGGACATAATACTGCGTGGAGAGAAATAGAAAAAGAAAATCTATTATTGTCTTTTGTTCTTTGGCATATTGAGCAAAATTTGAAATATAATTCAAATTTGGTTATTCCGCCTGCCCCAATGGTAGATGGAAAAAATTGGACTATTTTAAATATTGCTGAAAAAATAAACAACATTGCTAAAGAATTGACCTTCGAAGAGACGGATGTTTTTAGATCATTCTATTTGCCAATTCATCAAGATGTATTCAAAGAAGATATAAGGTGTAAAAGAGTCTTACAACTTATAAAGAATAACTTAATGGTCAATACTATATTAGTTTTGAAATTCTTTAGAGTAAAAAATGTGATTAATGATTCTTTATCAAGATCAAGATTGAGTAGATTTCTAACCACTTTAGATACTTTTAAACAATCTTATATGGAGAATATAGCAATTATGGCATTGGATACTAAAGAAGAAGGTATGGCGTTAATGTCAAATGGTATTGATATTACATGTGATCCAATGGGCGGTGTGAAAGATAACGTTCCATTTAGAAAAACAAAAAAAGGTGACGGCGATGGTTCAGAAAAACAAATCGAAATTGATCCATTTAAGTCATATGGAAAATATTTTCACCCTGAGACAAGGGAATATATAAAAATTACAGATCTTAAAAATATGCTTGATGATAAGGGAAACTTGCCACATGACTGTTTTGTATGTAAAAAATTACATGGAAGATTAATAGATAAAACAGATAAAAAATTTCCAAGTTGTAATGAATGGAATCCTTTTAGAAGACTTCACAATTTTAACTTTAGAAGAGAAGAAGATAAATGGCTTTCTGATGCAGTAGTAGATAATAACATTAAAGCAGCAGAAACATACCTCGCTCAAAGAAATAGAGCAAATAAAAATCTTGTGGATATTTTACCTTCATCGATATTTGAATTAAAATAATCTAAATAAGATTTTTAATATCTTTCTTTCTGGGAATATTCCAGTAAGGACTTTTACATCTAGGACATACTTTAGGCATTTCTTTGCTTCTTGTTATCCATCCATGTTTACATTTTTACACATTTAATGACAAAAACCCTGACCAATTCTATGATTCATTATAGTATCAATTTCGATTTTTTAAGATCATAACAGTATACACATGGTTTTGTTATAGATTTGTACATAATCCTTAAACAACCCAGAATATTTTTATCCAAAGGATTGGAGGTATCATGTGTATGAAATATACTATGGAACAAGGTAAACAATTAATAGATGAACTTATTGAGTTATGGATTGAGACAAAATTAAGATGTGATAAGATTGAAGAGTTGGTTAAACAACTTAAAGATGATTATGTTTTTACTGCCCATGTGACAAAACAACAGTCAGAAAATGGTGCATCATTACTCCACTCTTCTCCATCATTAGAATAAAATATCTCTCCATTTAGATAATCATCAGATTTCTTAGTTCTCCATACATAATGATAGTTACCTTCTATTCGCTTACATACAATATAATATGTTTTCCCTGGTATAACATCTATATTATCGAAATCAAATGTATACCAATTAAACTGATCAGATTCCAGTTGAAGAATAGTTTGTGAGGATTCAGCAAGATTTTCACCAGTTAAGTTGTCTCGGATATATAGAATAAGTGGTAATGGATTTTGTCCACCTTCAGAGTTCAATAAAAGATCAACCTTTGACAAAGTATCCATTGAAGGAATAAAACTCTGAGCAACCCACATACTGAGAGAAAAACTACTATCTGTTTCTTTTTGCCATTGATCAGGAATATTATCAGATGACATCATCACACAAAGAAGCTTCGACCAGTCACTATCAAGACCATTTTCATCCTTAGCTCTTACTCTGATATTATATGTTCCTTCTACCTCCCAAGAGTGTGAAGTATTCGCTGTGGTATTTGAATCAATAAGATCTGTCCATTCATCCACAATATAATCACCATCCCAGTCCCAACCATAACTTATTTTGTCACCACCAGGATCTGTTGATACCGTGGAATAATAATATGCTGTGTTTGTATCACCTAAAATCTGACCAGATGGTGTTTCTGGAATAGATGGAGGATATTCAACCTGTGTTAAATATAGCTCACCAATATAATCATCGTAAATAGTTGGATGCTGATATGGATCATTTAAATTTTCTACTATATAGTCAAATGCTTCCTCTGCAGATACCATATCATCTTCATTATAATCTGCATAACCTGTTAATCCTTCTATCAGGCAATCAGTGAATATTGAAGCCTGAGAAAGCTCATATTCAGAACAAGACATCATCACTACTCTTCCACTTCCACTTAATTCCCCTGCAAACTCATGCATCCACTCATCAGCATTCATAATATTATCATTCATGATAGTTTTTGAATAAGGTGTATCATTAAACCCCCCTGAATGACAACTATCTATAATTACACATGTTCCTTTTGATTCTAAAAATGATAATAATAAATTAAGAACGTCATCCCTGATCCTTGCCCATGGAAACATAAATCCAAAAAAGGTTGCCAGAACCTCATCCTTTCCATCCCATTCATCCCGAGGCCATAAATCTCTATTAAGTGAACCACCATGAGTACCTATATAAACCACTGAAATATCGTTTTCATCCTCCTTTCGATCAAGCCAATGGAAACCTCTTATAATATTACAAAGTGTTGCTCTTATACCTTTAATAACCTTGATGTTTTTATCCTTCCAATGTTCAGAGACAAGAAGTTTTTCACGCATATTTGCAACGTCTTCTAACATCATTGGTCTGTTTTCCTCAGGATGACCAGCATACTTACCAACACCGATAAGCAATGCCCAATATTCAGTATCATTATCTCCAGAACTAATCTCTTCAGAAAGAGTTTCCATATTATTATCAAGTAAACTCTTCTGATTTTTTCCTATGCCCCCAGTTGGCGGAATTATAATACTCATACCAATAAACAAAATGATTATTCCTATAACCAAACCTTTTTTAAACAAAATATTTCGCATACTTATTTCCTCCCTTTCAATATTTATAATTCTCTATTTATTTAAAAAATTAACTATACTAGGAAATCTACCCTTTTCAATACTTTTATATACAACTTTTTGCGGTTTTAACTGGTGGTTGATTTTTTAAAGAAAGAGATGTTATGAAATAGTAAGTCGTGGTAAAATGGATGAATCTTTTCAAAAGCACAAAGAAAAGAAAGATGAAATGAAAACTTTCAGACAACGTGTCGAAAAGGCGTGGAAAAATATCGATGAGATAAAGCCGAAAAAACGATGAAAAATAAATAACCATCTATTGACAGTTTGAACACTTCTTTTATCCTTCCCCCTCAAAACCCCAACATTAACCGTGGTTTGGGATTGGTTTTTTGTTTGAGCAGAAACTAATCCGCTCTTTTCCGTTTCAAGAACAAGAATAATGCAATAGCACAAACCACCAGGATTAGTTCAAACCCAGGGGAACCATTTGATTTAATAAATTTGATTTCAATATCTGTATTTGCTATTGTTTCACCCGTTACTGTCCTACCGTCAGAACTAATTTGTTCATCATTTATGCCAGTAACTGTATCGAT
>DAOVGR010000005.1 GCA_030672305.1 Thermoplasmatales archaeon | reverse complement strand
CGATCTCCAAGACCTTTCACTTTTTTATACTGTTCTTCTAGAATAAAACGGTTAAAACTCATCATCCATCACTCCTTATACAACAGGAATGATTTAAGAACATAAAGAGGTTTCTATGAGGGGTTTTTCAAAACCCTCTATTATATCTTTTTTCCACCTATTCATAGGAGCGACAACCAACAAAAAGGTTTTTAACCAGTATTACTCAGCTACATCCCAAATATTCAATTTAAATTCCCAAAGCTTGATATTGATTTTTGGACTTTGGAAAAACGGATAAATGTTTCTTTAAATGATTATCAACTTTTTATTTCTCCATTGGAACTACAGATTCCTTTTAAACTTTATTTAGGTAGTCAGAAAGATATTGAAGATGCAAGACATCTTTATAAATTGTTTAAAGACCATCTGAATAAAAAGTTACTTGGTGAATTTAACCAAAAACTTAAAACCAATAAATTATTTGATAGATATATAAAATGAAAACTCTAAATATTGATTTAAAAGAATTAGAAAAATTAAAAAAAGATAATTTCCGTGAGCGTTTGGAATTTATTGATAAGTATGTAGATTGGCTTAAAAAAACACCAAATAAAAAATGGAGTTCTGAACAAAAAAATCTTATTAATTAAATCTCATTTAATAATATTACGCCCGCATCGTGATACGAGCCCCTAACTTACTAGTATGTAATTAGGTTTTATATCTGTTGATTCTGCATTGTTTTTTGATGTTTCGAATCGCTGAAACTACCAAAGATAAGCCTGGCTATATCCTGAAATATCCTGATACAATCAGGAATATATCATGGTTAACATTATTTTAAATCTCTTTATTGCTTTTACAGCATGCCGTTCAATTTATGGTATTACGATTATTTCACCAGCCTCCAAAGGATAAGATATAACAGAAATATTAATTTCTGTTGTTTTGTGGTTTCATTGACGATGTGTAAATTAGTATATATTAAAATTGTTATTCTATACAGTCATCTGGGTTTGTCGTATCTACTATTAAAAATATGGACTTATAATAGGAACAACATAGATTATTGTGCCAGCAATAACTGGTTGATGTAGCAGGTAAATAATTAGAGAGTTTTTTCCGAGCAAAGACATTGCTTTTACAGGTTTTAAATGAGAAATATCTGGAAATGTAAATTGTCGTTTTCCATCTTTGTATAATATATTACCCGCTCCCAATCCAAGTAATGTCACACCAAACCATGGCAATAATGGAAAATAATCCACGGTATATGCCCAAAGGTTTTCCTGATGTAATCCTATCGCAAGATGTAAGAATGATGGGTCTTGAATGTAGAAATTACCAATTAATATTCCTCCAAGAATTAAAAACGGGGCTATAACCAGGTTATATGCTTTAAATTTAATGAAAAATGTGCTAAGTATGATTGAGATCCCTATGCAATGTAATACACCAAAGGTTACCGGCTTATCTGGTATAATAACTGTTGTTACTGCTGTGATTATTAACCCTATTCCAAAAATCCATGCTCCTCTGAAGAGCAATTGACCTGTTGTCCTGTGCTGTGATGAAATAACAAGACAGACTCCCACAAGGACGAAAAATATCGTTGGAAAGTATGCGCCATAACTGTACATTTCTTTATCGAACTGAGAAAGACCGTAATAGTCTAAATCCCAAAGCAAATGGAAAAAAATCGTCACAGAAATGGCAACTCCTCTAAGTATATCCAGTTCTATGAATCTTTCTTTTTCCATATAAATGAATTAAGATATAGATATAAATGATTTCTGAATTCTCATTCTGCATTATATTCATCGGACATAATAACGTTATTATATTTTCGAAAAGTTGCCAAAGTAAATAGAATCGCCTAAAATCTGCTATCCCAACCGATGCAGAGCATCGGGGCATTACGCAGATTTTCAATTTTCATCTGTTCTTTTTCAATTCTTTTCTCAAGCTTTACAATATTTTTCTCTAACCTTCTAACGAGTCCCATGTTATTCACCCAACAAGGTTCTTTCTTATAGAACTACTTCCTACCCATACATGCCTGGTTGTGGGGTCCGACCAGGTGTCATCGGTTTTGCCTGTTTTTGGATTTTTTGAAGTTGTTTTTCTATTCGCTCTGCTTCATCATATAGTGGTCCAACATTTATTTCAACACCGATTATCATGGCGATAACATTTAATGCAGACGCAGCGGCACCTGCATCAGGGATCTCAGGATGTGCCTCAGCAAGTATAGCTATCACATCAAAACCGGTTTGTTTCCCTTTATTAAGTAAAACCCCTGAGACACCTGCGATTATCCCATTTTTAAACTGAGGGATGTCCTTCTTTCTAAGCATGTCTCTAGCATTCTCTGTTGACCCTATTGCAAATACTTCAACAATATTTTCTTCTTCAGAAAATTTATCTTCTTTATCTTCTTTACCTTCTACAACCATGCCTTCAGGAGAAATCAGAAGATCACATCCCTTCTCACTTACCCATTTTAAAACTGTATTTGATAAAGCATGTATTAAATGAGGTTTTGGTTTAAATTCAGAGACAAAAATAACAATCTTTTTTCCGTTTTTCAATATCCCTGTATATATACGAACTGGAGACAATGGCTCCATAGTATGAACAACAGATAACGCTGGAAGCTGTGAAGATTTCACAGAGCCTATTTGTTTAAGAGTCAAAGCATCAATCAGATAGTTAGCAACAATAGTACTAACAAGCCCTATAGAGGGAAAACCTGCAATAACAATTGCTTCACTAAGATCTATATCTTCAAAATCAATGA
>DAOVGR010000034.1 GCA_030672305.1 Thermoplasmatales archaeon | reverse complement strand
TATAATTAAGTATATTATTTTTTCCATTATTGAATTCTTCTTTCATAGTATGATATAGCAATTGCTATTTGACTTTCTTTATCTAATTTTTCAAAATATATACAGTCATTCATATAGTTTTCTAGTCTTTCACATGATCTTGCTAATGTCCCTGAGCCCAGATCATATTCAGGTTTAATAGTGTCTAAACACATGGTTTGTAGATAACAATCTCTACATGGTGTTTTAAGTTTTATAAAGTTACGATCTTGGATATCGTATATATATGTAATTTTTAATTTTTTGTTTATAAAATAATATAGTGGTTTCATTATGTGTCCTTTCTATTATAAAGTAAATAGTTGTTATAATTCTTGATTGTATATGTATTCAAAAAAATTTTAAAAAATTTTGAGAAATCCGTATATAGATCAATCTGATGTACGTTCTGATGTACGTTTATAAGAAAGTATCTTTGGTAAGTGTTTGTTTTGTATATGTAATTCAAAAAAATTTAAAAATATTTTTTGGGTGTTAAGATGAAAATGAAAAGAAATTCAAGTTGAGATTTTTTATATCCGGTCATCTGAATACACCGTGCTCTATTTCCCAGCACCGGAATTGGTAAAAACGGTACTGCAGTACTTGCCGTTCTGAGTAAAAGCAACTGCTAACTACCCAGAAAGTGTCAAAATGACCAAAATCACCAAAATGACACTATTTCATATATTTGTTCTTATTAGGAATATTAGCATCTTATAACTTTATATCATCCCAGTTAAAATCATTCTTATTATCCTTATTAGCTTCTGGTTTAATTTCAGGTGGTTGCTCTATTGGCTCAGGACTACTATCCTGCTTACTATCCAATTTACTATTATTGATAACAACTATGGATTCAGTTTGGTTATGGTCAAGATAGCTAGCAACTGCTCTCCTAATGAACTCAGCAAAGGATATGTTATGTATCTTCATATGGTCTTCTATTTGCTCCATCATAGAGACTTCCATATTCGTTGTTTTGATTACTCGCATATACACCTTCCTTATTTATTTATTTATTCACGAAGCTTCCTTATTTATTTATTTATTCACGAAGCTTCCTTATTTATTTATTCATCTGTTCCTTTTGCTTTATCGTCAATATCAAGATAGAAAGTTAATGCTGTTCTGACAAGCTCTGAGAATGATATATGCACTTTATCCATATGTTCTTCCACTCTATCTAATAATTCTATATCAATGGCTGATGATTTCATTACTTTTCTTTTACTCATATTTATTCCCCTTCCTTATTTATGTATTTATGTATTTGTTCTTATACTTTAGTCTGGCATCCCTTATCGTTTTGAGAATAAAACCGTTATATAACGAGTCTTATAAACGGACTATTAGCGACCACTATATCCTTCGTATAGAGAACGCGTTATATGCGGTGCCTGAACTCGCCTCTGGACGCTTCATACGGCGTTATCTGTAATGTTTCTATATAGTTCGTTTGACAGTATCTTGAAAGTTGGGAGGAACCGTTGGTAAATGCTAACTGGATACGGTGTAGATAGTGCCCTATATGATATTCTAGTGGTTATTTGCTGACTAGATCTTGATTGCGGGTAATTATTGGGATTTGAGAATGAAACCTATCCATATATCAGCTAATACCACCATCCATATTCCCATCTTATATCCCAATCATAAGGAAACCACTATATCCATGTATATCACACCCTTATATCTCGCTATATAACCCAGATATAACCCGGATACACACCCTAATAATACCAATTTAAAACCCGGATATACTGAAAGACACAATCCTAGATTGAAACTCATATTACCTCTTTCACCACCTTCTGGATAAAAACTACTAATCTAGTCTCTAGACACCCTTGGTTAAAAAGGTTATATTTATCCTACTAAAAATTCCTTATATAAAGCGCTTCATTCTATATATATTAATAATTGAATTGAATTGATATGTAGATTTGTAAATTAGTTTTGTATTTTAAACTTTGATTATAAACAGGAGATAGTGATGTGAAAAAAAAGGAAAAATTAATAAATTACCCAGATACATGTAAAGGGTGTAAAGACTATGAAGACTTTCATAAAATACCTTGTTCTTTAGCATATATAAAAAAGAATGTATATGCTCCAAAAGAATTAATGTGCCCATGTTCAATATGTTTAGTTAAAATGGTGTGTGAACATGCATGTCATTTATTAAAAGAACATAAAAAGTTATTAAAGGATATGTCTTATAAAAAGAAAAAGGAGAATTGAATCATGAATGTTAAACAGATTAAGAAGTTTTGTATTTTAAATAACTCTTAATTAAAGAGAGGGTGATATGAAAAAGGAAGACTGTGAAGGATGTTTAACACCAGATAAAGATGAAGAGGATAATTGTATATGGTATAATAAAGAGTTAATATGTCCATGTTCAATTTGTATTATAAAGGTTGTGTGTTTAACTTATTGTGATCCAATGAAGAAATATATAGATAGTGCTACAACATATAATTAATTCTAAGTATTAAAGGTTTAAGGTGTAAATAATGAAAATAGAAGATTGTGAAGGATGTCGTACAATAAAAGATCGTACAAGTTGTGGGTGGTATCATGAATCTTTAACTTGCCCATGTTCAATTTGTCTTATAAAGGTTATGTGTATAACTCAATGTGACTTACTATTAAATTACATAAATAAGAACGCAGGCTTAGGTAAGATACAGGAATCCCCATAAACATAAAAGATTATGAAAGGTATTAGTAATAAAAATAGAAGGTTGTGTGCTGGTATGAATGTGATTTATTTAAAAAGTTTTCTCGTAAGATACGTGATTTAAAAGGAAATAATAATGTCTAATAATATCATGGATAAAATATGCTCTGGCTGTTTAACATATGAACAATCATTGGAAATAGAAAACCGTGAAAAGGTTCTTGTATGTGGAGGGTATAAAACAAAGGACGTTGACTGTCCATGTCAACACTGTCTTATAAAAGCTATGTGTATCACTTCTTGTGAAAAATTAACAAAAAGACCCTGGCACGGACTTAGTTTGATAAAGGAATTAGTAATATGAAGAGAGAAGATTGTGAAGGATGTGCAACATTAGCTAATGGTGCATGCCCATACTTTGATGAAAATTTAGTTTGCCCATGTTCAATTTGTCTTATAAAGGTTATGTGTGATCATATGTGTAGTTCATTTAAAATATATCGTTCAAATACATTAGTAAAAAATACGAGATGTTTGGTTAAAAATTGAGAATTGAGAAAGGATATTAAATATTATGAGTACTGGTTGTAAAGGATGTACTATGTATGAAAATGATACCCATTGTATTATAATTGAGAATAAAAAAGATGGAAAATGTCCTTGTAAAAATTGTTTAGTTAAAGTTGTATGTGAATATTCATGTGAAGAATATGACGAATATATCGAAAATTTAGATTCTTAATATTAACTCTTACAAAAGGAGATTATACTTATGACTAAAAAGAAAGTTGTGTGTAAGGTTATACATTCAGAATCAAGAAGTAGTCTTAGTATGCGTAATCCTAATAGATATTGTATTCATTATTATCCAAATACAATAGTTAAATCAATAAAAGGGACAGTTGGTATAATGTGTTTTGAAACAAAAGGGTATGCCAAAATATTCATTAAATACCAAAGTATATGGCTAGATAGTAAATTAGAAATTATTGATGTTAGACCTATTGGGAAAGCTAACTATCCCCAGATTGTATCAGTTCAAACAGCAGAGGGTGCTTTAAATAATTTTTATAAACATAAATTGCCTATTACAATGCATATGCATCCTCCTAAGGGCACTATATGTTATAAAAGTGTTGAGGTATTAAATTAAAAGCTGTTATAGGCTTTTTCTATATACCGTTATATAGGGAGTCTCTAAACTATTAATTCTTTAAACAAGGAGAAATAAAATGAGTGATTTATTAGAATTAGTAATAGGATTTTATGTTTTTGTTAAAATGTTTCGCTTTTTAGAAAGTCAAGTAAAAATTACTTTTATATCATCGTCTATTGCTATTGGAACTATTATTGCTTTTATAAGCATTGTTGTTTCAATTGTGAAAGTGATTATTTCTATTCAAATAGGAGGAGTTTAAAATATGTCTAGTGTGATTGAAAAAGAAAAATTACTTCATATAGAGAATATTGATAAGTCTATAAGATGGTTAATGGAAAATGATCAATGGGATGAAATTAGACAGATCATTTTGGATGGTGTTGTGAATTTAGCAGCTCATTATAAACGCAAGATCTAATATGAGTACAGATTTTAAGTTTATTGATTTTGGTGAAAGACATGAATATTCTGATGAATGGTTTGAGAAAATTAATAGAGCTATAAAGCTTGTTAATTCAAAAGACTGATTTAAAACTGTTTATAGACTTTCTATATACCGTTATATAGGGAGTCTCTAAACTGTTCTAATTTTGAAAATCGAATATAAAAGGTTTGTCTTTAATATTAACTCTTTAATTAGGAGGATAAAAATGGAAGTTACATTACAATTGGCTATAGCGTTATATATCTTTACTGCAATGTGGTTTAAATCAAGGAAGGTAAAAGTTAATTTTGAATTATTTATTGTTATTGCTACTCTTTTTATATCTGGTATAAGTATAGTTGTTTTAACTATTGATGTTGTTATTTTAACAATAAATGGTATCAAAATTGTGTTTCTAGTACTATGTTAAAATATTAAAAGGCTTCCTATATAAACTTTATATAGGAGGTCTTTTTTTAAATTATTTTGTTTGTAAAGAAAGGGTTGAATTATGGATATGGATAAAGTATGTAAAGGATGTTTATCTTATGAAAGAATAGGTACTAAAATAGTAGAAAACCCAGAAATATTGTATGGTTCATGTCCTGGATATAATATTGGGGATATTAACTGTCCTTGTCAATATTGTCTTGTAAAGGGAATGTGTAATAATATCTGTGAGGATCTTAAAAAATCAAGATGGTTTATTATTAACAACATTAGAAGGAAAAGGGGTGTAAAAGGGTGTAATATGAGTATAGATAATAATGAAAAATTAAAGCATATAGAGAGTATTAATGAGTCCATAGATTGGCTTATAGAAAATGGTTTGTGGGATGATGTTAAAAATATAATGAAATATTGTGTTACAAAAGCTGCTAATAACGTTACAGAAAAAATAAAGAATTTAGAAAAAGGTAAGACTAAACTTGATTCAGAATTTGAGTTTATTGATTTTGGTAAAAGTCTTGATGGCTCTACTATTTGGGATGATTTTATTAAAGATATTTTAAAGGATAAATATTAATATGTCAGGCAGTAGAAAATTATGTAAAGGGTGCGCTACATATAAAAATAAAATTAAAAATAACAAAAAATATCATGTAATATGTTTGACAGACCCAATAACTACAATCAAGGGTATTAAAAAAATATGCCCCTGTGTAAAGTGTCTGGTTAAAATGGTATGTAGTTCAGATTGTGAAGACTATTCAAAATACTATGCATTTACAGTAGATCCAATAATAATAAAAATAGAAAATTGTAAAGGTCAGGTACTAAAGGTATGAATAAAATAATTGACATGAATAAACTATGTAGTGGATGTTTATCTTATGAAGAACATAAAAAAGATCCTGACAGATGTACTAAATGTCCTGGATATGTAGAAAAAGATATAGATTGCCCATGTATCAGTTGTCTTATAAAAGTAATGTGTGATTTTCCTTGTGATATGCTTAACGAAAAAGACTGGATTAAAATATATAAGAGGAAATAATATGGTAGCAGAAGATTGTAAAGGATGTCTTAATAGTTATCATAAGGGAGGATGTAGATGGTTTAATTTAAAGTTAAGTTGTCCATGTTCAACATGTTTGATTAAAATGATGTGTGATATTCCTTGTGATACATTTGATAAATACGTTATCAAAATAAGGATAGGTATAAGAGATATAATAGATGAATGATATAACTGAAATATGTAAAGGTTGTTTTACATATGAAAATTATGGAAGATCTTGTAAATTTGCGCGTATAATCTATAATGAAGATGTCTCAATATGTCTGATTAAAATGATGTGTAAAGTTAGTTGTGAGTATAAGTATGCTCTTAAAATAAAGAAGGAGGGTTGCATACTATGAATGAATTGATAATGAATTTGTTAGATAGATACTATGGAGGTGTTAGAGATATAAAGTTTAAAGAAGATGTATGTGAATTCATAAAAGCTTGTAGTGAAGATATTAAAGAGATAATTCAGAACGAATCTAAATATTAAGAAGGATTGAATTATGACTAATGACGTTAATATGGATGAAATTTGCAAAGGATGTTTATCATATGAGAGGATTGGAACTAAAGTAGCCAATTCTGGTTTAATACATGGCACATGTCTAGGATACATGCTTGGGGATGTTAATTGTCCATGTCAACATTGTCTTATAAAACCGATGTGTAATAGAGTTTGTAAAGCTTTTACAGAGACAACATGGTATGGAAAAACAAAAGAGGTTATAATGAAAAAATAGAAGAAATCAGGGGTATTGTGGATAACGATAAAAGAGTTAAACATATAGAGAATATTGATAAGTCTATGAAGTGGTTAAGAGAGAATGGTCTATGGGAAGACTTCAAAGATATAGGGTCTAAAGGAGATATTAAATGAAAGTACCTGATAAGTGTAAGGAATGTGATTCTCTTTTAAGCAGAGATCTGGGTGGTTTTAATTGCAGAATGGCTCATGAGTATGATGATAAACAGTGTCCTTGTTTAGATTGTCTTGTTAAGACGATGTGTCAAAGTGAATGTGATGATTTTATAGCATACAGGGAAGGTTTACCTTTAGGATGTCGTGTTGTTAAGAAGGAATTATAATTATGAATATAATGGATAAGATGTGTGATGGGTGTTATATGTACATGAATTATGAATCTTGTTCATGTAGAAACTTTATTAGTGATGAAATCTGCCCATGCTCTATATGTCTTGTAAAAATGGTATGCCCAGTTACATGTAGCTTATATAGAGAATTTGTTAAGAGGTGTAAATCTGATGATGAATAATATAAATATGGATAAGATATGCAAAGGTTGTACAGATTATGAACTGTATATAGAGAACCCAGGCGTATATAACAAGTGTGAAGGATATATAAGAAAACATATAAATTGTCCTTGTCAAAACTGTCTTATAAAGATGATGTGTGATACTGTATGTAATAAATTCAAAGAGGAATGGGAGATTTTTTACAATGCCGGATACCGTTGATATGGATAAAATATGTGCAGGATGTCTTATGTATGAACAGTATGTAAAAGATCCAAATACCTATAACGAATGTAGAGGATTTATAGCAAAAGATAAAGATCGTCCTTGTCAATATTGTCTTATAAAGGTTATGTGTAGCATAGATTGTGATAAACTAAAGGAAAGAGTTTGGGTGTAGATGATATATAAGCAGTAATACAACTATATATATTAACTAATCTTATTTATAAGATTTACAGATAAAGGAGAAATTGAAATATGGAAAATAACGAAGTCGTACATAAGGTAGTTACTGAAAATGATAGATATAGCTTTTCTTATTTTCATCAGACTGAAGTTAACACATATATTCTTGAATATCATAAAGGTAAAATTGTAAAAGCTATCAAAGGGACAGTTGGTATAATGTGTTTTGAGAAAGAGATGTATGCTAAAGCTTTTATAAGAGACCAACATAGCTGCTTTCGTCAACACATTCAACGTTTGATAATTATTAAAGTAAGACCTATTGGAAAGGTTAAATATGCTCGTCAAGTATCTGGAGTTTTGTCACCTGACGCAATAGATGATTTCTATAAAAGGTTTAAAACAATAAATATATTTAGACCTTCTGATAAAGAGATCAAGGACAACTACAATAGATTTGGTAGTGCCAGGTTATGGATATCTGAACCACCTCAAGGAACTGTTTGTTACGATGAAGTAGAGGTATTGACTTAAAATGGGAATAACAATAAAAGTTCGAGTGAGGTTATCTTTATTAGATAAAAGGGACATGTACGTGGAAGGTATATCAGCAGAAAAGTTTTTACAATATGATCCTCCATGTAAAAAATGTCTTATAAATAATATGTGTTTATCTGATCATCATGCTAACTTACCATATACTAACTTACCATGCTATGATTATATGATGGTACGATATTGTGGAGAGTTAAAGAAGTTTCTTAACAACAATAAATTGTTTTATTACTCTAAATTATAGGAGGTATTATCATGAGTTATGATAGAAAGTTCACAATAAGGTGGTTCTTTAATGAGATGATTAAAACATCTCATACAACAATTATGATGGAAGAGGCAATAGTTGGTGGTGGATATCCACTATCAGGTTTGATTGATTCTCTTCTTACAAGTGACGGTGGTTGCTTAATAGACAAAATGATTAACAACGATACTGATGAAAGTCATGAATTTCGATTGAATGATGCTGGTCTAAAATTGTACTGGCGATTAGATCGTAAACACGGTTTGCTCAAAGTTAGTATAGGTGGAGACCAGGCCAATAATTATCCAAAATTTGTGGCAGCTGTCAGGCGACTCATTGAACATAATATATATATGGGGTGAATTATGAGGAGAAGAAGAAAAGAAAAAATAAAATTTGAAAGTATGTGTTACATTCTATTACAAACAAACAAGATTCATCCCATTACATACAATCGTTATGATTTGGTTTGGTATCCAGAACGAGGTATGACCCTTTTAGAATGTGTCCAATATAGACCTTATGTTAAATCGGTTGTAACAGAAAACCCATGGTTGATTGCTTGTTATGACTATGAAAATGTAAGAGTATGGTCAAAGAAATATACTAAAAAGGGTGAATGGATAAGTCCGAATGATCAGACATATGGTGCTTCTGTAAATAGTATCATGATGCGCATTCTTGGTATTAAACATACCATACCAGCTATGGTATTGGATGGGGGAGAGTCAATAAGAAAATATATTAAAGAACTTGAATCTTAAATTATGGGAGATGACTATGCCAATGATAAATTGCAAATTTATGGATGACTCAGGAGAAGTAGAAATTTTAGTAGATATAGATAATGGATTTAAAATCGAAACAAATATAAAGGATCTCAATACAACCGTATCTGATGATAACGGAATATATGCGTACATAGAGCATGAGAATTTAGAAATAGCTATGGAGTGTCAACGTCAATTATCTAAAGTAATTCATCATTAAAGGAGGCTGTTATGGGAATATATGTTGAGGAGATAGGAGGATGGGTTGATAAATATATAGTTAAACCTGTTTTAAAGATCTGTTTATTCGTTGTGGTTACTGCTATGGTAATTGGTATATTCACTATTCCAATTGCAGCTATTAAATATCTTTTAAAAGGTTAAGGAGGTACTATTATAACAGTTAAATTTGCTAAAATTAATAAGTGTATCTCATGCGGGCATATCCAGAGGTGAACAAAATCTGGTCTGAACTCTTGGATATAGGTAAAATTATGTGGTGATATAGTGGGATAATTATATATCTACCTGGCCTTAGAGCCAGATGACTTTGCCTTAATAAATAGAATTACTAACAACGGTGGATGGATGTTAGTCCTTGTATCGACATTCAAAGGAAGTCGTATTAGTTTACTCTATGGATACCATCTCGGGGCAGAACCGAGCCACATTCGCTTTTAAATAAAGGAAATTAAAATGAACATACATAAGTGTGTTGAAAAGGGATTCGTTGAGTATGATAATTGGAGATATCTTAAAAACGAAAGATTGATATCCCCAAGGGATTATACTGGTGGTCAAATTGATATGTACAAGATGACTGGAAAAAGGATATTAGTATTATTGGGAAGTTACTATTTAGTTTCATTTTCAAATATGCATATTTTGGAATATATCAATTCTGATAGTGAACTTAGAGGTATATCACTAATAGAAAAAGGTAGACTCCCTGAGTATTGTAAGAGATGTTGTGGGGCAGGTAAATTTGATTGGATTAGTAATATAACAGGACCAAATTATTTTCATTCCAGATACGAATTTATAAGAGATAAAAGAGTAGTGCTTTTATATCACAAACCCAATGGAAAGCTATCAAAAAATCATGTATGGGCACCCACTGAAGTATATGAAGGTGAACTTATATGTGATGCCTGTTTAGGAACTGGTATAGACTTTGATAATAGTTATCGGGTTCAATCAGAATTAAAAAAAGGGTTAGTCTTATACGATATAAGATATCTGTTAACAAAATAAGAGGGGTATTCTATGTTAATAAGTAAAGTAAAAGGGTTTGAAGGTCCATGTAAACCAACATGGGTAAACCGTAATCAAATAGATCATAGGCTTAACGGAGGAGTAAGTGGATTTTTTAAACTTGTAATAAAGAAATTTGGAGTCCATTTTAGAACTGGTAAAGAATTTCATGGAATTGTTAGAGATGGTAAACATGTTGAACCAACCGAATTAGAGGAATCATATGGTAACTCAATATGAGTATTTAAAAAACTATTATAAGTATACTAATTGGAGGTATGTAAGTTATGAAAGTAAAAAATCTTCATTTAGGTACCATAATAAGAATGGGATATGGGTACTAATAGACACATATCAAGCTTCATGTTTTATGTATGGGATGAGTGTTGAAGAATTTTTTTACATCTGTAAGAAAGGAAATTATAATTCTTTTAGAGATCACTATTGGGATGTTAGTCATTTAGCTTATTGTGAAAGATGTAATGGAGCAGGGAAGGCTGATTGGATTAGTAGTATAACTGGTCCGCAACCATTCGAGAAAGCTAGACATAAGTATATCAGAGATAAAAGTAAAATACTTAAATTTCAACATGACGATTTTTTAAGGAATTGTATTTTTGCACCTACTAAAGTATTTAAAGGCGAACGTATATGCAAAGACTGTAAAGGAAGTGGTATATACATACATAGTAATAATCTTAAAAATTTATTGTTATATGATATAGATAAGATATAATAAGGAGGTATAGTGTGGCAATAAGATATAAAGTAATATTTGAAAAATCAAGAAAGAGTATATATGCACAAGGTTCGTATACTCTGGTATATGATAAAGATACTATTGTTAAAGCCATCAAGGGAAGTCTTGGAGTAATGGTTTTTAAAAGGAGACGTCAAGCCAAAAGATTTATGGATCAACGTTTAATGAGAGCTTCTATGATGATTATAAGAGTTAGAACATTTTCAAGAGGAGTAGTTCCTAAAAGAATTAGTGCTCAAGTTTCTGATTATAGTATAAAAAACTTTTACAGTGAGGTTTGGTCAACTGAAACAGCTCCACCAGTTGGGACTATATGTTATGATAGAGTTGGGGTGCTTGATTGAAGGGAGGAATATCTTATGATTAAATGTACAGAGCAGTATAACACCAAATGTCTTGCATGTAGAAGTATACCTTACAGATTAATTTGTGTTGGTGCTTTTTATATGTGTCCTGGATGTTTCAATGAAATATTTGATGGAGCAACTGAAATTGAGGCCAATTCGGATCTTGGTAAAGTGTATTATAAATGGCTTGAAAAATATAAGGAGAATATAACATGAAAGAAGAAATTTTGAAAAAGATTGAAATTAGGCAAGGAGATATTACAGAACTACAGGTTGACGCTATTGTTAATGCTGCAAATTCATCTCTTCTTGGAGGTGGTGGTGTTGATGGAGCAATTCATAGAGCAGCTGGTCCTGGTTTGTTAGATGAGTGTAAGAAAATTGGCGGATGTCCAACAGGGGAAGCTCGGATTACATATGGTCATAACCTTTTTGCTAAGCACGTAATTCATACAGTTGGTCCAGTCTATAGTGGTAAACCTCAAGACAAATATTTATTAGAGAATTGTTATAGAAATAGTTTGTTTACTGCTATAAATTGTAATGTAAAACCTATTGCACTTATGCATCATAATATAAAATCTATTGCATTTCCAGCTATAAGCTGTGGTGTATATGGGTATCCTATAAGAGAGGCATGTGAAATTGCAATTAAAACAGTAGCTAATTTCCTTGATGAGTATTGGGGAATTGACCAGGTAATCTTTATCCTTTTTTCAGAAGAGGATGTGGAAGTTTATAAGGAGACTATAAAATGGCTATAAGGTACAAAGTAGTTAATAAAGATACAAGATTTAGTGCATTAATAACAGTTGAAAAATATAGACTACAATATGTTAAAGATAAAATTGTTGAAGCCCTTTCTGGAACACTTGGTGTGATGGTTTTTAAGAGGAAGTGGCAAGCTCAACGTTTTATCGATATCTTTTTTACACCAAATGAGAGGAAAAATCTAATGATAGTAAGAGTAGAGGTATTTAATAAGGGGAGAACTCCTAGATATGTTTCTAGATGGATTAATCTTCCAGGTGACTTAAATAACTTCTATTTATACAATTATAAAGATAAACAGTATATTGATAATTGTATAAATATGATGACCATATCTGTTCCAATAAAAGGAACTTTATGTTATGATAGAGTTAAAGTTATAGATTAACCCTCTATATATATAAATAAATGAGTAGACTTATTAACAATTTTATAGGAGTATAAATTATGAATAAAATAGCACTGTTAAACGCAATTAAAATTATGTTATTGGTAATAGTGTCGGGAATAGTTTTATTTCTGATATGTACAAAAGGCGGTAGATTAGTAATACTATTTAATCTTCTACTTAAACCATGTATTTGGGTTTTTACATTTCCAATGGTTGGACCTATTATATTTGCCATAACAGGAATAGTCCTATATGCAGTTATGGTAAGAAGGCCATCACAGGAATGGAAAGATAACGAAAGAAATCTTTTCATATTGGTGTTGCTTGTTGTGGTGGGTGGGTTTTTAGCATCCTCTGAACATGCAGGAGTGATGTTCTTATTGACTTGTTTGGTTGGGGTCAGTTATCCTATCATACAAATTGTAAGAATAGAAATCAAAAAGGCGCCAACCGTAAAGGAGATTTTGGAGTAACGAATGATGTTGGTGAGTGATATATAGATATCACTCACCATCAATTTTTTTATAAAGGAAAACAATTAAGGAGGAAACAATATGTTTAAAAAAATAAGTAAACTACTGGATCAAATAATGAGTATGAAATTTTTAGCTAAATGGTTATTAGCATGGGGTATAGGAGTTAATGTGCTTATCATTGCATGGCTGCTTTCAAAAATTATACATGTGGTTGCTGGTCTGTGATAATCTCATATTTAACATCTACAATGACTTCCTTTTCCATCTTCTTACCTTCCTTGATAAGTTTTATAATCTCTAATTTTTCGTCTAACTTTTTACCAAAATAACATAATTGAAGAATAAGAAGAGAAGTAATTAAATCCATGATCGTTATACCACCTCTGCAATTTCTTCTATACTTTCAGCATATGCTTGTACAAGTTTGTCATATTTATCCATGACCGTTTTATAAGCATTGTTATTATCAATAAAAAATGGTTCGGCAATTACACATGGCATATCTGTATATCGTAAAAGGTATCCTCCCCTGTCTTCAGTTTTACGAGGGAGGATGCCTCTGTCTTTAAATCCAAGACATCCTACTAAATTTTTTTGTAAGATTTCCGCCATTATTTTTCCTCTTTTTGATTTATGATAATAGAGAGTTTCTGTGCCATTCCATTTACCTGTATAGTCTGGATGAGCTGCATTACAATGCATTGATATACAAAAATCAGGGTCTAAAAGATTTACGTCTTCTGGAAGTCCTTGATATGTATCTCTCCTTATTATTCGGATTCTATTAACTGTATCATGTTCTTTTAAATAGTCGTATATATCACAAGCTAATTGGTCATTGAATTGATACTCACATATCTTATGTTTCTTATTACATGCTCCTGGTTTGTTTGGTTTGTGTCCTATTATTAATCCACATTGTAGCATCTTGTCTCCTCCTGGAAATAAACCTTTTAATGTCTTGATTGCTTCCCTTATATTTTTTCCAAAGAATGGTTCTTCTTGACTGCCCATTGTTTTTTCTCCATTTCATCCATAATCATTTGTGGTGATATTGACTTCGTACATTCATAATGTCTTGGGGTATCTTTATATAAACACCAATACCATTCTCCTCGATCAAATACTACATTTTTATTATTCATACATCCATGACATACGTCTTCATTTATAATTCTCATAACACCAGATTGAAATTCATTCCATGTGTTAGTACAACCTGAAATTAAAATAACTGGTATATCTAATGCCCAGGCAAGCCATGATGGACCTGAACTCACTCCCATATAGAATTCAGAAGCTAATAACGTATTTATGGTTTCCTCTATTGGTCTATTTGTAAAGTCAATAATACCTTCAAGAGTAGTTGTCTCTTTGGATATAACTGCTACATCATATCCTTTCTCTTTTAAATAATCAACAATACTTTGCCACCCACCAGGATATTGATATTGTTTACATCCTGCAGTTGACCCTTCTGATATTGCTACAAGAGGTTTATCAAATACCTTTTGAATCTCTGGTTTTTTCACCCTTGGTTTAGTTTCTTTATATTCAAGACCTAGTATGTCTGTACATATCTTTTGGAGAGGAGTTTCTCTCCAATCAAATTTATTTCTATTAAGATCATTATCCCAGCAGCCAATTGTGTACGAGGCATATATGTCTGATGTGACTGTTCCTGGTGGCACAAATTCTAATCCTTTATAAACATCTTTAAATAGATCATTCCAAAATGTGGATACTACTACACGGCATTTATGTTTTATTCTAAATTTTTCACAGTAAGGAATCCACGCCAGATTATCTCCCAAAGATTTAGAGTCAAATGAAATCATAACCTTTTTCCCTCTGGCGTCATATTGATGTTCAAATATTGTTTTGTCTTTATAGTTGATTGAGAGATGCCAATTTGTAAACCATCTCCTATTTGATCTAGTCCAGTGATTAGGTGTGAGAGAAGTTTTATGATCTTCATTACCTTCTTCATCACAGAATATAAAGTCATAAGGTTCATTACCATTTCCTAAAACTTCTAAAAATGGACCATCAACAAAATGACAATTAATAACGTTATCTTCTATTGGTTGTTCGTCAGTTAAAAGATGTGAATCATTATCCCTCTCACTCTCGTTCAGGTTACCGTCAGTAGGAGATATATCTTTATTGATGTCTGAATATTCATCTTTTATTTTTGTAGCTATATACGAGGTCTGACGGGTAGGTTTGAATTCCTCGATGTGTTTTAAAGCTATCTTGGCAGCATTATCCCATGAGTATTTTTTTCTAATATCTATTGAATCTAAAACAGCTTTTGTTCTACATATATTATGTTTTTTATATATAAATTTCATTATACTACTTAAATGATTAAAGTCAGGTTCTGCCCATAACCCTGGTGCGTTACCTCCATACATTTGTTCAGGAGGTTTATACCCTTTAATATTTACTCTCCATGAAACGCCTTTTGCAAATTCAAGCTGACCACTAAAATCAGAATGTATAGAAGGAGTTCCACATGCTATTGCTTCTAACAATGGGAGATTCCATCCTTCGCTTCTAGAACATGATAATAAACAACTTCCTGTTTGTAGGTGATCTAGATATTCATTAAATGGCATAAAATGTTCTACTTCAATTCTTGGATCCTTATCCCATCCATAATGTTTTAATCTTTCTTCTGTACTACTTAATCCGTCGACTGCATAATCATTATCTACACTTAAAACAAGTTTAACTTTATCATCTTTCTTAAATGATTGTAAAAATGTCCTGATAATTTCAGTGGTTGATTTTCTATGTTCCCATCTTCCAAATAAAAGAAATCTAACACAACTATCATGGTACCCTTGATATTCTTTCATTGGTTTGAATATATTTGGATCTATACCCTCTGGCACAACCTTAACTTTGTCTATAGGATACCCTTGTTCAACTGTACACATTTTTTGCCATTCACTAGGACACCAAAATTGATCTGCCTCCAACATCTTATTAAAGAATTGATCTGGTTGTCTTGTTGATTCCCATACATTATAGAATATAACTGGACCTGTATACCTATCATAAAAGTAGGAATGATTAGTTGTATTCAATACTATATTCAGAGGATTTTTATATTTAGATATATTAAAAGGTTGACCTATGTCCCATGGAAGTTCATTATTGTTATTTATTACCATGTCTTTTTGATCTTGTGTGAGATATGACACATCATCCACATGTGTATAATTCCTAACTCTAACTGGGATGTGTTTCCTTAGGTGGGTAAAAAATTCTCTTGTGTGATTGGCATATCCTGTATGCCCGATAAAGCTACAATGAGCTACAATTATATCAGGTTTCATTATTCGCTCTCCTTTTATTTTTTTAAAGTAGATAGTAAACAAAATATTAAGTTAGTCTTTATAGTTTGCTATTATTTTTTCAATTGTTTTTCCTTCATCATTACATAAATAAGCTAGTGTATCAAATGCTATTAGTATTTCAGAATAATCTGTTAACCTACAACATGCTACTAAGTATTTTTCACATCTGTTACATTGAACTTCATCTTCGCACTCACAATCTGACTTAGGTGTATCAAATATTGTTACGTCATAATTTATACCTATTCTATTCCTTCTAAGTAGTGGAGTTGAAATGCTAATTTTTCTAATATTATCAAACATCCACCATTGTTGATCACTGTCGTATCTTTCTATTTTTAATATCATATCTGTCTCCTTTTTATCTACTTATTTTCTATCTACTGTCTACTTTATATTATGTTCTATGTTACTTCATTTTCATCTTGAGCTCTTACACTATCATCTCCTTGCTCTAATTTTAATTTCTCTACATTTTGAAGTCGTTGTCTTTCTTTAACAAATGCATTTAAGTTAACACCAGAGTTTTTTCCTAAAACTTCAGCGACAACTTGCACCCATGTGCTTTCATCTCTTTGCTCTTCTTGTGATTTTTGTACTCCAACTAACCGATTACTTAAATCTTGTATCATTAAAAGGGTACGCCTTGGAGCACAGTCTCTTACTAAAATAGGTTTATTATCATTTGATGGTCTCCACCATGATTCCATATAGTTTGGACATTGTTCTGGACTACCTCCTAGTAAATCAAATAATTTACATTCTTTATAATTACAAGTATTCTCCATAATTCGCTTCTCCTTACATTGTTAATTTTTTATTAGTTTCTTTCTATTACTATTCCAACGTTAGCATCAGGTCTGTAAGTAGCTGCAGATGCAGCTGCATTTGTAAAACCTGGTCCATTCGACCCCGTATTACCATGATTATGTGATCCACCTCCACCAGTTGCTGCAGTCTGCACCGATTGTGGTGCTGTTCCAGCTCCACTTTGAAAAGCATGGACTCCACTTTCAATAAAAATTCTTGAAATTGTGTGCGTGTGAGAGGGTATTTCAGATATTGTTAACGTATGTGCTCCTGTTGAGTGCGTGTGATTATTTATTCCATGTGAATGATTTGGTTGTGTCCACGTTCCAGCTTGTGTTCCTCCTGAAGTGTTGTAAGCATTTGAACCACCTTTACACGCTAATAATGCGTCTGTTGTTCCTGATACTATACTCCATCCTGTTGGTGCAGTATTTTGATGGGTCCATATTTTATCTACATCAGCTGTTCCCCAACCTGAATTATTGCCTCTATATTTTTTATTATCGCTAGTTAAATAGACCTCTCTACCTAAATCATTTGCAGTCCATGAAGGCAGACTACTTACTCTCTGAATCCGAAAAGGTCCTTGCATATCTATTCCATAAGTCTTTTTCATAGGATTTTTAATTCCTCCTTAATCTTTTTACATTGATCTTTAGTTGAAATTTTTAGGGAGTTTCTTTTTTTTCGTTCTTTATCCCAACATTTATCACATAATTTTTCATGCTCTCTTGTAATAAAAATAACGTACGTATCTTTGCCACATCTATCACAAGTCATCATCTGGTATTATTTCCTTATTTTATAATTGATATAATTTTAGTTTTTGTATTTAGATCTTCTAAGGATAATATGTCATCTATATTATTTGGCATCTCAATCTCTGGTAAATCATTTGGTATATGTTGTTCTTCTTTAGTATCATACCATTCAATTAATTTATCCTGATTTTCTAGTGAAATTGCATTGGCCAATCTTGCTTTCATTTCTTTTGGGCACGCGTGTAAAAACTCAAATGTACTATTCCTTAATCGTCCACTAGTAATCCAATCAATAACAGCCATTTCTTTAATTTTAAATTCCCACATTTCTATATCTAATTGGTGTCTTTTTTCATCTGTTAATTCACCAATTTGCTCTTTTAGATGAGCAGCTTGCTGATAGAATCTCATAAACTCCCTTTTGGTATCACTAATTGCTCTTTGAGATTCTTCCATCAACATAACTTTTTCTTTATAGTCAATCTCAGCTCTTTTTAATTTATATCCAGATACTTGTTTGAACTTAACTTTTTCTTCTAACTCTTCAATGTCAATCTGTAATCTTACGTTATTGGAAGTTAATTCTCTTAAACCTCTAAATCGTTTATACAATTCTCTTAGAGCTTGTTTATACTGTCCATATAAAGTACCACCTGCTCTTGTTGTTACTAAGAAGTCATCTTGAAATTGACTCATTCCCGTTTGATGATCGTCTAACAATGTTTTTAAATTCATTTTTCATATTTCCTTTCTTTTTTATATTGATGAACCCACTAAATAACCTCTTATTGGGCTTGGTGCATTAGCTTTATTTGCCCAGGTGTCAGGTGTATATTCATCACAATCGTTTAACATATTAATATCATCATAACCACAATAAATATATCCTTTACTTTCTACTGTTGATGCTGCCAATTCATATCTTCCTGGACTAGGGCAGTTAGTTCTACTTGTCCATGAATCAGGGTCATATTCATCACAATCTTGTAGTGGAATATAAGAGTCATCAGCTCCACAAAAAACATATCCTTTATTACTTATTGTAGAAGCTCCTGCTGATATTCTTACAGGACTTGGTGCATCTGTTTTACTTGCCCATGAATCAGGATCATATTCGTCTGTGTCTCTTAAAAAGGTCACTCCACCAACTCCAGAACCACAAAAAATGTATCCTTTATTATTTATTGTGGATGCTTCTGCTACATCTCTTATGGGTGATGGGCAATCTGTTTTGTTTGCCCATGAATCAGGATCATATTCGTCTGTATCTCGTAAACGACCTCCACTAGATAGACCAGTGTAAACATAACCTTTATTATTTATTGTAGAAGCAGTAGGATCGGATTTTCCTGGTGATGGACCATCAGTTTTATTTGTCCATGTGTTTGGGTTATATTCATCGCAATCTCGTAATTCACTAGTGCTATAACCATAATATATATAACCTTTATTAAGTATTGTAGATGCTGCTGATTGAGCTCTCGCTGGTGATGGTATATCAGCTCTATTTGTCCAGACATCAGGATCATATTCATCACAGTCTTGTATGTTATTCCAATCATTATTAATACCACCGTAAATATATCCCTTACTTGCTGCAACTTCTCCTGCTGTATCTTTAAAAAATCCATAAGGTGTTGATGAATGTATCAAAGTTTATTCTCCGTTATTTTTATTAGTTAACCATTGACGAAGCTTCAAGATAGGATCTACCTGGTGGTGGCATATCTGTTTTACTTGTCCATGTGTCTGGTTCATATTCATCGCAGTCTTGTTTAAGACTATTCCCTCCATAAACATATCCTTTATTATTTATTGTAGATGCTGTATGATCATACCTTCCTGGAGATGGTGCATTTGTTTTACTTGTCCATGAATCTGGGTCATATTCATCAGTATCTTGCAAAAGACCAACTCCAAAATTCATCCCAAGATAAATATATCCTTTATTATTTATAGTAGATGCCGCATGACTTTGTCTGTTTGGTGATGGGCAATCTGTTTTATTTATCCATGTATCTGGGTCATATTCGTCTGTAATTCTCATAGAAAGTACTGTAGTTCGATCACTTCCAGCATAAACATAACCTTTATTGTTTATAGTAGAAGATCTAGACATACTTCTTGTTGGAGATGGCATATCTGTTTTAGATACCCAAGAATCAAGGGGATTAGGAGTATATTCATCTACCTCTCTTGCATAACCAATAACAACATTACTCCCTCCAAATAAATAACCTTTATTATTTATTGTAGTTGCTGGGAAGTATAAATGATATGCCGGACAATCTGTTATAGATGTCCAAACATTTGCATGTGCATTATATTCATAACATCCTTTTGTTTGAACGGCAATGCCACCACAGTAAATATATCCTTTATTATTTATTGTTGATGCTGCATGGTATCGCCGGGTTTCTGGAGAATCTTGTTTACTTACCCAGACGTCAGAGTTTGGATTGTATTCATCTGTATCAGCTAGAATGTCAACGGCATCTCCACAGTAAACATACCCTTTTTCTGTTACAGTTCTAAAGGAATAAGGCATTGAGGTGTGTATCACAATTTATTCTCCATTAAGTAAAGTTTTGTGTAGCTGTCCCATACATATATGTTCCATCACAGAAAAATGTAAGTATGTCTATTCCACTTGATGTTATCGTAGGAACAGTTCCTCCTTCTGACCATTTAAAATCATTACTATATGATAAAGTATATGAACCAGAATTTGTTACTTTTATTGTAAAGTAAGATACTCCGCTTGGCATATTAGTAACACGGAGTTCAGTATCATCAGTCAGTGTTATATCTACCATTTGATGTTCTGTTACATCCCATGATATTACAGCTGAACCGTCAACAATTGATGACACAATACTTGTAGAGTCATAATATTGAGCTTTTTCCCACATATTAGATGTTGTAAATAATACATTCACATCTCCAGATGACCCACTACTACCTGAGCTACCAGATGTTCCATCAACTCCTGATGTTCCATCAACTCCAGATGTTCCTGAAGTCCCATTAGTTCCCGATGTTCCACTAGTTCCTGATGTTCCACTAGTTCCAGATTCTAACCATATTTGCCAATATTGTGTCCAATTAATTCCAGTACCAGGGTCATTATCTGAATCTGGAATATGATCTTGTATACATATATAAACTACTCTATTATCTTCAACTATATCATTTACATCATAACCAGTAGAATCTATTGACCATGCACCTTTATTAATAAATCCATCTCCTGAGCTACCTGAGCTACCCGATGTTCCTGATGTACCATTACTACCGTTAGTTCCATCAATACCTGATGTCCCACTAGTACCAGAACTACCAGATGATCCACCTTCTGCTAGTATACCCCAATAATTTTCCCATCCGCTTGTAATTTCAGGTTCAAATGAAATATTATCATTTATACATATATAAGTATTTCCATAATTGGTTACTACTTCATTAATGTGATAATTTGTAGTAGCATCCCAACTTCCTATGTATACGAAACTACTACCAGAAGATCCAGATGTTCCACTAGATCCATCTGTTCCACTAGTTCCTGATGACCCACTACTACCTGATGTACCACTAGTTCCATTAGTCCCAGAAGTACCACCTGTTCCTGATGTACCACTAGTACCGTTTGTTCCAGTAGCTCCACCTGGAACTAATAAGCTCCAATAGGTTTCCCAATCAACTCCTACACCAGGTTCATTTGTAGAATTGGCAGAGTGATATTGTAAACAAATATAACTATCGCTATTATGTGTTACTGTATAATTAAAAAAATATACTCCAGTAGAGTCCCAACTTCCTGCATAATAAAATCCAATTCCAGATGTGCCTGATGTGCCTGACGTACCATGACTGCCAGCTATTCCTGTAAAAGGACCGTAATCTGCCCATAGACCTGACGATGCAATATAAAGAATCATATGTAAAGAAAGATTAGCAGAAGTATCAATATTTGCAGGAGCCCCTTTATCTGCTCTATTGTCGTCTATAATTACAAAGGTCCATGATAAAACACTAGTTCCATCAACATTTGCTTCAATTTCAGCAATTTTTGCTTCGTCTAAATTTCCATATTCGTCAACTGAAAAACTGCTCCCAGATGTTCCTGAGGTACCAGAAATACCTGACGTACCTGCTGTTCCTGAAGATCCTGATGTTCCATTTGTTCCTGATGTTCCACTACTTCCAGATGAACCATCACTTCCAGACGTACCACCAGAACCAGATGTTCCGCTAGTTCCAGCAGACGAAAAAAGTTCCCAATAACTTGCCCAACTTGCACCATCAGGTGGTTTATTTGTGTTATCAGATATGTGATTTTGAATACATATATAGTTATCTAGGCTGGTTGCGTCACTAACTATAACATCGTTTATAATATATGAAGAACTATCTTCCCAATATCCTTTATATACAAATCCATCCCCACTACTTCCTGATGTACCAGAGGTTCCATTTATTCCACTAGTTCCGTCAGTTCCACTAGCACCTGATGTTCCGCTACTTCCATCAGTTCCATCAATACCAGATGTTCCACTTGAACCATCAACTCCAGAAGTTCCACTAGATCCAGAACTACCAGATGTTCCACTAACGTCAACAAATGCAGAACCATCCCACACTGTAGCGCTCAAAAATTTTCCAGTCGATGGACTAGTCTCACCAATTGGACCAGGAGATTTCATTAATATTTCTTTTGTAAAGTTTTTAGTCTCATTCTCACTTATATCAACACCAACAATTAGATCATTTGAATCTAGTTGAGTTGAAAATGAATTAAGTTGACTTATAGTTTTATCATCAGCCATAAATTTTTATCCTATTACTCAAATAATTTTTGTGTACCATTGAGGATTGAGTTTTCGTACAGATTTGTTAACTTACTACCAAGTAACCGTTGTGAGTTATTACCAGTATAAATTCTAAGAGCAGACTCCAGAATATTAACTTTTTCAATAAATTGATACACAGAATTTATAATTTGTAATTCTTCTGGTGACGGATTATTTTTAGTTTCAAGGTAGTCCAATAACACATTTAACGATTCAAAGGTTATTTTAAATTCTTCTTTATGCATCTCATTTAAAAGATTAATTACTAATTGATTTGGTTTTGACATACTATATAAACTCCTCTAACTAAAATATTTAATCAGTTACTATAACATTAAGATCTATAGTGTTAACCGGCATCCACACTCTGATAGTATTTATATTAAGCCTTTCAACTAACATTGGTTCTATTAATTCTCTTGTTGAATTATCCCAACAATTAATAGCAAAAGCACTAGACAGTAATGAGGGCGCTAAACTTGATATGTAAACGTCTTGGTAATAATTACCACCTGATAAAGTCCATGTATCTAAAAGGCTTTTTACAGAAGTGGTTACTACAGCGGGTGGAAAAAATAAGATAGAGACAGTAGATCCAGCAGCACCAGAACCTAAAGCAACACCAACTTGTTGGTTACTTTTTACATTTGTGACTGTGCCTGAATCTGTAGATGAAAGATATAATATTTCTCCAGAAGATATAGATCCTGCCATTCCTGTCTCAACATTAACAGTTATAATTCCCCCCCATACTCCTTTTGGATTTGCTCCTACTTCTGTTACTACTGCTTGAGCAAATGTAAGTTCTGATACTGCAGTAGCAGGGTCCCATGTTGATATATTAAGATATATCAGATCATATAAATTAGCTGTGGTGGTACTAAGATCAATTCTTGTACGCATATCATCGAGTCTTTCCCATGCATCCACAACTCCAAAATAATATTTGTCTTCATCTCGTACATGAATAATTCTACCTTGATCCCTAATCTGTGAAAACGCTGGAAGTGTATGTTCAACAGATGCCCATATACTTGTATTTTCTCTATAAATTGATGTATCATCTGGATCATAATCATATAAAGTTCCTATCGCCCACGGACCAGTTGTAGCTGCAACTGCCTTTAAGAAAACATGATTAGCTCCATATGCAGCTGGAAGCAGACTAGGTGGGATTATTTTTATAGCAGCTTGAGGTGATGGTCTTGATTTAGCAAATGTATATTCTAAAACTATGTAATAGTAGCCTGGCTCTTTAATTATTGATCCTCCAAAATAATGAAGAGCATCATTAAAATCAACCCAATGTTGTTCTGTAATTTGAATCCATGTATCGTCTTTAAAACATGATCCTGCTGTTACAATGACATAATCATTTGGTGAAGTTGAATCTGCTATTACGTTCATTCCTCCTGGAGAAAATAGAAGATCTTCTCCGTTGGTTATCATTCTGGTAAGTCTATTAACTACATCGCTGTTATACGAAGCGAAAGGATCAACTGCACGTGTTTGTGTTGGGTATTGAGACATTTATTTTCTCCTTAATAATCATGCTAACGGTAAATCTTTTACATTTATTTTTATCCTTATTTCTATAGGGATAGAAAAAAATACTATATATATTAATTAATGAAAAGGTATATTTATATTTTATTATTTAGAAGGGTAAGTAAGGGTGCTACATATTTGCAACACCCTAATAACATGTTTAGTAACTAGTAAAGAAATAACTTTAATAAGTATTTGAATTTATATTTTGTTCTATACTTATTGTCATATTAGTCTCTAAATTATATTTGAAGGCACTTTTCAATTTTTTCTAATGATGGTGCTATACCTCTAATTTTTATAACCTTCCAACCACTTGATTTTAATTTTTCTTCTCTTAAAGGATCAACAAAAGAATCTTGATTATGCCAGAATGCATCAGGAAATTCAACATTAATTTTTAAAACTGGATCAGCAAAGTCTGATATATAACGAAATTTTGTTAACCCTCCTAAAGTTTTATCTTCAATAAAATAGTTTTGCCTGACGTTATGTAAATACATTGATAGATGGTTAAAAATTCTTTTCTTCATACTAGCAACAGGATCTAAAGGAGTATTATTTTTTTCAGTAACTCCAAATTCTTTAATTGTAATAACCTCTTTATCAACAATTTCTTCTTTACCTATCATACTTTCGTCAGTTAAAGTATAATCATCTGGTTCATCTGGCTCACTAGATTTAAACATATCTTTATGACGACCGTATAAACTTTTGACAGCAAATTCTTCATTTGCTAATGGAGCATCTGGAAATCTTAATTTGTATTCAGCATGTGTCATATCATGTTTTTTAAGATGTCTTGGAGATATGATAGCAAATGGTTTACCACAAATTTGACAATTAACTTTTCCTGTCTTTTCTTCATAGTACGGGTATGGATATGGGTATTCATGTTCAGGGCTTGTAGACATAAAATTCTCCTTTCAACTAACTTTAATTTTAATTTTGTTCTAAAAAAGGATTAAGATCTAATGCAAATTCCAACTTTAAAAATAGACAAATCTTTACCTCACCATTATCTAATCGGCGTGGCAGCTAGACCCATGACCAGTAAAAAAGTAGGAGAAATTTTTTTAAAATATGGTCCACTTTACTATACTAATAATGATGTTAAAAGAATGTCAAACGTTATTTCAAGGTGTACAGATAAAGTATATGTACAGTCGCAATTAGAGGCAGCAGAAGCTGAAAATTGTACTGGACTTATATCTTCAATATCAGCAATGAAGATGTCATGTAGTGCAAATGAATGTACAATTCACCATTTTTCATCAGCTGAAAAACTTGATGACGAAGCTTTTGTGCTATTAGTTGAGTTATCAAATACAGATAAATCTTCCAAAAAAAAATTAAAGGAGGCAAGAATATGATTAATTTATTTAAAAATCAGTATAGGTTTCTTTCAAACTTTTATTAAGTTTCAATCAACTTTGAGGGAATAATGTATCCAAGTGTTGAACATGCATATGTAGCGTCGAAATCATTTGATGGTACGTATAGAAAAAGGATATCATTTATTCCAGGAAATAAAGCTGGATTGGCTAAAAGGCGTGGGCGGGAGGTTAAACTTCGACCAGATTGGAAAAAAGTTAAAATAAATATTATGAAAAAGTTACTGCATAAAAAATTCATGTATCCCGAGTTAAGAAATTTATTATTACTGACAAAAGATGAAGATCTTGAGGAAGGTAATACCTGGCATGATAATTTTTGGGGTAATTGTAAATGTAAAAAGTGCAAAGATATACCTGGTCAAAATAATTTAGGTAAATTATTAATGGAAATACGAAAAGAATTAAAGGAGGATAAAGCATGATAGTTGAAGTTTTAGGAGTTGGTAATTTATTTACTCCGCAAATAACAAATACGTCTTTTTTATTAACACCACCTGAGAAGGAGTATGGAAAGAAAAAGTTTCTTATTGATTGTGGTTACAATGTTTTTCAAAAATTAGTTTCAGGTAAGTATGATATTGAGAATATAGCTACAGTTATCATCACTCACACTCACCCAGATCACGTTGGTAGTTTGGGAGCTTTAATTTACTATAGATATTTTATGTTTAATAAAGTTACAAATGTTGCATTTGGATTTAAATGTCGAACTAATGTTTTGAAATATTTAGAATCAACAGTATTTAATGTTGGGCAAAAAGAAAATATTAGAAAAGATGTATATGACTTTTCTCCATATAGAATGGTCCATTGTGAAAATTTTCCTACCCTATTTACTATGTTTGAAGTTCAACATAGTGGTATTCCAGCATACGGAGTCCATTTGAATAAAGAAAAAATAACTTTCACTGGAGATACAGATCTTTTAAATCCATGGTCTTATGTAATGGCAAATAGTAATCTTATATTTCATGATTGTTTAATAGATTATTATGCTAGAGGAACTCATTCTTATATTAAAGATATGGAATCTTATCCTACAGCTATTAGAGAAAAAATTCGATTAGTCCATCATGGAAAAAATAATTCTACATCAAAAGTTCTTAATAATGGTATGACACTTTGTTGTGAAGGATATACTTACTTAC
The DNA here is from genome assembly GCA_030672305.1 of Thermoplasmatales archaeon. Lineage (GTDB taxonomy): Archaea > Thermoplasmatota > E2 > DHVEG-1 > DHVEG-1 > SG8-52-3. The sequence continues at coordinate 10,804 of DAOVGR010000034.1, read as the reverse complement.
ATAAATAATGGAGGACTTATGAGAATTGCAATTATATATAATAGTTTTGACTGGTGTGAACAACAAATAGCAAATTTTTTATATAAAAAAGGGCACACAATATATCAAGAACATGTTAATACAATAAATGGTAAATCATTTAAAAGTTTTGATTTGGTTTTGAATAGAGTAATGCCCAGCTATGCTGCTAGAGATCCATATTTTAGCATGATAAAGTTTATGAATTCTCTTATATCTATTTCAAAAGAAACAGATCTTATTAATTCACACGAAGCTGCCAGCGTAGATTATAGTAAATATTATGCTGCCAATTTAATGGAATACTACAACATACCATCTCCAAAAACTTACTTATTAACTGAACCGGTAATGGATGATATAGATCGAATTATTAAAAAATTACATTATCCCGTGATAATAAAACCAACATTATCTGGGAGGAGTAGGGGGGTTATTAAATGTATTAACCGGTTAGAGGTAGATGCAGCTTTCAATCATGTTAAAGCAGACCATACAGTAATTCAAGAATTTACACAATCCACAGAGCAAGTTGATTATAGAGTGTGTGTTTGTAATGATGAAATTGTATTCACTGTAACAAGAAGTCTAATTGATGGATGGTTGGGTTGTATAAGTAAAGGATCTCTTATGAGTCATCATAGTGATGTTCCAGAAGAAGTAACAACTCTAGCAATTAACACATCCAAATGTATAAGAGCAGCAATAAATGGAATAGATATAATTATGAGTAAAGACGGTCCTGTAGTTATTGAAAACAACCCAACTCCAAATTTTAGTCCTAAATATATCTCTCTATTGGGATTCAATCCTATCAAAAAAATTATGAGCACAATTTTAGAAAGTAAAGAAGTTACACCTAAACAGTCTTGTTCTAAAACCTTTACAGCATATTTTGATGGATCAGCTTCTCCAAACCCGGGAAATATGAAAATTGGTGGATATATTAAAGATGGAACTTACACTTTAGCAAAATTTTCAACCGAGATTGGATATGGAACTAATAATGAAGCTGAATATTGGGCTCTTATCGAGCTCCTGAGAAAAATTGTATCTCATAATATCCAAAAGGTCAGAATTTTTGGAGATGCGAAATTAGTTATAGATCAAGTTAACGGAAATTGTAAAAACAATAAACTTCATCTTCAAAGATTGGCGTTAAAAGCTAACCTTCTTTTAAAACAAATCCCAGTAGAATGGAAATTATCTTGGATTAAAAGATCTAAAAACAAAAGGGCTGATGCTTTGTCAAAACAGTAAAGGGGAAACCTATGCAGTATTATAAAATGATATCTAAAAATTATATGCTTAAAGTTGTTAATTTTTTAAATGAAAAATGGGACAATGACATAATATATTTTCACTTTGAAATTAAAACAAAAGTATTTTCTTCCGCTTTAGTTATCTATAAATGGCAATTTGAATTTAACATCTATAATATAAAATGTTGTTTTGGATGTGGCATAGAACTAACAAAAGAGGATATCTTTGAAAAGACGCATGATAAAACAGGAATAAAATTTTGTAAAAATTGTGATTACAATAAATATAAAATCGATGGTGTTCACCCTGTTTTAAAAAGAGTTGTTATGAGTAATTTAAGTAGAAAAGATGCAGCTAAACTTTATAAAGAACTTTTAGAAACTGGGTATGAAAGTAAAAATATAATCTTAACAAGAAAGGAGAAAAAATGAAAACTGAATTACTAGTAATTGATCCACAGAATGATTTTTGTTGGCCAGGTATCGACATGAGTAAAATGACTGCTGAAGAAGTTAGTTTTCTTGAGGCAAATATTTCTAAAGATATCATTAATCAAGGTGCCCTTTTTGTTCCAGGTGCTAATGAAGATATGGTACGTCTATCATCTATGGTTATGCGTCTTAAAGATAAACTTGATGATATTCATGTTACGTTGGATACTCACCACTATATCGACATTGCCCATCCAATCTTCTGGATAAATTCTAATGGTGAACATCCAGGCAACTATGATTTCACTATTATCAGTAGAGATGATGTGGAAAAGGGATTATGGAGGACAACCAATCCACAATTTCAAAAGAGATCACTTGAATATGTTTCCACCCTGGAAACAAATAAAAGATATCCTCTATGTGTATGGCCTCCACATTGTCTTATCGGTAAGTATGGGCATGGAGTTATTCCTGTTCTGGATAATGCCTTGTTTGAATGGGAAAAAGAGTTTGCTATGGTTGATTATGTAACTAAGGGTTCTAATTTCTGGACTGAACATTATTCAGCAGTTCAAGCAGATGTTCCTGACCCCGAAGATCCGAGTACTCAACTTAATACAGGGTTAATTAAAACTCTTCAAGAAGCAGATATTATTCTTCTTTCTGGAGAGGCCCGGTCTCATTGCCTGGCGAATACTGTAAAAGATATTGCTGACAATTTTGGAGAAGAGAATGTTAAAAAGATGGTTCTTTTACAGGATGCTACATCTGATGTTCCGGATCCTCCTGGTACAACTATGTTCACAGATATAGGAGAACAATTTGTCAGTGATATGATGGCCAGAGGTATGCAGGTTAGTACAACTGTAGAATTTATGAGATGAAGTATTTTATCGGGCACTTCTGGGATCATGGAGATGATTTTAAAATAATTCCATGTGATACTCCAGAAGAGGTAAGAGAATATATTAAAAAGTGGAATCTTGAATCAGATTATTACCTTTTTAAAGGTGAAATAATAAAAGATATAGACCACACAACATTTGATTTAACTAAACTAAAGGAGGATTAAATAATATGCCAAAATTGATGCAAGATGATAATACACAAGAAATGAAAATTGCTGGTCCGGGCAATTTCACTTTTTCAGCAATCCGGATTGAAGATCTTGGAGCTACAGAATATACTTTGGTAACAATTGTTTGTGACGTTACTGGAAGTGTTCGCCTCTTTAAAAATGAGCTTTTAAATGCGATTAAAACAATTATCAAAGCGTGTAAGAAAAATCCAAGGTCTGAAAACTTATTGATTCGATATATTTTATTCAACACAGATGTTATGGAGATACACGGTTTTCTTCCACTATCATCTATTGATGAAAATGATTATGAAAAACTTAACCCACAAGGAATGACTGCATTATATGACGCAACATTCAGTGGAATTGGTGCTACTCTTAAAATGGCAGAATCTCTTTCAGCTCAGGATTTTGATGTAAATGGTTGCGTTTACATTATTACAGATGGAGATAATAATGCCGGTAGCGCAGTTGCATCAATGATTAAAGATCAGATTGATAAAGCTCTATCTGGAGAAGAAATTGAATCTTTAATAACTATTCTTATTGGTATTTTTGATCCAAACTCTTCTGATAAAAAATACTTCTCTGATAAACTTGATGCCTTTCATGAAGAAGCGAATTTATCAGAGTATATTAAGGCTGGTGATGCTACAGTATCCAATCTAGCAAAATTGGCTAAGTTTATTTCTGAGAGCATTAGCTCTCAATCACAGGCTTTAGGATCCGGGCAGGCTAGTCAACCTCTCGTTTTCTAAAGGTTTTTTCATTTTAATTTCTCCTAAGTTGGGTGGATTTAAAAGTCCACCCAACAAACTTTTAGGAGATAACTTTCAAAACGGAGAACTAAAAATATGACAGAAAAGAAACATGTAGCACAGACTTTAATGAACGTTAATATTCATCCCGTAGCACTTGATGTTATGGATCGAGGAATTGAAGATTTGCTTCCAGCAATTTTAGAAGTTCAAGGATGGTGGGGGTATGATCTCTTCAAAAGAAAACCAGGGCCAGCTTATTATGATGAAACCGGTAAGCTCCAATTGACAAATCTAGATCTGGTTTGTTTTCTATGGGAATTATCAAAACGAGACGCTGTCATTACTATTCCTACATATAAATCAAGACGAGCTTCCAAAACCAGAACAGATCAAAAGACTATATCAGATAAAAATAGGAATGGAGTAATTACAAGTCTCCAATCCAACCAAAATTTCTTTAGTTTCTCAGTTAAAATTAAGGATATGAATATTATTTCTGAAGATTCAGTTGGAGATTTCAGAACATTTATGTTAACTGATCTCGATGGTTCATGGTATGAGGGATGGAAAACAATCCAATTCTCACCAACTTTAAAAGAAAACAGATGGCTCTATGAAAACAAACTTTTCACAGGGAATACTATATTCTTCAAAAACTTTATAGCACCATCAAGATGGACCAGTTTTTTCGGACATCACTATTTTATTACCAAACTTATGATTGAAAGGCTTACCGAAGAAGCAAGTTGGTGCCGAGCAGCATATAAAATAATGTTACAAATGGGAATTAAATTTCCTGGTGAGAAAGGACCGGCAGCATATTCTTATGGTGAAAAAACAAAGGGAATAAAGAAAATATTCACTTCATTTGAAGTTAAACTTCAACACTCTCCTTTTAAAGGTGAATATAAAATGCCAAAAACTAACCAGAAAAATATGATAGCTCTTTATGATAAACAAAAGAGATATGCTCAAATTATTGAAGGACTTCGTTTTATGACAAGGGCTTCTGAGTTTGCTCATTATAGTAATCCAGATAGCTTTCCTGGGTGGTTAAAGAATATCAAGTGGGAAGAAGACTATTCTGAAAAAGGTAAAAGAATAAAATGGCAACGATTGGTTTTATTCCAACCTGGAGTGGCAGAAATTGGATGGTCAATTCTTAAACGAACATATGAAAAATCGACTGAGGTTGCCGCTTAACAACCTGCGAAATGGGGTAACATATACATTATCCCATTAATTTTAAGGAGTTGAATATGGTAAAACAATTTTTAAGTAGTAAATGGATACCCTATGAAGAAATAGGTGAATATTTAATAAACAAAAGAAATATTGAGATTAAATATTTACAACATATTAAAAGATGTGTTTATTTATCTATTGGTATAGTAATTATTTTTATTATTTTGTTAATCTCATTTAATATTTAAATAGAAAAGGATAATCTAATGAAAAAAGTACACATTGATCACTTATTAAAAATAGGCAAGACCCATAAAATTTGTCAAGATTATATTATTTCAGGTTATGATCCTGTTCCTTATATTATTTTATCAGATGGATGTTCTAGCTCTAAGGATACAGATATTGGTGCTAGAATTTTATGTCACACAGCTCGACAGTATTTAGAATGTTATAAGGATTCAATTAGTTCTATAGATGAATCTAGAATGGGGACTTTTGTTATTTGGTGTGCTAAATCAATTATAACACAAATGGGAATAGACAAAACTGCTTTAGATGCAACTTTAACAGTTGTCTACTATGATTCTGGAATATTAAAAATTATTATGTATGGTGATGGAAGTATAGTTTCTATTGATAAAGATAATACAACAATTGAAACAATTGAATATACTAAAAATACCCCATATTATTTATCATATAAATTAGATGATGAAAGAAACAAAATATATCATAATAATAACATAATAAAAATGGTTGATAAACGTTACTGTTATAATTATTCTAATATATATGATCTGGTAACTGGTACAATGGATTATGATAAACCATACTGTTCCCATCATTTAATTAAAAATGGTGAACAAACAACTATTTTTATTTTCTCTGATGGAATTTCAACTTTTTTCAATAAAGAACAATCGAAATTCTTATCTATTAAAGATCTTATAGGGGATTTTTCATCTTTTAAAACTTTAAAAGGAGAGTTTCTAACCAGAAGACTATTGAGTAAAAAGGGAGCAATAACTAAATTAGAACAACAAGGTTACGAACATCTGGATGATTTATCAATTGGAGCTTTTGTTATAGAAGAAGAATAATATCTTATTTGGAGGTCAATATGAAAAAATTAATTTTACTTTTGCTTCTTTATTTATCTATTACAGGATGTTGTCAACCAGAAGGAGCTTATGAGGAATGTGTAAGAAAAGGTCATGTAATATGTATTGACATTTATCCTAAATGTGATTGTAAAACAGAAGGAGAATAAAATGCCATACTATAAATGTAGAAAATGCCATCATGAATGGGAAGATTGGCGAGCCCGAAAATGTGATTGGTGTGGTGCAAATAAACCAATAATTCTTGAAGGGAAAACTCCATTAGAAAAATTTGTAAAAATGCTCTTAAAAGATCCGGTTAAATTCTTTAAAGGAATAGGGGATAAGAAAGATGTATCACATACAAGGAAAAAATAAAAAAGTTAAATTTACACAAAACGATTTTGTTGCAAAGGGTGGTGAAGGAAGCATTTATAGACAAGGTAATGTTATTTATAAAATTTATGAAGATCCCCTTAAAATGATTCCAGAAGCCAAAATTAAAGAACTTAATAACGTCAACGATAATAATATCATTAAACCTATTGATATTATTTTAGATCCTTCTAATACAATTGTTGGTTTTACAATGAGATATGTTAAGGGTGAAGCTCTATGTAAACTTTTTACAAATGATTTCCGAAATAGAAACAATGTATCTGAAGATATGATACTTGAACTGGTTGAAAATATTAAGAATTCTACTTATAAGATTCATGAAGCTAAATGTTTAATTGTGGATGGAAATGAATTCAATTACATGGTAGATGATTCATTTGTTATCCCTTATTTCATTGATGTTAATAGTTGGAAAACTCCAAGTTTCCCAGCAACTGCAATCATGCCCTCAGTTCGAGACTGGAAATCAAACACATTTTCTAAAGTAACAGATTGGTTCTCATTTGCTGTAGTCACATTCCAGTTATTTATAGGAATTCATCCATACAAAGGAAAACATAGAAAATATAAAAAGAATGATTTTCAAAAAAGAGTTGTTGACAATGTGTCTGTATTTAATAAAGATGTCAGGATCCCACCAGCAGCAAGGAGTTTTGATTTAATTCCAACTCATTATAAAGATTGGTATTATGGGTTGTTTGAAAATGGGAAACGGACTGAACCACCAATGACAGCTGGTGTACGAGGACCTATCACTATAAGACATATTATTATCAACAGTACAGATAATTTTGAGATCAAAGAAATTCGTAAGTTTGATTCTGAAATTATTTATTATAGTGTTACTCATGGGATGGAAGTTATTAAAACAAAAAATTCTTTATATGTTAATGGGAAGAAATATACAGTTGCTCCAAATGTTGAGGTTTTATTTACAACTCAAAATTTGAATCCCATATTTATTAAAATTGAAGACATGGAAATAAAATATTTTTCTCCAGAGTCTATCAAAATTAATAATTCTCATTTGACATGTTCTGATAAAATGATTTATAAGAATTCCCTATTTATAAAAAATGAGGGAAAATTAATAGAAATATCTCTCAAAGAAATGAATAATCAAATATTTCCAACAGTAAAACATACATGGGGGATACTGCCAAATGCTAGCGAAGTGTTCAGTGGTTGTGTTTCTCAAAGTGTTTTTGGTCGACAGTTCTTTGTTATTATAGAACCAAATTCATCAGGTAATTCTGAATCATTTGTTATTAAAGTTGATGAACTAGATGGGTATCGAGTTGTTGATGCTAAATATGAATCTAATGTTTTAATTGCTACAACTTACAAGGATAGTAAATATAATAGATTTGTTATTAAATTTGATTTAAAAAATAATAAATATAATTATCGTAAAGAAGATGATATTAATTTCATACCTGCTAACTTTGTAGTTTTAGATAATGGTATCGTTATAAGTATAAATGAACAAGATTCCGTACAAATCTTTTCAAATAAATATGGAAAAGATGCGATTAAAGAAATTAAAGATCCCGCTATAGATTCATCAATGAAATTAGTAAAGGATGGAACACAAGCCAAATTTTTTAAAGAAAATAAATTATTTTCAATAAGGACAAAAAAATGACCAAAAAATTTATTGATTTTTGTACTGGTGAAGAAAATATATCAGCATATACCTCTCAAAAACTGTATTCAAAAACTCCAAGATGTTTGACAATTCCATATTATGAAGATGATCCTGGTAGTCCATGTGATGAATGTATAGTTCTAGCATGCTGCACAAAAAAGAAGTGTGATAAATTTAATGATTGGAAAGATGGCAAACATTTTCAAACACTAGTTGAGTGCTGGGTAAATTTAGGTGTTGGTATATTTAACAAAATGAGTAATGTTGAACATCCTATTGGATATAGTAAACCATCTGGTATACCTATAAAATTTATCTTTCTTTTTAAATCTATATGTAGATTATTAGGATATGTAGTTAATTGTAAAAGTTGGGGAGATAAAAAAATTTATTATTTTGATGAAGACGAATTTAAATCAAGGATTAAACGATTAAAATTATTTTAAAGGAATTTAAAATGAAAGTAAAAGATACTTCCAGAGATGATTTTGAAAAATTAAATAGTATTCAAAAAGACAGAGCCCTTCGTTATCGAAACTTCTCTTGGATTACCAGAGATGATTTTGAAAAGTTAACTGATTATCAAAAAAGTATAGCTTTTTATTATCAAAAATTCTCTTGGATTACCAGAGATGATTTTGAAAAATTAAATAATAATCAAAAAAATACAGTTCTTTATTATCAAAAATTCTCTTGGATTACCAGAGATGATTTTGAAAAATTAGATAATAGTCAAAAAAATAAAACTCTTCGTTATCAAAACCTTTCATGGGTTAACAGAGATGATTTTGAAAAATTAAATAATAGTCAAAAAAATAAAGCTCTTCATAACCAAAAATTCTCTTGGATTACCAGAGATGATTTTGAAAAGTTAATTGATTATCAAAAAAGTATAGCTCTTTGTAACCAAAACTTCTCTTGGATTACCAGAGATGATTTTGAAAAATTAACTAATTATCAAAAAGATACAACCCTTCGTTATCAAAACTTCTCTTGGATTACCAGAGATGATTTTGAAAAATTAAATAATAGTCAAAAAAATATATCTCTTTATTATCAAAACTTCTCTTGGATTACCAGAGATGATTTTGAAAAATTAAATAATAGTCAAAAAAATATATCTCTTTGTTATCAAAACTTCTCTTGGATTACCAGAGATGATTTTGAAAAATTAACTAATTATCAAAAAGATAGAGCTCTTCGTTATCAAAACCTTTCATGGGTTACCAGAGATGATTTTGAAAAATTAAATAACAATCAAAAAGATAGAGCTCTTTGTAACCAAAACCTTTCATGGTTTACTAAAAAACTGCTCGGAGATTTCTATAAAACTCATAAAAAACGAACTAAAAAACAATCTCTAAAAGAAATGAAAGGTTATGCTGAAAAATATAATTTAAAATTTGATGGTAAATATTTGTTTGTTTTTAGAGAACACGACAAATTTGGTCGTGGTATATTTAATAAAACTATTTTCTATAAAAAGGGAAAATATTACAGAGATTGGCATCTTGATGCAAATGAAAAAAATAAAAATAGTTTTGGGCTTGGAATATTTCCAAAAGGAAATACTCCAGTAAAAGTTCATGTTGATGACTGGGGATGTAGTATTCCTACCTCAGATAAATGTAGAGTTTGGGGGTTTACAATTTTATAAAAATAATAAAAACAAAATAAAAAAGAAAGGAAAGGAGAAAAACATGCAAACTGAATTGAAGCATATTAATTTTGATTCATTGGTCAACCCAATGGTTAAGTTTATCAGAAGCAACCCTACTCGGAGGATGGTAAAAGATCCTACAACAGGTCATGTTGTTACCGACGATAAGGGAAGAATTGTTTATAAAAAGAAAGGTGGAAAAAAGATCGGCGTTCTTGTTGCTGGTGTTCATCCACATAAGGATTATAAAATCATAGTCGGATTTTCCATGTGTTGTAAAAAAGATAAATACAACTGGATTTCAACTGGTGGAGGTCGAATAAGAGTAGATGGTTTTGGAAAGAAAGTCGCTACCAAACGTGCCATGAAGTGGGAAGATTATGATAAAGTCTGGATTGGTAAACTTCCAGATGAGATAAAGAGAGACCCAGCAGGATTGGTTTTAATTCCTGATTCAATTTCTGTTGAACTTGGAAATTTTATTGGTCGGTGTGCTGCTTATTATAAAGATAAAGATGCGCCTGTCTGGGTAGAATCCATGATTGTAGCCAATAGGATTGAATTAGAAGAGTAAAGTTTTCGACCGTGGGAGGCTATATAGGTGGGTACAATTCGTTGTGCCCACTTAAATTTGCAAGAGGAGGGTTTTAATGAAGCAAAAATACAATTTTATCTTAAAAAAAATTAAATTTAAAATTCCATTTACTAACCTAAAAATACCTTGTGGATATACTATGTATAATACAGATAATATATTAGATAAAGGAACTCTAGTTGATTCTTTATTAGCTGAAGGATTTAAAGATAGACAACAGTTTGAATTAACAGTAAAGGAGATCTAAAATGATACAATTTTTAAATGATATTAAAAAAACAGATCAAGATACAAAACTTTCAAATGGAAATGATTTTCTTGATAAACTTGAAATAATAGAAATGAATAGAATAACAAGACGTATATATGAAGATGATACTGATAATATAATTAAAATAACCCAGGAACTTGAACTTCAACATGTTGCAGCAAAGCTATGTGGAGATCTTGACCCTTCTGTTAATGGGGATTTCATGTTGGATTGAATATGAAAGAAGAAACAATATTTCAAATTCGAGAGAGATTATGTAAAGGATGTAACAGTTCTATTGATATTGATATTGATAATAAGCATAGTTGTGCTGTATGTATAAAACCAATTAATGATCATGGAGAAACATGCCCATGCTCAAATTGTTTAATTAAAATGATATGTGTTGA